>CAZMJP010000001.1:0-24996 GCA_964566895.1 uncultured Gammaproteobacteria bacterium
TGGCGGAGAGGGTGGGATTCGAACCCACGGTACGGCTAAAAAACCGTACAAGAGTTTAGCAAACTCCCGCTTTCGACCGCTCAGCCACCTCTCCAACAAATAATTATTATATTCAAATTTAAGAAAAAGTCAAGTTTGTTCGTTAAAACAGATAAACCAAGCAAATCTTTTTTTTTATCGTCAAAATGCTAAAATAATTTACTATGATTACTCTAAAAACGCCCTTAAGCCAATTAACCCGAGTGGGAAAAACTACGGCTAAACAATTAAAAAAATTAGGCCTAAAAACCGTTCAGGATTTAATTTGCCATTACCCTTTCCGTTATGACGATTATAGTAAAATTTTGACTATTGCCGAACTAAAAGCCAAAAAATCCGGCACTATTAGAGCAAAAATCAATTTAGTCGCCAATCATCGTTCGCCACGAAAGAGAATGATAATTACCGAAGCCATTGTTTCCGACCAAACTGACTCGCTAAAAGTAATCTGGTTTAATCAGCCATACTTAGCAAGAATATTTAAATCCGGACAAAAAATCTATTTAGCCGGCCGGATTGATTACGACGACCATTATGGTTTGCAACTGCTCAATCCCTCCTATGAAATAACCGATAAAATCCCAATTCATACCGGCCGTTTGGTGCCCGTTTATCCAACCACGGCCCGTTTAAGTCAAAAACAAATCAGGTTCTTGATTCGCCAAGCTCTATCGTTAAGCCAAGAAATAGAGGACTGGCTGCCGCGACAAATAAGAAATCAATATAATTTGACCGGTATTTCATTTGCCCTGGAACAAATTCATTTTCCGCAAAACGCCAAATGGCTAAACCGAGCTGGTCATCGTTTAAAATTTGATGAATTATTTTTAATTCAAGGGAGAAACCATTTAATTCGCCAAGAAAATAAAAACCTAAAAGCTCGGGCAATTAAATTTAAACTCCGCCAGACAAAAGATTTTGTCAAAAATCTACCGTTTAAATTAACCACCGGTCAAAGGAAAACCGCCTGGGAAATTATCCAAGACATAAACAAAGATTCACCAATGAACCGACTTTTACAGGGCGATGTAGGAAGCGGAAAAACAATTCCCGCCGTAATAGCTATTTTAAACACTTTACTTGACCATTACCAGTCAACTTATCTGGCCCCGACAGAAATTTTAGCTGAACAACATTTCAAAACCATATCCAACCTGCTAAAAAATTTCCCCTTTACCATAGGTTTGTTAACCAGAGAAAATATACTCCTGCGAGAGACGAAATCAGACGAAAATATGAAGATAAAAAAGAGCGAAATTTTAAAAAAAATAATTCAGGGAAAAATTAATCTTGTTATCGGCACTCATGCCCTTATCCAAAAAAAAGTTAAATTTAAAAAATTAGCTTTAGCCGTAGTTGACGAGCAACATCGCTTTGGGGTAGCTCAACGAGCCGCCTTGGTTAAACAATCGTCAATGGCCAATGGCCAAATAGCCCCCCACCTTCTTTCAATGACGGCTACGCCAATTCCCCGCTCAGTCGCCCTGACTCTCTATGGCGACCTTGATTTGTCAATTATCGATGAGATGCCGCCCGGACGGAAAAAAATTATCACCAAAATAGTCAAACCAAATGAAGTAGAAAACGTTTATCGATTTGTTAAATCAGAAATTGAAAAAAAACGACAAATCTTTGTTATTTGTCCTCTAATTGACCCTTCTGATAAACTGGGGATTAAGTCAGTCAAGGAAGAATATATAAAATTATCTGAAAAAATCTTCCCTGATTTTAAACTTGGCTTCCTTCATGGAAAACTAAAATCTGACAGAAAAGAAAAAATTATGAAAGACTTTGCTCAAAATAAGATCAGCATTCTTATTTCCACAACTGTAGTTGAGGTGGGGATTGATATTCCCAATGCCTCAATAATGATTATTCAGGGAGCGGAACGCTTCGGCTTGGCTCAACTTTATCAATTGCGGGGACGAATTGGTCGAAACCAGCATCAATCTTACTGTTTTTTGTTTTTAGGATCTGGAAACGACTACGCTGCTGACAGGGAAAATTCGGCCACCGAAGAAACGGGAAGAGCAAGACAAAGGCTAAAGGCCTTATTAACAGCTGAAAACGGCCTGGAATTAGCGGAAAAAGATTTAGAAATGCGCGGCCCGGGCCAAATTTTCGGCAGTAAGCAATCAGGGTTCCTAACCGACCTAAAAATAGCCAAACTTTCAGATACGGAAACCATTAAACAAACTCAGCAAGCGGCCAATCAAATTTTCAACCAAGATCCAACCCTAAATAAATACCCCCTGCTCAAAAATAAAATAAATGAGCTAATTCAAATAACTCACTTAGAATAGAAATAAAAAAATATTTATCTTTTACTACCGGCTTTTCACTGAAGTTGAACAACGGCTTCGCCCAGATTCTTAACCTGGACGATTTTTATCCTGTTAAATTGCGGCTCTCCCACCCCCCGCCTTGTCGAGGGTTTAACAGGATAAACTTTTGAAACTTCTTCCAGACCCTTGTCCTTAGGACAAATTATCTTTTTAAACCCTATTTTAATCGCCTGTTGAATTCTCTTTTCCGGCCAAGTGACCGCTCTAATCTCTCCGCCTAAACCGACCTCTCCAAAGACGACAATCCCCGGGTCAATAGGCTTATTTTTAAAAGCGGAAATAATAGCCAAGGCTACCGCTAAATCCGCGGCTGGCTCGTTTACTTGAAGTCCGCCGACGATATTAATATGAATATCCTTATTGGATAAATTCAGCCCCAAACGTTTGCCAATCACCGCAATTAAAAGAGATAAACGTTTCAAATCAAAACCACTGCACTTCCTTTGCGGATACTTAAAAGAAGTCGGCGAGACCAAAGCTTGGACCTCAACTAAAAAAGACCGGTCGCCCCGAACCACCGAACTAACCGCTGAACCGCTAATTTTCAAATCTCTGTTCTCTAAAAAACGGGCCGAGGGATTTTCTACCTGTTCCAACCCGGTCGACTGCATTTCAAAAACGCCGATTTCGTTAGTTGAACCAAAACGATTCTTTATTGCCCGCAAAAAACGAAAATGATGATAAGGGTCTCCCTCTAAATATAAAACAGTATCAACTAAATGTTCCAATGTCTTCGGCCCGGCCACGATTCCCTCTTTGGTAACATGCCCAATGATTAAAACTGCCGTCTGAGTCTTTTTGGCTATTTCAACCAACTGGGCCGCCGCCGCTCTAATTTGATTAGCGCTGCCGAATTTAGAATCGACCCCCGACGAGGTTATGGTCTGAATTGAATCAATAACGACTAAATTTGGTTTATATTTCTCCAAAGAATCAGCAATGGCCTTAATTTCTGTTTGTCCTAAAAACTTTAAATTTTTGCCTGAAATATCCAGGCGATCTAAACGCAGTTTCATCTGCTCGGCGGATTCCTCGCCGCTGACATAAAGAACACCCCCTCTATTTTTCCCTTTTTCGATTTTTTCCGCTATTTGTAAAACTAGGGTTGATTTGCCAATTCCCGGCTGACCGCCAAGCAAAATAACGCTGGACTGGACAATCCCACCGCCTAAAACTCGATCCACCTCTTCCAACCCTGTCTTTATTTTAAAAAATCCTTGCTTTTTAATAAGGCTAAAATCAACTATTTTAACATTTTTCTCGTTCTCTCTGCCCCGACCAGAGACCCTAAAATCAGCCGGATTCTGTTCAGCAATCGTCCCCCAAGCTCCACATTGCAAACACTGGCCCAACCATTTAGGAAATTGAGCTTGACATTTTGAACAGACAAAAATAGACATAATTTAAAAAAATCCAAGCACCAAAATACAATTACCAAACAAATCTCAAGATCCAAGACTCAAGCCGTTTGGTTATTTGGTCGTTGGTTATTTCAATTTAAGACTTCTTAGACGCTCGGTATTTTTATCAACAAAATAAAGATATTGTTCGTCAGACGATAAATAAATATCCTTAACATTATAACCGCCCATAGCTCCTTCGGCCAAAAAAGTAATCTCTCCGGTAAAAGCGTTAATTTTATAAAAGTCATCGCGCGAATTTTCAGCTAATTCCGGAATCAAACCAGCACCTTCAGGCAGTTCCTCTGGAACGGCACAATAAAGAAAGGCTCCACTATTGTTAAAAGTACATTTATGGGCCCAAGTAGCCAGATTAACATTTATTTTGTTTTTGCCTATTGATTCCCCTTGAGCGTCAACAATATAAAGGCGAGGCTGGTAATCAGAATTATCGCTATAAACGCTATAAACGATTTTATCGCCATAGGGCGACCACTTAGGTTCAAATCCGCGACCGTCAATGACAAGAGATTTGAAATTTTCCTGATGCTGACCAATCAGCAAAATCTCCTGCTCCCAAGTTCCTCTCGGGTTGCCAGTAGCGGAGAAGGCGGCGACTTGACCATTGGGAGACCAAGAAACGATAACTTTATCAGCATTATCCCCCATATGTTCAATTGGTTTGGCCTGACTGCCATCCGACCCGGCAACAGCCAACCAAGTGTTTTCCGGATACTGGCTCATTGATTTAAAAACAATCCTGTCTCCACCCGAATCCCAAGAAAATTCCTGCCAATTTTTGGGCAGGGTATACTGCTTTTCTTTGCTAAAATCATACATTACTTTAAATCCGTCGGGGTATTCGATAATAGCCTTTTCTTTGGTCGGCGCCCAATTTATATTCTCGACGTCATAGAAAATCTGGTCAGTCAAAAGCTTTTTGTTGCCTAAATTATCAATTTCATAAAAGTGACCCGACTGCTCGTCATAATAAAAATTACTCATCCCGTCACTGGAAAGCGTCGCTCCCTTAACCGGGTCGTCGGAAATGGGTGTAATCCATGTTCTCCCGCCCTGAGCTATTTCGTCAATTTGAGGGACAATCATTTCAGCCAATGGAGGCGCGAGCTCCTCCTCTTCCTCTATCCACTCAGTCGCCGGCAGACCCTCTTGAATTCTTTGTTCAATAGTCATCTTTTCCCAATCGTCCCTGGTAACGGGCAGATGGGGAGGGGTGATTTCCTCCGTCGGCGGAATTATTTCTTCTGGCGGAACTGGCGCCTTACGGAAAAAAACAAAATACAAAAGCCAAGCAACGCCGATAACAATAATAACGAACAATACTATAACTAAAATTTTTTTATTTTTTTTAGACATAGTAACGCTTCGCTTATCCGCTAATCAGCGGACTAAATTCTAAATTCCAAATTAAATTCCAAGGGAAAAATACTTTTAAGGCCTAATTTTTCGGCGCTTAACATTAGGGATTAGTCGGATATCGACTATTTTCCAGAAATCAAGCCAAAATCCAACATTAATACGGGTTAGGGAAAGGGAATTCCAAGGGGCAGTCCCCTTTCAAATCTGGAGAATGGGTCTCCTTACTAAGGGAGATAAGGATATTGTTCACAGTTTGTTGATCCCCATTCGTACGGGAATCCACCGCCACAAATGTCACAAACCTTTTGCCCTAAACCAATGACGGGCATAGAAGAAACATATTTACAATTTACCCCTACATCTCTGGCGCAACAACAATAAACATATTTCCCAGCCGCCCTTTTTTCCCCCTCATCCAACCCACATTTTTGTCTAACTTTACATTGATTATTATCCCATTGACAGATTGATGAAATTTTTTGACATTGCCCAGAATCCTTCGCCTCGGCACAAGTACTAATTTCCACCAGTTTTATTTTTTCTGCTATTTTAGCAAAGTCGTCAACTTTTACCGACAAATGATAATGTTTTACGCCTCCACCCGTTTCGTCAAGAAACAATCCGGAGCAAGTTCTAGTTAACGCTTTAAGGTTTCCTTTATATTTAGGCTCTTCAAAAAATCTAAAGTCAGCCGCATATGACCCATTAATTTCTGTCCCATAGCCATAATGGGCTGAATTTCTCTCATGCGCGCAGATATTTGAATTAAATGAATCGCGGCATTTCGCCAGCCCCGCGTCATCGCTTATTGAGGTGATTATCAATTGCAATCTATTTTCCGCTACCTGATTGTATAAAAATAGACACTGGAGAAAAAGGGTTAGGGTGGGCGAGGCATCTTGACATTGAGATGACTTTATGCCCGCCGTTTCAATCCCCCCACAACTTCCCTCGCAGGAGGGGAGACCTTCTCCCTCTGACCCACATTTTCCCCCTCCCAATAACATCCCTCCAGATTCTTCTTTTTTTATCTTCGTCAAGCTCAAACTTTCAAGTCTAACCAAAGACGGGTTGATAAGATTTAAAAGAGTGTAAGAACCGACAGCCAATAAAATGCCGAGAAGGGCAGAAAAAATTCTTTCTTTAGCGGCGGTAATTTTTGTTGCGTTGCCGCCCGCGGCCATCCATTGAAAACCGCCAAAGATAATCATAACAATACCAATCACAATGATAGCGCCAATCGCCCAGTTGTAAAAAGCGTTAAGATAATGGGCAAAGGTTGTCGGGGTTACCGGTATCGCCGCACCCGGGGCAATGGTGGTCGTCCCGATTTTTCCTCCGGGGATTCCAACCTGAGGCTCGAAAATAATGTCTTTAGCCAAAGCAAAATCAGACAAGATTAAAAACTCAATAATAACCAATAAAACGATAATTGTCTTAAAATTTATCCGTGGCATATATATATTCTTCTTTATTCTGTCCGAAATAACGATCTAATCAATTCCCAGGCTATTCCCGGGAGCGCTTTAATCAATTCTTTCCATGTATCCCAATCATAAGCCATAACAATAATGCTAAATATGACCAAAATAACCAAAACAATCGTTAAAAAAATCAAATCAAGAATAAAAACAATAACAATCTCTAACAAAGATAGCTCCGGCGTCAGTTTAGATTTTAACCAATTGCCTAAAATCAGCTGCCCGTTCATGACGACAAAAGTGACAATTAAACCGACAATCGTTATCCCAGTCGTGCCATTGACAATCCGATAAATGGTTCTTAGCCGTCTCATCGCCCCTTGCTCCTGGTCAACCTCTCTTGTTATCTTACCGCCGAAACCCCCTCCCGCTGTCTTAGCCTCGCCCTCTTTGGCTCTTTCCTCTCTTAGTCTGGCGGCAATAGCCCTTGGCGAACGGGAGACTGCCCGATCATCTCCTTCGCCTTTTTCTGTTTGGTCAGTCTCCCCCCGGGCTTTTGATTCTTCAGCCCTCGTTCCCCCCAATGCCGGAGCGGCTTTCATTTTTTCAGCCATTTGTTTTTGTTTCTCAATTTGCTGCTCACGCCAAAGCTGACGCTTTTGCTCTTGTTCTTGTTGAGCAATATCAATAACCATAATCCCTAAATCTTAATCACTAAACTCAATACTGTCAACTTTCCATCCTTCTCCCTGTTTAAGCATTATTAGCCTGACCGTTTTCTGCAAAATGTTTGTCTCCCCCGGACGCATCTCCTGTTCCTGAACTTGGGCGACAAAAACGGCCTGAACGTCAGGAACAAACTCGCTAAGGTCGATAGAACCAATTTTGACAATAAAAGAGAAAAAATCCTGTTGCTGTCCCGGTCCTTGGGCAATCTTCATTGAAGTCTCCCCAGCCAATTTCTCGCTCATTAAGGGCAATAATTCCTTTAGGTTTTGATACCCGCTATCCAAAGAATAGGTTCCATACCTTTCAATAAAAGCTCTTGCTTGAACGATTAATTGGGTTTTAAGCACCGCTTCCCGGTCAACCGTCGGTGTCTCTGTTTTACTCTCTCCCGAAGATTTTTTTTCTTCTGTCTCTGATTGAGGACTGGCCAGCTTTTTAGACCACCAATTTGTTTTAAAACCCCAAATTAAAATTACCGCCACCAAAATAACAATTATGACGATAATAATGATATTTCTTTTAGACATAAGCCAAATAATTTAAGAATTAAAAATCAAAATGACAATTCGGCTCGCATTCATTGCTATTTTTCCTCTTCTTGGGCAAATTCCTGTTTAGCTTTTTCAATTTCCAATAATTGTCTTGGATCGGAAGTAATTAACTGGTCTTCGGAATAAGAAGCCACCACTTTAATCGCCGCATGCTTTGTCCCGGCGAAAAATATGCCTTCGCCAACTCCGCTCTCTAAAAGCAGATATTTCTCCCCTTCAGTCAACATAAATGTTTTGGCCACTGTATCAATCGCCGCCGGCGATTGTCTTAGAAGCAGCTGCATGGCGGAATTGGTCACAATAGCCCGGCCATAAGGGGAATTTAAAAAATCATTAACGTCCTGAGTAACGGTGGTCACCCCTAAATAATATTTTCGGCAACGTTTAACTAAAGCGAAGATAAACTTAGCCGAATCCTCGTGCTGCATCAACCACCAAGCCTCATCAATCAACAAAATTCTTTTTTTCATTTCTGAACGAACAATGTTCCAAATATAATTAATAATTGTATAAATAGCCATCGGCCTCAATTCATCTTCCAGGTCGCGGACAGAAAAAACCACTAATTGATTATCCATTTTGACATTGGTCTGATAATTTAAAAAACCGGAGAAGGTGCCAGTAGTATACTTTTTCAGCCGTTCAGCTAAATCAGCCCCCCCCTCCATCCCTTCTAAAACCTCCTGAAGGTCGCTCATCGTCGGCGTTTCTATTTGGGCTAAATCGCAACCCGGAACAATATCCTTTTTAGCATAGGTCTCCAAAAGAGCCCGGTCAATCAAAGAATCTTCTTGGGGGGTAAACCCCTTAACGCCTTCTTTAGTATATTCGCCAATCATAATTTTCAATAGTCCTTTGACGGCAATGACGCCGGACCGAATAATATCGGTTGTTTTTTCATCCCTGCTTTGGGCTCTGGGTAAATCAAAGGGATTAACTTTCGCTTGCGAAGCCAGAGAGATATTGACGTAAGTTCCGCCGGCCGCATCAGACAAATGCTCATACTCTTTTTCCGGGTCAATAATAATCACCTCTGTCCCTATCATTAAAGAGCGAACGACCTCCAATTTAGTAAAATATGATTTTCCAGACCCACTGGTGGCAAAAACCGTAAAATTCGCATTAGGCATAGAAAACCGGTCAAAAAGAATCAAACTGTTATTATGGCGGTTAACCCCGTAAAGAACGCCATTGTCCGAAGTTAGGTCGGCTGAAATAAACGGAAAACTTGAGGCGCAAGGAGACGAGTTAATATTAACCGAAACCATTATCTTGTCGTTGACTAAAGGCAGAGTAGAATCAAAACCCTGCTCAGACTGATAAAAAGCCCGCCGGGTATAAACAAGTTTTGAAGCAAACAAATTTTCTACCCTCTCAGTTAATTCATCTAACTCTTTCGCGCTTTTAGCATAAATAGTGACATATAATGAAAATTGAAAAAAATGTTCAACTCCGGTAGTTAAATCATTTCTCAATCTTTCAATGTCTTGCAGGGCGGTTATTTTAACCGGGTCTTTAGGCAATCCCTTTTCCTGCTCCGCGCTCAAATCCGCTTCAATGTTGCCAACCCTTCTTTGCAGTTGTTTGAGAATGATTTTTGCCTCAATTGGATAGAAAAACATCGCAATGTCCACCGAGGCGTTGAAGTCAATAATCGGGACAAACCAACCGACAGAAATATAACGGGGGAAAGCAGAGACAAAAATAGTCCGCAAATACCGGTCGCCCAATTGAAGATACATTGGATTAACCTTTAAAGATGACGGCGCGATTAAATCGTGGACAGAAACCAACCCCCGACGATAAGCCTCTTCTGTTTCCAAAATTTCCTCAACCTGCTTATCTTTTTTGGTTTTTGTTTTGCCCTTTCCTTCGGTAAAGGACTCTTGTTCAATTGTTAGCTCCTTGAGAGCCGACGGCTGGATAGCCATAATTTGATACTTTATTTTTTATCTTTCCACCCTCAAATTTTCTATTTCTGTCAAACTTTGCATTTCTGACTCGGTTGGATTATAAATATTATAAAAAAGTTCAATTAAACTCTGGGTGTCAAGCGGAACCGCTTTGAGCCCCAAACTTGATAATTCAGAAACGACTTTGTCAACCCTTCTAAAGAGCGTTTCCCGATATTTTTCAAATTTTTCCCTTTTAACTTTGACGACTTCGGCCGTTTTGAAAAGACCGATGGCTCTGGAAAAAAATCCCCGCTTTTTGTCGCCCAAGGGACTATAAGAAACAACGATTAAAAACCGCCGACTCATTATTTCGCCAAGCTCAACCAACTCTCTGACAAAGTCTATATAGTCGGCCATTTGCGCGCCGAGCAATTCGTTGGTCTGTTTTTTTCTGAGTCCCTCTAAATAAATCAAATAGGGCTTTATATTAAAAGGTCTGGACTGAACAATAATCTGCAAAGGGAAATCCAAGCTATTTAAAAATCCGATATAACCCTGGATAATTGCCCGCTGTTCATCTTCTGACTTAAGGGTAAAATTGATCGAAGAAACCAAAAGGACGGCGCAAAAATTGCCATTTTTTAAAACAACGCAATCGTTTTTAATTTCAGAAATATCAAGATATTTTTGCGTTGAAGGGATTTTTGTTTTGCTATTTGGCATAGAGTAAATTTCTCTCTTCCTGCCCGGCCAACAAAAGGCGAATCTTAATATTTTAACATCCGTCTATTCTACTCTTCCATCTCATATTCTCCTCCAGTATCAACCGTCAAAGTAATTTGTGAAAGTCTTGAGGTTGATAAAGGTTTGCGCGAAATAACCATTTCTTTTTCTCTTGATCTCTCAACTTTTTCCCCGACTACGGGAACGAACTCCTTGCGCCAGATTCTTAAATTGGGCTTTCTTAAACTATGGCCGACATTCAAGAAAAAATAATAAACCGGCTGGTGATTAACTTTGACAAAAGCGACGGTTATGCCTAACCCTAAAATAACTACGCTTTCAATGAGAAACAAAACAAAATCGGCTAACTTATAACAAATAAAAATAAGCCCGGCGGTTATAATAAGAATAATAAACTGCTTGGGCGTAACCGGCCCAATAATCTTGCTCTCAACATCAATAAATTGCGGAACGACAAACTGCATAAACCTTGTAAAATAACCCCGGCCCGCGAATAAAACAATTAAACTTCATGTGTTACTCGGGGTATTTGGATTATTTGGATTATTTTATTTTTCAAAATCTTAATTTCTCGTTCAGTTCCACGACCGTGTTAAACTCCTCTTCGGTTAGGGTTAGATGTCCTTGTTTTTGACGTTCAACAATAATTTCTTTGACCGAAACCCCGTTATTGATTGACTCTTCGCCAATTTTTAGATAGAGCCGGTTAATCTCCGATTCTTTCCAAGCCTTAATCCCTTCGGCTTTTTTGCTTAAACCTCCTTCCTCTTCAGCTAATAAATTGATTTTATCTTGAACCATTTCAGCGGCCTGCTGGGCCGTACCCCACCGCCGCCAGTCAGCCAAGGTCAAGGTTCTTAATTCATCAACCGGACTGTAAGCTCTTGGTTTAACTTTAATCTCCTCCAATGGCTCAACTTTTTTCTCTTTTTGAGGTTGAATAACTTCAACTTCTTTTTCTTTTTGAGACTCAATTTCGGCAATCTTTTCTTGAAGGGGCAGAATTTCCTCAGCATTTTTTTCTTCAGATTCCTCGTCTTTTGACTGAAGAGATTGAACAGCCCCGACTTCTTCCTCTTTTTGGGAAGATTCGGCTTCGGCTATTTTTTCGTGAGAGGGCTGGACTTCCTCAATAACTTTCTCTTCGACCTTCTCTTCTTTTGGCTGAAAAGATTGAACAGCCTCGGCTCCTTCCTTTTTTTGGGAAGATTCGGCTTCGGCGAAAGATTCTGCGGCTTGAGTCTCGTCCGGCCCTGGCTTCTCAGCTAATTTGACCCGCGGCTTTTGTTCTTTTAAATCTTCAATAATCTCATCCACTATTTTATCATCTAGTCCCGCTCCGCCAATCTTGGGGTCTCTTTTCAAAATAATCCTTGTTTCAATTTCGCCGCGGGCATCCTGCAAAAAAGACCCGGCAATATTTTGAAAACGCTTTTTTTGGTCCGGACTGACAAAATCCAAACCTAATCCCCGAACAATATTATCTACCGCTTGGGACAAACCGATTAACGGCAACGATGGAATTTGTTCCTCTTCAATTTCTTTCTTCTCTTCTCTCATTCTTATGCTCAAAGCGGGAATTTTTGGCTCACCCAACCTAATCACATCCACCACTTTATCCCCCTCCATAATTTCCAATCTGTCCCCTCGCTTGATCGCCCCGCCCTCCTCTATTCCCTCAGGTGTCAAAGATGACAACTTTAACTTCTCATACAAAGCGACCAATCTTTTTATTTTTGCCTTTTCCTCAGAAGAAAGTTTAAGAATATTCGGATTGGCGGTCAAAAACTTCATCTGTTCCAACTGTCCGACTTCGCCCGTTCCAAAAAGCCGGTTATACTCGCCGAGCCAATTAGAAACTGTCGGCTGAACCATTTTTCCGTTAACTAAAATATCAGCCGAGGTAATCTTTTGGCTATTTTTAAGCATTGCTTCCCTTAATTCTTTTTTGTAATTATCCCTCTCCTCTAATAAAGGAACAACTAAAAACTTAACCTTTAATTCGCTTTCTAAAAGACATCCCTCTAAATTAAAAGCATCAACTAAATTTTTTTCAAACATCCTGATGACTTCGTTAAAATTCAAGAAAGGGAAAGAAATCCACCTGACCTTAACCAGCAGATTTTGCCATCTCTGCCAAAGAAGACTGTCTTTTTTCTCCAAATCAAAATAATCCCTCAAAGACGATTCTATTTTTCTCATCAAGACAAAAGACTCTTTTGTTTTGGTATATTCTAAAATGTCAGCCGCTTGTTTTTCCACTTTTTCCAAAACTGACTTGTCAGATAAATCCAATTTTTCTTCGGTCATATTTAAAATATATTTTTATTTATAGTTTCCATTTTTGCCTTTATTAGGCTGCGACAGATTCATCTTTTTTTCCTTCCCCAGACTTAGTCCCTTGTTCTTTGCCCTGGCCATACCATCTCTTCCCTTGCACCGCTTTCAAATGTCCTTTTAATTTTCCCCAATTTACCATTTGCGCCCTGTCAAGGGATATTTCCTTATTTTTTATATTCTCCTCAAGTTTTCTAAGAATCTCCGGGTGAGCTAAATATTCCTGAATCGCTTGAGGCATTCTTCCCCGGGTGACTATTTCAGAATAAATGGCGTCAAATTTATCAGTAAATACTCCTTTTACATATTCGTCCCAAAGCGGTATTCTGGAACCGTCTTTGTCTTTCCCCTCTCTAAAAAACGACCAGCGGGGTAAATTTCTAAAAAATCTCTCGTTTTCAATTTTCCCGGCTTCAACCCGGGCCCAAGTGTCGTGGTCTTTCCAATCGGCTTCTTCAAATTTTAATCTTCCTTGTTCGTCGATTTTACTAACATAAGCACAGCCAAGTTGAAACTGTCCCTCATTTTTCAAAGTTATTGAAATATCATTGCCTATTCTGTTCGCTTCTTCTTTAGGCAATTCTAAGCCCTTAATAAAATCTTCTTTTATTATCTTTTGCAATCCTTGCCAACTGACTTCAAAACCCCGTTTTTCCAAATATTCATTGCCGTCTTTTTGGGCGTATAATTTCATTAAAATAGCTTCCATAGTCGTTACTTCTTTGCGCGACTTTGCCTGTTCATAAAGCTTGCTTAATTCTTCCCAACTGCCGATATCCTGAATTCTTTTATATTCTTCCATTTTAGCTTGCTGAATTTGAATTCTATCTTCATAAGGCATGATACTGGGAGAAATTGCTTCCGCCCGACTGATAAACTCTTCTCTCTTTTCGATTGTCTCTTTTAACTCTTCCCTATCTTTCTCTTTTGTTTTTTTAGAAACAGTGTTTTTCTCGGCCTCATTTATCTTTTTACTAATTTCACTTATCGCCGAATTTGAAGATTCAATATCTACTTCCACCCTGTCCAATTCGTTTACAGTTTCCTCTTGTTGTTTTTTAATATCTCCTTTTTTGTCTTTTGGCGCCGTTTTAAATTCTTTGTCTAAATCCATTTTCTTTTTTTCTAAATCCATTTTCTTTTTTTCTAAATCCGTTTTATTTTTGACAAAACTATTTTTTTCATTTTTCATCTGGACTACTTCTTCCGGCGTGAATTCGCTATCCACCCTTTTTTGAAGATTATCTCTTTTTTTTGTTAATTCTCCCGCCTCATTTCGCCAATGCCCCGCCCGACCGGCAAATTTCTTAATCAATCTAACCCCTCCTTTAAGACTGACGTAGGTATCAAAAAATCTGGCTGGCGTGGGGATTCCTAATCTATGCGCCTTTTCTATTCTAGCTCGGTCTCTTTTTATATCCACCCTCTTTTGCCATGCTTTAAAAGAATCTTTCCATAAAGACGGACGGAGCGACAAACCAGTAGCTGACTCAATCTTACGAACCCCCCTTTCACCGGCATATTTAAGTCCTTTTAAAGGAGCGCTCATGGCCATTCCCTGCATTTTCCCAAAAACATTGCCGGCTAAATTGGACCCGGCCACACCCAATTCCTTAGCAACCATTAAAGAACCGACTAACATCGCAATCCCGATCATAAAATTAAGCGTATTTTGGGGGGAGGCGGCTTCAGTAAGTTTATTTTCATATTTCCCCGGGGCTCCTGTTTCTGATTTATATTCTCTCATATCCACGTCAGCTATGCCGGCGTTCGGCCGGACCGTGGCAAAAGAAAGCCAAAGCATAAAAGCTAGAACCGGACCAATAATCAATTCGCTGCTAAATTTTTTCCACCACTGCTTGCCATAACTGCTGGTGGATTCCAAAACGCTGGCCATAAAAGCCAAAGGCGAAAGAACCACTAAAAGCCATATCATCACAATTCTAAAAATAAGAACTAAGGTAATAACGCCAACCACAACCACGGCCACAACGCCCATAACTAAAGCCAAGAGCACGGCCCCCAGCACATCGGCGTCGCTGACATTCACGGCTGTTTGGTTTAGGCTCAATAATTTGCCCAAGCCAAGCATAGTAATCAGGTTCGCGTCAGCCACCTCCTTAATCGCGCTAATAAAAGTCAGCATTAAAATCTGGGAAAAGTCAATAAAAATCCCGCAAATCAATTTGGAAAAATTAACTAAAACCGCCGCGATTAAAAAACTCGGCAACAGCCGCTTGGCCGAATATTTCTCCGACTTCAAAACAGTGGAAAAAGCAATAACCAGCAAAACGACGACAAAAAACATATTGAAAACATCCCTGACAATAATCCAACCTTTAGAAACGGCGGCTGAATCAATAAAATGATTATACTGAGCCACGGAAACCAACGCATTAATCAATAAGGTCAGCAGCCAGCCGACTAAAAAATTGACTATATGCAAAACCACCTGACTAATAATTCTGGCAACGGCTATCCCTATTTTTCCCCCTATTGAGGGATCCTCCTCCCCCTGTGCTAAAGCAAACCGGGGAATTAAAAAAACAAAAATAAGCAAAAAAACCAAGAAGATAATCAGTCCTCTGGATTTTGCCCAGCCGCCAATTTTTTTAAGTTTAAATTCCATCCTTGTTTTAATTTCTCTTTTTTAAATGTTTTACTGACTGCTGCTCTCGACTATAACCTGTCCGCTATAAGCCGTGCCAGCTCCGTCTATTTCTAGGCAACTTTTTTCGCCGGCATATTTCCCACCAT
The DNA here is from genome assembly GCA_964566895.1 of uncultured Gammaproteobacteria bacterium. Classification (GTDB taxonomy): domain Bacteria; phylum Patescibacteriota; class Patescibacteriia; order UBA2591; family UBA6264; genus CAZMJP01. The sequence continues at coordinate 15,599 of CAZMJP010000001.1, forward strand.
TGCACCAACCCCAGTTATCTTTGATATAAACTTTGGGCTGGAAATAACAAGAGCCATTTGACCACGTTTTATCGCCTGCCTGACAATTATAAACATGCGTAAACTCCCAAGACCCCTCAACACAAGCATCTGGAGAATTGCCAAAATCAGCCCCCCCGCACTCTGGCTTGCGATTCTTGGCAATTATATTTTGGGGCACTGGCTTCGCATCGCCCCAATCAATGATAATTTCTCTGATTGGCATCTGATCTTTGTCAGCCCAAGCGTAAAATTCCAATGTTATTGGTTCACCCGCCTTTTTGGAAATACCCCCCCCCTCGTCTTGGCCGACAATAGTAACTTTCCCTACCTCAAAGGAATCTCCTACTGAAGCAACTATTGGACAAATATGGTCTTGGGGCAGAGTCGTTGTAAGATCCCAGCCTTCGCCAGCATCATCATATAACATGGATTCCCTAAATCTAAATTCCCTTTGGTCTCTAACTTTGGCAAAGAGTTGTTTTAAATCCTCGGTTGAATGAACTATCTTAGTTGTATTTAGCAAACAGTCCTCAGCGTTTTTATCAATCTTAACCAAACGCTTTAATGAATCTTTTTCAACGCCGCTCGCTCCATAAGGAACACAAATATCACTACGTGAAATATTACTAGAATCTGATAATAATAATTGATAATTACTTCTCTCCCACAAGCGGTCAGTATAAACACCTTCGGCTAGACCGATGCCTTGCTTACCGCCATCATTATCAGCCGCAACCTTAACCATAGATTGGCAGCCGTTAATAAGATAAATATCCGCTTCATCAAACCTAGCGCTGCCATCGCCGGCTGACTTATCTATCCTCTTTACTTCAAAACGATCTAAAATAGCTTCCGGGTCATTATTTTTACAATCTTCGTCTTTTCCAAAACAAACCCTGATTTTTAGACAAGTTCCACCGCTGTCACAATCGCAATCATAATCATTATTTCCTGCGCTGTCGTCTTCTTCGTTAGCCATCCAAGGTGTTTCTGAATCAGGGCCTATCTCGTGATAACCACGGCTGTCAAGGTGCTCCCAAGCGCACTGCCCAGCGGCGTCATCAGCCCCTATTCTTACCTTAATTTTAGCGACTTCTCTCATTTTAATCTCAGGCAAGCCGGTGATTTTATAAATCGATTCTTCACAACCATCAACGCTGTCATCGCAATGATTGCCGACAACATCTGTCCAGTGCGGCCCCTCCCCAATCTCGCCCAAACAATACCACTGCCGGTTATCCGCAGGCCAGTAGCCGGCCGAAGATTCTGGTTTTAAGCCTCCTGTAGCTCCGCCAGCCCCCATTCCAGGCCACCAAGTAATGCAAGCGTTTTTTTTGGTCGGGTCCGGCTCTAAACAATAACCAGTCAATCCGATAAATGTTTTGACTGTTCCACTCTCCGAAGACTTACCAATATCATAATATTTAGTTGTCCCGTTGTCCTCCACTTTGTCATATGAACATTGGCATCCATTATTCTTTTCGCAAAGATTAACATTGGAATAATCTGTCTCTGGTGGGAAGGGGGAATCCCTTTCTGGATAAATTCGGCAAGTTTGTTCAATCTCATCACCCTCTATATCCTTGGCTGCGGTAGTATTATCATAAGCCAACTTATAAACATCACTCCCCTCAACCTTGGAGGGAAGCAATAAATCAACAGGATACTGGTTATAAAGCGAATAACCGGAATAATCCAAGCCATAAAACGAAACGTCCCTGTTCTTGTAAACTTCTTCAGTCAAAATCTCCGGCTTGGTATTAATATAATTTTTACATTGAAAATCTTGCCCGGCTCTAACAAGCTCATTGCAGCGACCGATGCCGGTGCAAATCTGACGATACGACCCGCTCGCTTTATCCCAGCTTAAATAAGAATCGACACAATTCAACCATTCTGCGCAAATCCGATCGCGCTTAACTTTAAGAATCACATTAGCGTCGTTGGTTGTTTGCCTGAACGGCTGGCAATATAAGCAATAATCAAGTTTAGCGTTCTCTCCGCCGCAGTCTTCAAACCTTTTGGTACAGTCAACTGGAGCAACTGAATCCCCGTCTGTTCCAGCCGCCTTTTTATAGGTGGCAAAACTATTGATCTTCGGTTTGGGACCGTCAGGGTCTAAGAGAAGAACGCATCCCTGTTTTAAGGAAAATTCAGGGCAAGTGTCTAATTTTTCATTATTAAGATAATAATAACTTTGCTGGGATAAAACCGGCGCCGCCGCTAAACAGAGTGCTCCGTCAGACTGACAAACCGCATTATTAGAAACGCAAGTTCCGCTCCGGTCGCAAGCTCCGTTATCAGAAACGCAAACGCCTTGGGCAAGTTGGCAAAAATCCGGCTGGTAACAATAACCTGTCGAGGTTCCACAACAACAGTCCTCTTCTGAAAAACAACGTTCTGCTGTGTCACCCTTAACACAACAATGCCCTGGAGGTTTCTCACCACCATAACAATAAACCTGAACGTTTGGGCAAGGAATTCCCCCTGGGTCTCGGTCGCAACCGCCCTCAGGGGTCGGCGTGGTCTCACAAGTGCCTTGACTGGCAAAACAAGTGTCCCCCACTTCTCCGCAATCAACATCTTCATCTATTTGGCCGTTTATTTGACAATAAACAAATTCACAAGGATTGCCGGCGTCATAACCGCAAACTAAACCCTCATTATTAGTGCAACGTTGGCACCATTTATCCGCCGGCGCCGGTTTATTTGTACAATCACTCCCCGGGACCAGACCGCCAACGCATTTACTTGTTGCGCAGCCGGTTTGCGGGTTGCAAGGAGTTCCCCCGACAGAACAAGTATAAGTTTCGCAGTCCGCGTTCGTGATACAATCCTCGCCCCTCTGTTTCCCGCTGACGCATTTTTTATATCCGGATTCATCCCAATTAAAATCAACAAATCCCGTGCATCCAGTCTGGTCAAACGGGCAAACCCCGGCCCAACCTTTATAGCCAACTTCTCCAAATGATTTAATCCCGGGAATACCTTTAACCTGATACGGCTCGGCACCGAGATAAGAGCAGGGTTCCCCGGTATCAGCCTTAAACCAGCCGGGATTATTTTCATTATACTGGCAAACCTTCCCTTGCGGTTCCGGGTCTTTAAAATAAATTCCATTTTCGTACGCCTGACACCCTAAGTCATTACTTTGACAAAGGGTCGGCTTGGAGTCGTATAAATCCGGGTTATTGCGCAAATAAAGGTCAGACCAGCCCATAACCGCGCCTTCCTGATTCAATTTCGGCAAACCCATTTTCTGACAGCCCTTGTCTATGGATTGACAATATATCTCCGGGTTATTGACCAGATAAACCAACTCGTCCGCCGGGACAATTATCCTTGACATCCTGTCTTTGCTGTTAAACGTTTGCTCAAATGGATAGGCGGAATTCTGGGTTTTAATCATTGCCTCGCAGCCAACCGCTTTTTCCGGACAGAGATGGGCAAAAGATTTAAGAGACAAATTCTCGCCTTGCCGGTCGGTATAAGCCCGGCAGCCAATCATAAAGCCGAAACTATCCTGCCCGGACAAATCCTGATTGCAAACTAACGGGGTTAACCAAGAATCTTTAATTAAATAAATATTGTCCTGGACTTCCTTTAAAACGATATTGTCAAGATAATAATCTTCACCCTCGCCGATAATCCACAATTCTTCATCTGAACTGATTGGACGAGAAAAAATTAACGGACCAAAAATATATTCATTCCAATCAAGGTTAATCGGTTTTCGGCCAAACGATAAGTCATTTCCCCCCGTCCCTTTAAACCTCGACTCCAAAACAGAAGAATTCGCCGTTCTGGTTTTGGCCCAAAAAGACAAAAAATACATTTTACCCTGACTGACCGAATCGACAACATTTGTTTTCACGCTGGCGGTATCTAAAAACGCCTTATTTTGAACAGCCATTGAATGTCCCGGAAAATTGACTGATTCGGCTGAATAAACAAGGTCAATTCCGCTTTCTCCCGCTTCCCAAGGAGCAAGACTGCCGTTTTCAAAATTATTCCAAAAAGCCCGACGGATATTGCCGGCGGCTGGCCCTTTGTATTCCCGGCAGCCGACATCTTTTTTCCCGCAAGACTCGCCTTCGGTTAAAACGGACATTTTAACTTCTCCAGTGCTCGTTTGGCGGTAAGGATGGCAATCTTGGGAACAAATAAGGGTATTTTTATAAAGCCGGTAATAAATTTTCCCCTCCTTGTCATAAAATTCTTTGCAATGAGGATTATTCAAGGCGTCGTTTTTATCCCGGCATTCATTCCAAAACCCTTTTGCGTCTTCATAATCCATAACTTCGGCCGGGCCGCCGTCAGTTTGGGCTTTAAGAGTGTATTTTTTTAATTGATAACCCGTATTTTCCGAACCAATCCAGGTAAAATAATTCTGGCAAATGTCCGTCCGCGGAGGTTCAATCGGCTTGGAGTCGCTGTCAACGACCGCTTGATTCTGGGCGTCCACTTTAACACACTGCCGCAAATAAGCATAATATTCCAAGCCCTCTCCCCCCCGAGCTATTTCATCTAAATTGGTAAATTCTTCGCACCCCGGAGCAGAGCAGGATTGCCCGGTTTCGGGGATAAAACTAATCCAATCTGGATTATTATCAAAATAAGTCGGCGCCTGATTAAAAGTCTCATAACCCAGACATTCGGCTGGACAAACATTTTCCGGTTTAACCACTCCGGACACAACCGGGTCATCTCTGTCGGCCGGAAAGTAAAATTGGCAGCCGACGTCTTTTTCCTGGCAAGACTCGGGATTTTTCAAATAAACTTTATTATCGCCCGCTTGGTAATTTGAATACCCATAATATCCTCCATATCCTCCTCCCTGATATTCAAGCTCCTGTCCAGCGGCGATTCTGATATATTCATTGCAGCCCTCGGCGCTGGCTGAACATTTCTCCGCCTGAGAATTAAAGAAAATCGATTTTCCCATTCCCGGACCGTCAAGACAATTCCAAGTGCCTTCACTGCCATCTTTCCATTCCAGGCAATACCATTGACAGCCGACACTGGTTGAATCGCAATCGCCAAAATCCAATGTTCGGGCTAAATAAGAAAATTGCTTTTTGTCTTTAGACCGGACATATGTTTGGCAGGTGGCGTATTGTTCAGCGCATTGGTCCCCGCTCATCCGCCAAATGTTTTTTTCTCGGGTGCAATAAGCCCAAGTGTCGCAGGAGCCGTCCTCACTTTCATGAATGCAATCTTTTAAATCAACGCAGGTTTCCTGACGTTGGGCGCTGTCCGCCTCGGGCACGGCTGAATAACCCCTTGCCTCGCATTGGTAAGATGAACTTTTTAAAACCCAATTTGGATTAACCAAATGACAAAAGGGCGAAGCTTCTTGCCAAATATATTCCGCCGGCGCGGTTGAACCGATGGTCAACTGAACTCCGTCTATCAATAACTTATTGTCAGTAGGCACATTGCCATATCCTAAATTGCCAATACCAAGTTCTTTTAAACAATATCCTTGACGATTGTCGCTGTTGTAGCAATCAGTTGTCATCGCCGCCGGGATTGTTCTGGTGCTTTTATATTGAGTCCAATTTCCATAATCCCCGGCCGGAATAGAATCAAAACCCAAACCCGGATAAGGAGATTTTTGGCCCAGTTGATTAAAGGGAGGCTGGCCTCCAGCAGAACTTTGGCTGCACCACCCAATCTGGTAGCAAATAGTTTGGTCTGCCCGCCGGTCTATTTTCCCTTTATACCAAAAACTTAAAGTGATTTCTGTCCCGGCTTTAAAAACGTTTTTTAAATCTTTTTTCAAAGCCACCCATTCATTGTTTTTATTGTCAGAATTAGCCTTTTGAAATATTTGAACGGCTAACAAACCGAATTTCCTGTCATTAGAAATCACCTTTATTTCGGATTCGCATTTGCCGGAGACTGGATCTTTTCCACCCTGTCTTTTATCCCATCCGTCCGGAAAATCATTTTTATCATTATCTATTTCAAAGTTTCCATTCCAAATTGAACAATCGCCTAAAGAATTTGTTTTATTAAAATCATTGACAATTTGACCTAAAGTATAGGGCGGAGTAATTAATCCTTTATAATTCTGATAAGCGGCGATCTCCAAACCAAGAGGTAAAATTCTTGCCCGGCGCAACTTTTTAACATTAGGATAAGATAAAAGGTCGGTTGGTTGAGACGAGCAGCTGCCCTGAGCTCCGGGCTGGCCAACAACAACATCCGGCAAAAAACCCTTATCCAGAGCTTCCTGAATGGTCAGTCCTTGTTCCACTGCGTCAAGCAATCCCCCTTGATTCAATAAACAATTCATTGGCAAGGCGTATAAAGAATTAGTCGGAAAAACGGCGAACTCGTCGTAAATGCTGATTTCACCTCCCTTTTTTAAACTAAAAGTGGTTAAGTCGGCAAACATAGTTTTGCTCTCCTGTTTGCTCGGGCGATAAGGTTCATCCGGAGATAAAGCCGACGAATCCTTGCCTTTTGGGCTGGCCGCTGGATTAAAAAAGCCGGTTATCACCTTTTCCATAAATTTATTGGTCAAAGTGTTGGTAAAAACGCCGAGGGCGTCGGCCAGAGCCACTCCGGTATACTGCTTAATGCTCGCACTGGTGCCCTTAACCGCCTCGCGGGTCGTCTCGTCGATGTAGATTGAGGGGGTCAAAGATATGCCGGAAACTAAACTTTTCTTGTCGCTCAATCTCCCTTGCAAAATTTGGAAAAATTTCGACTCTTCCACTTTTCTGACCTGCCGGTCAAACAACTGGGATTGCAATTCCATTTGCACCTCAACATCGCTTCCTCCGGGAGTATACATTCGGCTCAAATCTTCCAACGGGCTTATCTCTGGCAGGGCTATTTCCTCTTCGCTTGGCTTTGTCTCTTTAATCATTTTACCCAAAGTATTTGCCCAATCAATTGTTTGTTTAACATATTCGTTAAAACGTTTGGTATAGGCCAAAGCATTGGCGTATTCTTTTCCCTGGCAGTCCTTGTCTTCCCCTCTGGCTAGCTGGAAAATCCTCCGGCATTCCGGAGCTCCGCAAAAATCCGCCTCCTTTTCAACCGCGCATTTCGAAACATAAGCCTGCCACCACCAAAGCGGTATTTCCTCGTCGCTGGCTGCCCTTAGTTTAGTCTTATCCCATTCTCCTTTTTCATTTACCCCCATTACTCCCCAAACATTGTCCCGAATCTTATTTTCCAGCCTTTCCAAGGCTAACTTAACCGTCCCCGCCGCAATTCGAATATCTGAGGAATAACTTTCATAGTTCTCCATAATCCTCTCCCTTTTGTTTTCTAATTTCTTTTTTTTCTCATTTAAATCCTGGCAAGTCCTTTTCTTTTTACAAGAAGCGATTCGCGATTCAAGGTCGGCAACCTCTTGGTTAATTTCATCAATTTTCTCTTTAAGTTTTCCTTGCTCTTCTTTTGAGCTTTGGGCTTCGCCCCAAGCAACAATAATCTCTTCATATTCGTCTTGAACCTCGGCTAATTCATTAATTTTATCCAATAAATATCCCGCTCCCGCGTTAACAGCCGGACCAGCGTCGCCGGCGGGCTCGCAATCTGTCCAGCCTCTCTTTTGACAACATAGGTCGCCTTTAGTGTCTTTTACCAAATTATAATAGCCGTCATTATGGCAAACCCAGGGTCCGGCCGATTTATTTAAAACCACATCCTGAGCAAGGAGGATCTTCATATCAACCTTAAGCTTTTTTACCGGGCCTTCTTTTGTCTCAGCGACAAATTCAAACAATTTTTTCTTTCTCGCTTCTTTTAACCTACTCTTAATGACGCTAAGCGGACAATCCAGTTTATCCTCAAATTTTGACTCTTTATACTTGGGTAAATAAAGAGTCATCATCTTCAAACGAATGGTCGGGTCAATCGGGTCGCACAAACTACGCCCAGTAAAACCATAGGCTATTTCATCAAGAAATTCACCCTTAATTTTATCGCCCATATTAGTCCAAAATTTTTCGCTATTAACAAACATTGGTTGTTGCCCTTTACCGCCGCTGGCGATATACTCGGCGCTTTGTCTGGCTACCTGACCTAAAAAATAATTAAGAGCATTTTTATAAGCCACCGCGCCGCCGGCCGTCCAAGCTTTGCTAATCGCAGTTTTAATCCAATCGGGAACCCAACCGGAAAGAATATCAATTATGTCCGCCCGGGCTGGTTTGGGATAAAATAAAACAGCCACTGCCGTTGACAAAACTATCATCAATAAAACCGTTCCAGTTAAAAATTTTTTAAATTTTATCTTTAACATTTTATAGTGGCTTAAAAATATTTCTTTGTTAAATTATTATTTTATTTTCACCCTTTCCCTGCCAATTTTTTACTCAGACAACGATTGCAAAAACATTTGCTCTAAAGTCGCGTCATCTACCTGCTCTAACCTTGCCGAATCAACCCCTTGCTCAATCAAAATCTGACGTAATTGCGAGACATCAAAACTTCCCTCAAAAAGCTGCTTTTCTGATAATGCTTCTAAATCAATACCTGTCTCCTGTTTAGTCTCATTATACAAGTTTATCAATGTCTTGTCATCAAGTTTATCCACAACATCTTTGCTCAAACCAACTAAACTAACCAGCAAATCCCTAATTCCCTGAGCTGAAATTTCTTTTTCGCCAAAAAGTCCGGTCTGACTCGTCTCTTTTTTAGGAAGTTGAAGTTCCTCAAGACTAAAAGTTTTTTCCAAAGAATTTGATTGGGCTGATTGAACCGAGCCGGGGACAGAACCTCGGTCTAAAGGACTGCTCCCCGCCTCTATTTCTTCTTTATCAGAAAACCCGTCGCTGTCTGAGTCGGGCAAATAAGCCGAAGTATAATAAACAAACTGTTCATCAAAATCCGTCAACCCATCCCCATCTGTATCCTGATTAGCTAAAACAGACAAAGCGCTTTCAGTTTCACTTTGTTCCGACGTCTGTCTTCCCGCGATTTTAAAAGGAGCGTAAATCGCCCCTCTAATTTGAAAATAAGCCAAACCAACAGCCAAAATAGTTGCCCCAAATAAAAAGACAAGTAAATGAATCCTGGATTTCGCCTCAGACCTTGAAAACATGATTAAATTATATCACTTTTTAATAAAATGTAAAGTGGCTGGCTTTGTTAGAAAACTCACTTCGCCAATGTTAAATAAGAAGACAATTTTGTAATAATCAACAAAGATAAATTTAGAGCAGGGTTGACAAAATCTTAAAAATTTGTTATCCTTTATTTAATAAATAAGCTATTTAACAATTAAATAAAATAAAGGAGGATACAATGAAGTTAAAAAATTTTCCGCTATATCTGTGTCTGATGATTCTGGGGCTAACTGGATGCAACAGTCCGACCCAGCCAGAAGATGATTGGGAAAAGACCAGTTGCCC
>CAZMJP010000001.1:25096-53484 GCA_964566895.1 uncultured Gammaproteobacteria bacterium
CTGGATGCAACAGTCCGACCCAGCCAGAAGATGATTGGGAAAAGACCAGTTGCCCTGGGGGGGTTATTTCCTGCTTAGCCATCAGTTCCGACGGTTATGTTTTTGCCGGAACTGACAGCGGAATATATTATTCCGCTGATGGCGAGGATTGGGAAAGAATCGATAGGTTCCCTCCTCGCAAGTTGGCAGTCTCCGCCACCGGTATTTTTGCCACAAATAATATAACGGATCGCCTTTTTCAGAGACGGAGAGACAACTCCCTCTGGACGTCAACCCTTCTAGACCATTATTGTTTTTGTCTGGCCATCAGTTCCGACGGTTATGTTTTTGCCGGAACTGAGGATGGAGTATATTATTCCTCAGATGAGGGGCAAAGTTGGGAGCAAGTCGGGTCAAGCATAAACGAGGTCCAATGTCTGGCAATCAGCCCGTCAGGCTGGATTTTTGCCAGCATTGGCTACGGAGTGAAAACCTATAAAGATGGGTCTAACCACTATAACGGACTCTACTCTGTCAACGTCCGATGTTTGGCAGTTAGTTCTGGGATGGTCTTCGCCGGAGCCGATAACGGCCCGCATACCCCTGAGGACAATGGAATTTATGGCAGTTCGGACAATGGACAAAGTTGGGTCCAATCCGGACTGAAAAAAACCCACATCCAGTCCTTAGTGGCCAGCAGCGGCCAAGTCTTTGCCGGCGCCGTTAAAGGCGGAATATATTATTCCGCCGATAACGGGAAAGACTGGAAAAAAATCTCCGAGCTGATGGCAAATTGTTTCGCCATCGGACCTGATGGGAGGATTTTTGTTGGCACTGAAGAAGGGGTCTTCTTCAGTGACAATTATTAGATGAATAGCGGATAAAGGAAGGGACCTTTTAGTAAGGTCCTTTTCAATTATTAAAAAACATTCTGCTAAAAACAAAAATTTTAAAGTCAACCATTCTTATTCAGGTTTTTAATTTTCTCCGCCAACTCAATCCATTTTTCAATTGATAACTCTTGGGCTCTTGTTTTCGGATTCAACCCCATTTGCTCAAATATCTTTGCTATCTTTTTTTTATTTTCCATAATTAACCCTCTTTTGAAAAAATTATTAACCAGATATTTCCTTGGCGAGGAAAAACCGGCCCGGACGACCTGAAAAAAAATTTCTTTGAGATCGGACTCTGAATCTTGAGTCAGCCGACCTTGAGCCGGACTGGGAAAAACAATTTTCATAATTACAGAATCAACTCCCGGTTGCGGCCAAAAACCACTCTTATCCGCTTGACTGATAATTTCCGGCCGGGCGCAAGATTGAACCGCCACGGCCAATAAACTCATTTTAGGCGGCTGGGCAATAATCCGTTCGCCGACTTCCTTTTGCAATATCAAGACCGCTAAACTCGGCCGTAACTCTTGACTTAAAAATCTTTTTAAAACCAAACCGGTAATGTTAAAAGGTAAATTGGCCACTATCTTAAATCCATTGCAACCTTGCAACATTTTAACATTACAACATTTCGGGTCCAAAATACTGCCTTGAACAACCTCAATATTGCGATAATTTCGCAACTGGTCGTTTAAAACCCGAATTAGTTGTTTATCAATTTCCACGGCAATGACTTTGCCCGCCTTAGCGGCGATTTCTTTAGTCAAAGTTCCCAAACCGGCGCCGATTTCCAAAACAAGGTCATTCTCTTTTAGCTCAGCGGCGGCAATCACTTTTTGAATAACCTCCCGGCTGATTAAAAAATTCTGCCCCCTTCTTTTTAAGGGCTTAAATTGATATTTCTGACATAAACTTTTAATTTCTCTAATCATAATAACCAAACCCAGAGATAAATAAATTTTAATCTCTCTTTAAAAAAAGTGACCTTGACAAATTTTTAAAATCCGCTATAACTTTAATAGAAAATTAAAACCTTTAAAATGGAGGAAGAGAAGAAATGAAAATCAGCAAAGAGGAAAAACAAGGCCTAATGGCGATAGTGATTGTCATCGTCATAATCGCCGCCGCTGTCTTCGCCATCAAAACGAGCGAAGACATCGCCGCACTGAAGTCCCAGGCTACGAGCCTGGAAACCCAGGCGGCGGAATTCAAAAATGATATTATGGCCACCCTGGCAGCGATGGACGCAAACATCGCCCTGGTCGGCCAAAGGGCTACGGCTCTAGAAAAAAGATCTGCGACTCTAGAAAAAAGAGCCTGGGCTTTGGAAAAAGCCCAAAAGCAGGTCCAATCTCTGGCCAAAATCGGCAACCAAAAGGTTAATAACATTGTTGACCTTTTGGCCAAATACGTCTACGCCAAAGAAGGAAAAATCGAGGCCGACATTGGCAACAGGATAAAAAAATATTCCCAGACCGCAGACCAGAAGGTTTGGGACCAGGTCTGTCAGGACCTGGAGAAAAAACTGACTACTCAGTAAAAATTAAAGGGGCCAACCAGGCCCCTTTACAATTGTAAATATTTTATTCTTTTAACCCTTAAAATCAACAAACCATTCGGCAATTTTGCCTGGGTCCCTTTGGAGGACGTTAAGCGCATTCTTCTTGCCTAGCATTCCGACAGCGTGTTTGAAAAATCCTTTAGCCGTACTTTTATCTAATCCCATATCTCGCCCCCAATCAAGAATAGCGTCTTTCACCGCCCCTCTCCCGCCAGCAGCCAAAACTTTGCCCACCTTATCTATGGATTGAGAAAAAGCGTCTCCAAAATCATCCAATCTTGACATCATTTTAACAGGGTCAACCTCTCCGCCCTTACTAATCAATGCTTTTAAAACCTCTGGCGTCATATGATTCTTTAGATACTCGACAAACAACTCCGCCTTTGTCCCGCTAAATCCATAATTTCTGGCAATACCTTTAAACGCCTCAGCCCCGAGGCCAGCCAAAACATCTTTCCCTTGACTTAAGAGTTCATTCAATCGCGTCACTGATTCGCCGGCTTTTTTAAGAACATTGCTAATCTCGGGCGTGGTTTTACCGGCTAAAAACTGATTAACGCCTCCCACTTCTTTAATCCGGGCCAATAATCCCGTGACGTTGTTTGTCTCAATCGGCAGCCTGGTCTTGGTCGCATATTCCAATAAAAGCCGATTATTTTCCAGGATATTTGTTTTATCCGCCAAGGTTAAATTGGCCATTTTATCAAAAACTCTAAGGTCGGCTTGGTTTTTTAGCCTAAACAACTCTCCCCATTTTATATTCTGGAGCTGTTCCGGAGTTATCTTATCCGCGTTAAAACTCTTAGGCAAGCCGTATTGCTCCGGGTTGTTAAAAATTTTATCTTTAAAATTGTCAATTAAATAAGTTTTTTGCGCCTGGTCCAGGTGACCATAAGCCGCTCCCATCCTGGCTTTTAACTGATTCTCCGCTTCGTGCCAGATATCTTTCCCCCCTTGATAACCAATGGGCGGAACTTCCGGAGCGGGCGGAGATTCCGGAACTGGCGCCTGTTCCGGTTTGGGCGAAACCGGTTCTTTTTTGCCAAATAATTTGTCTAAGACACCTGTGGCAATAGCTCCGACGCCAATGGCAACTACTTTTCTGACTGTATCTTTTCTTTTTTCTTTTTTTCTGATTCTATCCAAACCTTGGTCAGCCTGTTTGATAAATTCATCCAATTTCCCCTCTAACTTCCCCGCTTTCTGTTCAGCATATCTGGCCGAAAGCTCTTTGCCTAATTTTTCATAAGCCGGTTTTTTCAAAAATTTATTATCCCCAGAACTTTCCGCTCTTTGTTCAAAATAAGCCATTCGGTCAACCAATTCTTCGGTGGTTAATTCTTTAATATCTTTCTCTCCCAAATTCTTCCCCAGCCCCCAAACATCCTGCCTTATTTCCCCTCCTATTTTCAACAAATCATAAGTACCAAAAGCAGTGGTTGCACCCCTAAAAATCTTCCGACCGATTGTCGCCCCGACTAAACCAATGCCCCCGCCGCTAAGAACGCCTATCCCAAGCAAACTGGTGCTGATGAGTGTTCTTAGCGATAGCCCTCTTAAAAGGACTTTTGTTACTCCTTTAAGAGCTCCCTTAAATAGTCTGGTTAATTTACTACCTTCTGATTTAGCGTTTATCTTTTGGACGAATTTTTCTCCCCAACTGGTCTTTTTCAATAACCATTCCGCATTATAATTTCCCAATTTTTTATAACCGTCGTAAAACTTTTTGCCAAAACCCTTTTCTTTATTAAATTGCTCGGCTCTGAGGTCGGTAATGGCAATTTTTTCTTCGGCAATGTCTTCCATATATTCGGCTTTTGCTTCCTGATATTCTCTCAACATTTGCTCGTACTCTTCTTCAATTTTCCCTTTTTCTTCGCGAGATTTAAATAAACCCTTAAAGCCTTCGTATTTCTTTTTTAAAACTTCCACCTCAACCAATCTTTTTCTGGCTTCTTCCAAAATTTCTTTGGCTTTTGTTTTTTCCTCGGCAACCTCTTCAAGGATATTTTCGGGTTCTGCCTCAGGTTTTTCCGCCCCCTCTTCTCTCTCCGCTTCCTTTGTCTCTTTTTCTTTTTCCTCTTCTTCCCCAACGACTAAACCCTCTAATTGACTGTTTAACTCAACAATATCTTTATCAAGGTAGGCGTTCGCCGCTTTAAGATTAAATTGGTGCTTTTTCCTTAACTCTTTATTTTCTTCCTTGTCTTTTTTTTTCTTCTCAATTTGGCCGACCAACTCGCGGGCTGTCTGATACGGCTCCAACCCCTTTTCAAGGTCTTTAATTTGCGATTCAATCAACTGAGAGGCTTTTCCTTTTTTGTTGGCTTTAATCTCGTTCAATCCCTGAAGCTCGTCTTCTTTGTTAAACAAAAATTTTTGGAACTCCTCCACTGAATTGAACTTTCTAATATTTTTTTCTCCCTCCCCTTCTTTAGGAGAAGAACCTAATTTTTCGATTTTCATGGATTTAATTTAAAAAACTTTAAATATTTAAAATTTTTTCTTATGAAAAAATTTCTTCTTCTATTTTTTCCGACTCGTCAAAAAGCTCTTTTTTAACCTTTAAGGCTTCTTCCTCAATGATTTCATCCAAGTTGGCAAATTTTTTTTGCAAGAATTCGGCTTTTTCCTCGTCGCCCTTGTCAGCGATTTCTTCAAATTCCCGATGTCCCTCCTCAGGCAATTCCTCCATCAAACGTAAGACAATTCTTTTTTCGGCTAACTCAGAAAATTTTTCAATTAAAGAAGCTTTTCTTTCTTCGGGCAAATCCTCCAAACCCAGAACTGAAATAATATTCTCATTAATTAAATTTTTTAAATTCTTTGTCTCCATAGTTTTAGATTTAACCAATTAGATTGATGATTATCATCTATCACAAAAATCACTTTTTGTCAAGGGTGGTTTTAGACAACCAAATTAATCAACTTTCCGGGAACGAAAATGACTTTTTTAATTTTTTGACCGACCAGATATTTTTGAATTTTTAAGCTATTTACCGCCGAATCTTTAGCTTCGGATTCAGAAATATCAACCTCAGCTAGGATTTTATCTCTGATTTTACCATTGACTTGGACAATCAGTTCGATTTGTTTTTTCTGAACCATTTTCTCGTTAAATCTCGGCCATTTTTCCTGAAATATACTATCTTTTTCCGACAACTTCGGATTAATCTGATGCCACAACTCTTCAGTCAAGTGTGGCGCAAAGGGAGCTAAGAGCAAAATCAAAGTCTTAAGGTAATCAATTGATAATTGATAATTGATATTTGATAATTGATTAGTATATTCCATCAAAGCAGCCACGGCCGTATTAAATTTCATTTTGTCCAAATCTTGGCTGACTTTTTTAATGGTCTGATGCCTAATCTGTTCTAATCGGCTTTTCTCCGGATTATCCAACGCTTTCTGATTTTTGTTTTGTCTAGAAATTAGGAACTTAGAACTGACAACTGCCAGATTCCTAACCTTATTCAAAAATCGGCTCACTCCTTGAATCGTCTTCGTGTCCCAAGCAATGGCTTGATCAAAAGGCCCCATAAACATTTCATAAACCCTTAAAACATCGGCTCCATACTCGGCAATAATCTTATCCGGATTAATGACATTGCCGAAACTTTTGCTCATTTTCCGGCCGTCTTCGGCTAAAACCATGCCGTGAGAACGACGTCGGGCATAGGGTTCCGGCGTCGGCACCGCGCCGATATCAAATAAAAATTTATACCAAAACCGGGAATATAAAAGATGAAGAGTGGTATGTTCCATCCCGCCGTTATAAATGTCAACTGGCAACCAGTAGTCCAATTTTTTAAAATCGGCGAAACCCCGCTTATTTTTAGGGTCAAGATAGCGTAAAAAATACCAATTTGAACCAGCCCAGTTAGGCATTGTGTCTGTCTCTCTTCGCGCCGGTCCGCCGCATTTCGGACACCTGGTTTCGACCCACTCTTTAATGCCAGCCAAGGGCGATTCGCCGGTTGGCAACGGCTGGTACTTTTTAACATAAGGAAGTTTGACCGGCAAATCCTTTTCCGGCACCGGCACTAACCCGCATTTTTGACAATGAATAATCGGAATCGGTTCACCCCAATAATGCTGACGGGAAAAAACCCAGTCCCTGAGCTTATAATGGATTGCCTGGCCGCCCAGTTTATTCTGTTCCAACCAGGCAGTTATTTTTTCAATCGCCTTTTCCGACGACAAACCGCTAAACTCTCCTGAATCCACCAAAACCCCATAATCCGTATACGCTTCTTCTGGTTTTTCTTCTCCCCTATTTTTATCTTCCCTCGGTTTAATCACTTGTCTGATTTCCAACCCATATCTTTTAGCCAGAGCGCAATCGCGCTTATCATGAGCCGGGACAACCATGACCGCCCCGCCGCCGTAAGTGGCAATAACATAGTCGCCAACCCAAACCGGGACATTCTCATTATTGGCCGGATTAACCGCAAAGACGCCCGCCAAAGGCACGCCGGTCTTTTCTTTTTCCAAATCAGTCCTTTCTAATTCGCTTTTTTTCTTTGACGCCTTAATATATCCCTCCACTGCCCCTTGATTGTCAATTAACGATAGATTATCAATAATAAATTTATGCTCCGGCGCCAGCACTAACGCTGTCACTCCGAATAACGTGTCTACCCGAGTGGTAAAAACCTCAATCAACTGGTCGTTAACGGCCAGGGGCTGATTTTTGATTACTGTTTTAAATTTAACCACGGTCCCGACCGACCGCCCAATCCAATTGATTTGTTGGGTTTTGATTTTTTCCAAATAATCGACCTTTCCCAAATCTTGAATCAGCCGGTCGGCATAAGCGGTGATTTTGAGCATCCACTGCCTTTTTTCGCGCCTTTCCACCTCAGCGCCGCAACGCTCGCACTTACTATTAATCACCTCCTCGTTAGCCAACCCAATCTTACATCTCGGGCACCAGTTTATCGGAATCTCGGCCAGATAAGCCAAATTTTTTTCATAAAGTTTTAGGAAAATCCACTGCGTCCATCTATAATACTCGGGGTCAGAGGTGTTAATTTCCCTTGACCAATCAAAAGAGAGCCCTAAACTCTTTAATTGACGTTTGAAAAGCTTAATGTTCCTTTTGGTGATTTCTGCCGGGTGAATCCCGGTTTTAATGGCGTAATTTTCCGTGGGCAGACCAAAAGCGTCCCAACCAATTGGATACAACACATTATAACCCTCCATCCTCTTTTTCCGGCTTAAAGCGTCCAAAGCGCTATAACTTCTGACATGACCGACATGAAGCCCGTCTCCAGAAAGATAAGGAAATTCAATCAAAATATACTGTTTTGGACTTTTCACCGACTCCTTAGCTTGATAAAGCTTCAATCTTTCCCAAATCCGCTGCCATTTTTTCTCTATTTTGCCGTAGTTGAACTCATTTTTAGGGTGTTGATAACTCATCTTGATTATTTGAAATAATAATGCTAATATACAACAATATGCGAATGAGACGGATAAACCATAGCATCAAATCTTTAATCAGACAAGCCCGCTTAAGTCCTCTCCTTAAAGATTTAGGCAGGCAAATTAATAAACTGGGCCGGCGACTAATCCTGGCTCTAATTTATGTCGTCCGAACATCTTATCAACAAACAAAGAAGCTACTTCTGTCCCATCTGACCAGAAGTCTCATTTTTATAATATTTATTATAATAAAAGCGGCCAAAATAACATTCAGAAAAATCTCTAACGGAATCAGACAATCTCCAACAATCGCCCTTGTCCTCGTTTTCTCGCTTTTCTCCTATTTTGAAATCCAGACAATCTATAAAAATTCTCAAAATAACGGTTTATTAACCAGAATAACCTCCGAAGAAGAATTTTTTATTGAAACGGGCCTACCAAAAACGATTGAACAAGAACCTGAGGATGCCCGAAGGGACGACTTTCGGATTGCCGCTTTTCGGGAAGAAGATGACCTGGATGACCTTGAAGAAATTATCCTGACTTTGGGCGGAAGCACCCTCATCATCCCAGAAACAGAGTTTGACAAATCAATACCGTTAACTCGGACTGAGGTAGAAAAATATATTGTCCAGCCGGGCGATACAATCTCAACCATTGCCCAAAAATTCGGCCTTAAATGGAATACTATTCTTTGGGAAAACAATCTCAATTACTGGTCAATTATTCAGCCGGGGAACGAACTTAAAATTTTGCCTTTAGATGGCGTAACTCACAAAACAAAAAAGGGAGAAAATCTTTCCTATATTGCTCAAAAATATAAAGCCAATTTGGGAGATATTTTAAAGTTTAATGATTTAAACGAAAATTCATCTCTTGAACCGGGAGATATTCTAATCATTCCTGACGGAACGCCGCCGCCGCCACCGCAACCTGTTTACCAGACAAAACCTATCTTTGTCCAAGAAGACTATTCCAGCTACTTAGATTGGCGGCAAAATACTCAATGCCATAAATTTGTCTATAAACAGTGCACTGATTGGGTGGCTTTTAAATGGGCGACCGAACAGGGCCAATGTGTTCCTCCTGACTGGAGCCATGCTAAATATTGGTTTAATAAGGCAAAAAACGCGGGATACGCTACCGGGGACAAACCCCGTCAAGGAGCTATTCTGGCTTTAACCTGCACCAGTTGGATTTGTGGAGTTTGGGGACATGTAGCTTATGTGGAAAGCTTTGACGCCAGTACGGTCACTTTTTCTGAAATGAATGGATTGAAACAACAGGCCTATTCAAAACGTTCCCTTAAAAATGTTACTAACCAATGGCAAAACGGCTGGAAAATCCTCGGCTATATTTATCCGTAAAAATAACCTAAAGACAATTAAAGCTAAAGGTTACAGAGGTTCAACCTCTGTATTTTTTAATACTTTAAAATAATCCCACTGGGAATTAATCGACAACCCCCATTCCTGAGGTAAAATTCCATGAAAATCAGAACCGGCGGTAATTATTAAGCCTGATTCTTTGGCAATTATTTGCCAATGTTCTATTTGTTGCCAAGAATGATGAGAAGAAATCGCCTCTATCCCGTCCAAGCCCATATTCTTCAAATCAACAATTAAAGCATTGTCTTTCCAGGAAAGACTTACTCCGGGATGGGCCAGAATTGTTTTTCCTCCCGCTTGTTTAAGCAAGGCGATAGCTTGGTCGACGGGAATCGTTGTCTCTGGACAAATTGAATGTCCTCCGTAGATTGAATGGCTGTTTTTAATAAAATACTTAGCTATAATTTCGGTAATCGGAATGATTTTACCGGGAAACCAATCAAAATCTTTTTTAATTCGTGCCCAATTCCTAGGGCTCTTTTTTAAAAAATTCGCCAAATGAACCAACCCTAAATAAGAAGCATTTGTCTCAAAAATCTCTTTTTCTCGCATTTCCCAGCCCTCGTTTTGTAAAATTTCAATCGCTTTTTTTATCCGAGGGATACGCTGTTTTTGAAGACCTTTCAAAACTGAATTTAATTTTTTGTCTTCTAAATCAAATCCATAGCCCAAGAGATGAAGATGTTTATCCCTAAAACGAGTGTAAATTTCCACCCCGGGAATAACTTTCAGCCCGATTTTTCCCCCTTGCTTTAAAAACTCCTTAACTCCATCAAGACCGTTGTGGTCTGTTAAGGAGACAACTGAAAAACCGGCCAATTTCATTTTCTTAGCCAACTCTGACGGAGAATAAACCCCGTCAGAATAATAAGAGTGAAGATGTAAATCAATCATAAATAGTAATTAAAGGTAACTATATATATTGCCCCGCCCTTTCAAAGATCCGCCTAACCGGATAATTAATTTATAACGACATTAATTCTCTCAATTTTTGTTCTGCTTCGATTAGTAATCTCTTTATCCCCATTGCCTTATTCTTCTCATTTGGTTCAATAAACCCCAAAATAGCCGCCATTTCCAACATCTTTTGAATTTCAAAATAAAGCAAGCGGCTTTTCAACAAAGGAGATAAAGGGGAAACAAAATAACTTTTTAAAAAAACTTCTCTAATCCGCCGACCTTCTCTTATAAAACTCGGCGCATAATAACGAAACATAGAATCGTTCTGGGCTAAAAATCCTCCCACGTCTTCCAATGGGTCGCCCAAAAAAGCTGCGCCGAAATCCATAATCTTAAAATCATTTTCCCCGACTTTTACCACGTTTCCCCAATGAAAATCTCCATGAACTATACTCGTTTTCCCCTTGCTTCTTCCTAAAAAGCGGCGGGGAGAAAACCGCCAAAGTTCTTTTAAAAGCCGACTGAACGCGGGATAGAAATCCGGAGCACACTTCCTGATTAAAAAAAACCAATGTCGGCGCTCTTCTTTTTCCTCCCGGATGGTTTTAAGCGGCAAAAAATGAGGTTTTTTAGAAATTCGATGGATTCGATTTAGACATCCGGCTATTAAACCAACAAATTTTAAATGCTCGTTTATCCGCTTTTGAGAAAGTAATTCTTCAAAAGAAACGCCCGGCGCTTCCGAATAAAAAAATATATTTAAAGGTTTAAAATAATCCAAAGGCAAGAGGACTCTTTTCCCTAGCCCAGACTTTCTTAAATAATTAAGAATCTGCCACTCCCTTTGGGGAGCGTCTTTGCATCCATTTATCTTAGCCCGAATAGTCTTTTTCTCTTGATCAGTAATCACCTCATACTTTAAGCTCATATTTCTGAATTTATTTCGGAAATTTCTGACTAAATGAATCTTCAAATCAACCAACTTTTCTCCGTCTCCTAAAAATCTATGTCTTCTTTTTTGAAAAACCGAAAACATCTGGTTCCTGTCTAAAGACTTCATTGTGTCTACTTTGTGACGGATTTTAATAAATATCATAAACGAGTCGTCAATATTTGAGGGACGAAGCCCGACACCTTAAATTTAAAACCCTGTCCTTGCTCGGTCAATCGATAAACAATTTGGGCAACTAATTCGCCTTGTTTGTTTTTTTTGAAAAAAACAGGAGACCACTTGTTTCCCTCGGACAAAATGGCTAACTTTAACCACTTACCTTGATAAGTGTCATTATTTTTTAAAAGTTTTAAAAAACTGCTTATCAAACTGCTCGAACCGACTCTTATTTTTATTTTTTTACCTCCATATTGATAAAAACACTGACCCGGCTGATGAAAACTCCCCCTTTGTTTAAACTTTATCAGACTCATCGCGTCCCAACCATATTCGCCTAACCAATATTCTATCTCCTTTGAAGGAATCTCGCAAAGATAAAAATTATTATAATTGTCCCAAGAAAACCCCAGAGGATGTTCTTTTTTGTTCTTTTCTTTAAACGCTTTCCTGATTTCATTAAATAACTGTTTTGGCTGCTTCTTCCTAAACTTTTCTTGTTTAAAACCAATAAAATGCTTTTTGGCAAATTTCGAAAATTCCCCCGGCGCATGCTCCCAATAATCTTTTAAAGATGGAATAAACCGCGTCCGGCGCAGGTCGTCAACCACATGCAAAACGTCATAAACATCCAGACCACTTTTCAATTTATAAATCGCGTCTCTCCATTTAATCGCTTTCTCAAACTCCCGGTCTTTAACTGCCTTATCCATCTCGTTCTCAAATTCCAAAATTATGGAATTAAACTGGCCGGCTAAAACCCTTTTTTGATAAGGTCGTTGCTTAACTGTCTCAAGGGCTTGTTGATAAGCCCGCCGGATTTTCCCGCTTCTTTGCCGCTCGAAAGCCAAGTCAATAATTCGGCGGTAGTATTCTTCGGCTCTTTTTTTATTTTGTAAAGAGACGCCGGGAATCGACAAAACCACATCTTTTAAGATAAAAGCCCCTTGTTCAATCATCTCCAAAGACCACCAAGGTTTGGCCGAAGCCCACCAAAATTGGTCGGATTGTAAAGCTCGGTCTAATTTCTCCCTTATCTCCTGATAAGCGGGCGACTCCTTGCTTAAATTATTTACCAAGTCAATGGTGAAATAAACAAACTCCCATTGCTGATGATGAATTGGATTCTGGGGGTGGCGCCAAAGAGTGAAAGAATGCTCTTTTTCTTTTCCCAACCAAAAATCCTGTTCTTCAGAAGACCAGGTACTATTTCTGGGTTCAATTGATTCTCCAACGGCAAATTTTTGGACTAAATCAGAGACAAAAACCTTACTAATCTTTCTGTCGCTATATATTTGAAAAAGAAAGTTCCCCAGACCTGGCCGGTGGTGACCAAATGTCTCCGCATCCATAACGGTCAAAACATAACTATCCTTTTTAATTTCCTCCTCTCCGATTTCTTGAATAAAAGACTTGAAATGGCGAACGATGGCTGAAAGAATTAAAACGCTAATTCTTTTATTGCGAAAAACTACTTTAAAATCAGGGATATCTTTAATGTTGTATATTTTTTTAAAATCTGGTTTCTCCGGGCTGGCCAATTCTTCAGCCAAAATCCATCCAAACCCGCATTCCTTGGCTATTTGAGCCACTTCTTTATTATAAGCCAATTCCGGCGAAAAAAAACCTCGAGGCCGCCAAAACTTGCCAAAGTATTTTTTATTCGTCTCCTCATTAAGCTCAATTTGCCTTTTAATCTCCTGTTTCGGCAAAAGAGGCAAGAAAGGATGATACTTCACTCCGCCGGTGAATTCAATCTGGCCTCTTTTGGCAAACGTTTTGATATTTTCAACAACATCTGAATAACCATTTTTGACTAATAATTCGGTTAATCCGGCGTTAATATTAAGAGTGATTTTCATTTTTGGATTAAAAGACAACCCGCCAATAACTTGACGGTAGCTTTCATTGACAATTCTCTCTAAAATATCCGCCTGCTGATTATATGGCTGATAAAAGTGCAAAAAAAATCCCCATTTCATCCCGTTAGAGACGGGGAGCTTCAGTTTCCGTGAATTAGTTTGTCGTTGATTTGTCATAATTAATCTTCTCGTTTTTCAACTTTTTCAGCGCCGGAAAAACTATGCTTTTCAAGGCTTGCCTTGAATATTGATAATCCGGTTTCCAGTCCCGTTTGGCAAAATAATGCCAACCAACGCAGGAGTGAAGAGCAGGCAAAGTCCATTTTAATAAATCTCTAAATTTTTTATCTTTAATCGCTCTTTCTAATCCGCCCCCTTCTTTAATTTTTTGCTGGAAGACCTGATTAAACTCTTTAATCAACCCCTGCCATTCAATCATTCTTTTCTTCCTAAATGGTTTGCACCGCCGCCAAATTCTTCCCTGTTTACTCGGCTGCCACCAAGGAAAAGGATTTTTAGGAATTGATTCCATATCCCAAGAACCCGGAATAATTTTGTTAACGGAAATAACCTTCGCTTTCCCCCAATTAACCTGACTGGGAAGACGAAAATCTATCCGGTCTTTCAACTTTAAAAAATTGCCAATGTCCTTAATAACCCGCCCGCCGACAGCCATACTTATTTTTCTTAAACCCTTTTTTGAACCGGCGTTTTCCCAATCCCTCATCAAAATAAAATTACTTTTATCAAGATATTCCAAAATCCGCAAAAATATTTTAGGGGAATGAACTGCCCGGCGGGCTTGAGCCCAAACAAGGTCTTTGGGTAAATGCTTCGGTCGCCTGATATATCTCGGTTTTCTTCTATAGTCCTCGGCGTTCATAAACAAATCTTTAAGCAAACAATTAAAAACCGCCGCCTTTTGAAAACCATCTTTGAATCTTATTTTTACAAATTCGTTAAAATTATATCTGCCAATAACTTTATCCGGAATCAGCAGAGTTAAATCGGGACAAACTTGATGAATTACTTTTAGGGTCCGCTGATCAACCGCTCCTTCCGGCGGCCAAAACCAAGTCACCTTACCAAGATATTGCTCAACCGCTTGCCTGTCTAAAATAATCTGCGTTTTAATTAAATCGCTGCTTAACATCGGCAAAACCGGATGGGTATAAGCGCTGATACCAATTTCAATCTTCCCTTTTTGATTGGCGATTTTCAAATTCTTAATTGTTTCTTTGGCTAAATCCCTTATTGGCTTTTTGGCTTTCAGCCAGGATTCGATGGTCCAACCCTGAAGTTGAACGGCTCGAGGAATTAAACCCTTTTTCATTGCCAAAGAAGTGGGTAAAAACTTGTCTTTAAGGTTTTTCTTAATCCATTTAGGGATGAAAACTAATGGATCAAATGGCTGATAGCCATGAATGAAATCATAAATGATCATTCTCGCGGTGTTATCGTGTTATAATGATTGATGATTTCCGCCCTGATATTTTTTTGTCACTTTATTTTTTCCAGACTCTTTCTCCTTTCTAATTCATTAAAAATATCTCGAGCTATTTTTATGACCCTGTTTTTAGATCCGGGATTAAGACTTTTTTCTAATAACTGACTAATTTGGACAAAATCCCGCGTCCCCCTTTTAATAATTCCCGGGCTCCACCAAGGATTAGCCGAAGCCCACCAGTACTGATCGCTGGCCAAAGCTCGGTCAAAAAGATTTCTCGCCTTTTTATAATTCGCGTCCTTTTGGCAAGACTTCATTATCCTCAATAAGGTATCGGTTAAACGCCATTGCCATTGGTGAACCTGATTCCGGGGATGACGCCAAAGCGGATAGGGAATATCTTCTTTTAAATCTTTTACTTCAGTCGACCAGGTTGAAATTAACGGTTCAACTTCAATCACAGGTCTTGTTGGCAAAAATTTAAGGTATTCGGAATAGGTGACGGTTTGGATACCCGGCTGATTTAAAATCTCCCTCCAAATCTCAATTAAATATTTGTGGTGATGACCTAAATTCTCCCCGTCAAAAGAGGTGACCAAAAATCTGTCTGACCGCTTATCTTTCTTAATCGCTGAAAAAAATTTATCCATCCCCCTATCCTTTGGAAAACTTGCCTGTCCCAGCTGGTCGGAACTATTTTGAACAGGGGAGAGAGAGTCTAACCATTGCCCAAAAAAAAGCAAACTCAGGCCCCGGTTGCGAAAAATCACCTTAAGTTTTTTCTTTTCTTGGTTTGGGAATAAACCTTTTATCTCATAACTCCGGTCAAACAAAACCCGGCCGAATCTCCCCTGATAAGCAATTTCATCTAAAACAATCCATTCATACCCTAAGTTTTGAATAATCTTGGCTGTTTTTTGATCATAAGCCAATTCCGGAAGGAAAAATCCCTTTGGCCTCGGCCGCCAGATTTCGCCAAAACATTTTTGATTTAAAGCCTCATTAAGTTTTACTTGCCGAATTACTTCCGACTTTGGCAAAAATGGCAAAATGGGGTGATATTTTGCCGAACCGACTAATTCAATCTGACCCCGGTTGGCCAATCTCTTAATCCGATTAAGAATTTTTTGATGACCACATTTAAGCAGCTGTTCGGTCAAGCTGGCGCAGATATTTAAACTAATTTTTACCTTCGGCAACGCCTCCAAAACAAACAAAATCCGCCCATAAGACTCCCTGACTACTTTGTCAATAATTTTTCTTTTTTGAAACGGCGGCTGATAAATGTGCAAAAGATTTGCCCAAAGCATAGGCGCCTTTCTTAATTATTATCTCTTTCGCTCTATTACTTCTCTTTTTTTATTTTACGAATTGCCTTTCTGTACAAAGTGGCATATTTCTTAGCCGGCAGTTTCCATGAATACGATTCTTGCATGGCTCGACGAACTAATTTTTTCCAGACTTTCTGGCGTTTATAATTTTCTAAGGTCCTAGCAATGGCAAACAATAAACTGCGGGATTCGTAAGAAGTGAAAACAAAACCGTTACCTCGGCCAGTCTTAGGATTATAATTACTGACTGTATCCATTAATCCGCCAACTGCATGAACAATGGGGACGGAGCCATAACGCAAACTTTTAAGCTGGGAGATGCCGCAGGGTTCAAAACGCGAAGGCATTAAGCAAATATCCGAGGCCGCAAGAATTTTTCTATCCATATCTTCCCGAAACGGAGAAATAAATAACAGTCTCTTCGGGTGCTTTTTAGCCACCGCCCGAAAAAGATCGGCATATACTCCTCTGCCACTGCCAACAATAGCAATTTGTAAATCCAATTTTAACAAAAGATAATCCAGGATATTAACAATTAATTTAAAACCTTTTTGCTCGGTCAATCGGTTGGTCAGTCCAATTAAAGGAGTGTCCGGGCTAACCTTTAAACCATACTTCCTTTGTAAAAGGACTTTATTTTCAATTTTTTTATCCAATGAGTCAAGATCATAATTAACATAAACATCTTTGTCAAATTTGGGATTAAAGACGGTATAATCAATACCGTTAACAACGCCAAAAACATCACGTTTCCGGCCGCGCAAATAACCATCCAAACCATTGCCAAATTCTGGAGTCAAAATTTCTTGAGCGTGACGCACGCTTACGGTATTGATAATATCACTATAAAGAATCCCTCTCTTGGTGAAATTAATCCACTTTATTTTTTTAAAATCCTCCGGCGGCAAATTTTCTCCCTTGTCTATTTTTTCCGGCGGAATTTTCCACCAATCTTTCGGCCCTTGAAAAAGTAAATTATGAATAGTAAAAAGAACGGCTACGCCCTGCAATTTAGGGTCGTCCTTATACTTAATTTTTAAATAATTAGGAATCAAACCGGCGTGCCAATCATGGCAGTGAATAATCTGAGGCTCAAACTTCAAAATTTTAATCAACTCAAGAGCGGCCAAATCAAACAATAAAAATCTCAAGCCATTATCTGAATAATTGTACAAATACTGACTTCCTTTATAGCGAGAACCAAAAAGCTTCTCCTGACAGACAAAAAAAACCGGATAATTATCCGGACACATTATTTTTTTAAAACCAAACTTATAAATCTTGCCGGCGAACTCTAAAGATAATTTCTTGTTTAAATTCTCTAAGGGCCAATTTTTCTTTCTAATAAAACCATAATAAGGAGTAATGACCATTACTTTATGGCCTAATCTTCGCAATGATCGGGACAAAGATCTAACCACGTCAGCTAAGCCGCCGCTTTTTGAATAAGGCGATATTTCAGAGCTGACATGAACAACACGTAAGGGTCTAACCATAAGAATACTTGCGTTAAAAAATAAAGATAGGATATTAAGAACCTGCCTGCCGGCAGGCGCTGGCCTGCCGCCCCTGCCACTCTACCTTAAATAAAACAAATAGTCTTTATATATATCCCAAATAATGACTAGCGATAACAAACATAGAGTGAGACCAAGCCAAAGGGTAAATCCCTTTTCTAAAATCGTCAAAAATTTGCTCTGGGATATAATCTTTATATCCGTCTTGATTCAATCTTCTTAAAACCCAAAGATAGTAATTAAGAGCCTTAGTTTTATCGCCGGCTAAAAACCAAACAATAGCCAGCCAAAAGTTAAGGACGGGCCACACTCCTCCTCCTTCCTGGGCTGAACCTTCGCCGTCGTAATAATCAAACTGATAACGATGAACTCCGCCGTTAATAACTATTTTTTCTTCAATTTTTTTAATCATATTAATCATCTCTTCGCTTTTTGGATCATAAATTTCAAACGGCCAAGATAAACCCAATAAAGAGGCATCAACGTTTTTATCGTTAATTCGGCCGAACATTCGATAAAAATATTGATTTTTCTTATGATAAGCTCTTTTAATCTGCTCAATCATCTGCTCGGCTACCTTTTTCCAAATAGAATTTGATAAAATCTCGCAAGCCAGCAAGAGCCCTCTGGCGCAAGCGGCCAGAGAATAGGTAAAATTATTTTCCATCGTCGCTGAGGTATGGCGGTGCGTTTCTTCCCAAATGTCCACTGTATGAATGCTAAAACATGTCTTATCCCAATAATTAACAAGCCCGTTTGCTAACTGCTCAATCAAATCTTTAAATTCCAGCGCCTTTTTTAAATCCTTTTGATAATGATGATAAACGGCCCAAAGGACTGCCCCGGACTGGTCAGGTTGAAATGTTGTCCCCATACTGCCGATCCGACCATTGGTGGCATAGTTGGCATAAAGAATTCCGCGGCGGGCAAAATCTTGGGGATACTCTTCCAACCACTGAAAAAACGGTTTTTGAATGGGAATTTTTAAAATATCAGCCGCGACGCAGACAAAAGCGGCATCCCGCGGCCAAACCCAACGATAGTTAGCCGCTTCTCGGTGAACGTAAGATTTATCAATATTAACCGCGACAATCGCCCCATTTTCTAAAGCACAATCTTTAACGACCTCCCGCGAAGTTTTAATAAGTTGATCTATTTGGGCTTTCAAAGCCAATCTATGAGAATTTCTTCTTACCATATAAGCTAAAATAACGCTTGGTTTAACATTCTTATTGCCCCCATAGCTTCTTAGTCTGGGCGCAGCAAATAGCCGCGGCCAAAGCATCAGCCGCATCGTCCGGTCTGGGGATATTTTTGAGATTAAAGACCGTCTTAACCATTTTCTGAATCTGCTGTTTGGAAGCCCGACCGTATCCGGTCAAGGCTTGTTTAATTTGTAAAGGAGTAAATTCAAAAACCTGTTTTCTCTCCTCAGCCGCGGCCAAAACAGCTACCCCCCAGGCTTCGCCAACCTTCATGGCAGTTTTCATATTTTTAGCAAAATAAATACTTTCAATGGCTATTTTATTTGGCTCGTATTTTTTAATTTTTTCCCTTAATTCTTGATGAATTTCTAACAACCTTTGAGAAAAAATATCGTCTTTCCGGGTCTTAATACACCCATAATCAATAATCGAATATTTATTATTCGATAGCACTTTAATAATTGCAAACCCTGTTGTCGCAACGCCAGGGTCAATGCCCATAATAATCATAAAAACATTAAAAGATAAAAACGCCTTGCCCCCGTGTTCTCGCGTTTTAATAAAGCTATTCAATATTAGTATAATAATCATTTACATCTGGGTCTTCGTCCAACTCAGCAAAGATCAGATCAATTTTTCTCTGGGTCGGCTGACTGATTTTAACCGGGTCTTTGGCAAACCACTCTACTTCTGCATAATCAACCTCGATCCCTTCCTTTTCCAGTCCCTGTTTCACTTTTTCTAAATCCTCTAAATTAGTATAAACGGCTAAATCGCCATTCTCTATTTTGATATCCTCGGCTCCCAAGTCAATAGTTTTCAATTCAAAATCTTCTAAATTAATAATTTTTGATTGATAGTCAGCAATTTTAATTATCCCTTTTCTCTCAAACATCCAGAGAACAGAATTCTGCCCGGACAAACCGCCGCCGTACTTGTTAAAAATGCGGCGCAAATTACTAACTGTCCGATTTTTATTATCAGTCAAAGCCTGAATAACTATGGCGGTTCTTTCTGGACCAAAGACTTCATAAATCACCTCTTCAATTCGCTCCCCGGCCAACTCGCCGGTCCCCCTTTTAATGGCTCGGTCAATGTTATCTTTGGGCAGATTAGCTTTTCTGGCGTTTTCAATGGCTAAACGTAACTTAAAATTGATTTGAGGGTCGCCGCCCTGCCGAGCGGCAATGGTAATCGCATGCCCCAATTTGGTAAAGATAGCGCTTTTTTTTGCATCAAGCGCCCCCTTGAAATGTTTTAATTTAGCCCACTTAGAATGCCCACTCATAAAATTAATTTAACGTTTTAACATTTTATTATTATAACAAAATAAAAAATAAAAACAATCTGTCTTGTCAAATCTCTGGCCAATGTTACAATGTTAAAATATTAAAATGACGTTTTATGGTTATACTTGATGATTTAAAACAAATAAAAAAGATAGACAAGTCAAATATGTCTAATTTTATCGCTGACTTACCCGACCAATTTTTAAGGGCTTATCAACAATCCCAAAAAATAAAACTGCCGAAGAGTTATCAGAATATCTCAACTAAGGGAATCGTCTCCGCTTCCAAAGGGAAGCCAATCTCGGATTGGAAAAATATTGTCATTTGCGGCCTGGGCGGTTCGGCAATCAGTGGCGATTTAGCTAAAATAATAATCAGCGACCAACTGGCAATACCTTTAATAATTAATCGCGATTGGACTCTCCCTTCTATTATAATTAACGAAGAAACGTTAGTTATTTTAGTCAGTTATTCAGGCGAAACTCGAGAAACCTTGTCTTGCGCTAAACAAGCCCTTGAAAAGGGAGCAAAAATAATCGCCATCACCAGCGGCGGGAGTCTAAAAAAAATAATCCAACATCCCATTTTTTGCGGGAAGACAAAAGAACAACCGCCCATTTTCAATTTTCAATATAAATCTCCCCCCCGGGCAGGTTTGGGATATTTAATGATGCCCATCTTGGTTATTTTAGAAAAACTTAATCTAATCGACCTGAAGAAAATCAAAATTCAAACTTGTTTGAAAGAACTTAAAAATTTTAATCAAACTTTTTATCCTAAAACGCCGACTGAAAAAAACATAGCTAAATATTTAGCTTATTTTATTTTTGACCATCTACCCATTATTATTGTCCCGGAAAAACTGGCTGGTTTGGGCCGACGATGGAAAACGCAACTAGCAGAAAACAGTAAAAATTTCTCCTTTTTTGAAACTCAGCCTGAAATTTTTCACAATTTCGTCGAAAGCGAACTGCCTTGGCGCTTAAAAGACGAATTTGCTCTTTTAATAATTGAAAAACCGGCCGCTTTTGTTTCAGGGGCGCCGGGGGATAAAAAATCAGTCGAAAATAATTCTCTGACCGGACTTGAAAAAATCTTAGACCAAGAGGATATCAAATGGGAAAGAATTCCTTGTTTTGGTGGCAATTTGCTGAGCCAAGTTCTTTCTTTGGTTTTGTTGGGCGATTGGGTTAGTTTTTATTTAGCCATACTTAATAATATCGATCCGACGCCAACCGAACGAATCCAGTGGCTCAAAAAACAATTAAAATAAATGAATCCCGGGGAATTAATTAAGGAAAGAGAGCAAAAAGTGGTGAGGAATTTTTTTAATATAAAAAACTTTGAAATCCCGCCGCTCCCTGATTATTTAAATGAAACAATTATCCAATCTTGGCACCGGCTAAATTTTAATATCCACTACCTCCCTAAAATCTCTCTTAAGCAAAAATTGAACTTGCCTTTATGGAAAGACCGGCCAGACAAAGTCTTTTATGAAAAGATAAGACAAGGCAAAATTAGTCAAAAAGCCATAGAATTGCCAGGCAAGTGGATATTAATTGATTCTCGGGACAAACCTCAAAAAAGGGAAATTTGGATAACTAGTAATGAAGTTTTCTTTTTAAGAAAAATACAACCTGGTCTGGAAGACTATTTCAAGAAAAAAAACAAACAAGTTCATCAAAATGAATACTTAAGAAAACCTTTAAATAAAATGGGGTTCAGCTCGAGGTTTTGTCTGTCTATCAAAGACATAAATAAACTCAAACCCTTTATCTCGCGTCTTTTAAAAATAAACGACAAAATCATTCGGCTGCCTTATTTCATTGAATACAATTATTTGGGGAACGCTGTCTACCACCAGTGGGCGGAAACCAAAACCTGGGAATGGTTTGAAGATATCTACGATGAAAACCAACATTTAGCCGGAGGGAGCAACTCTGTCGGCATCATCGGCTGGGACCCAATAAACTATTGGAGCACTATTTTAAGTTTTAGACCGATAATAGAATTGTAACCAATGACAAAAATATTTTTGAAAGAGGGAAAAACAGATTTTCTTTCATCCCGCCGAAGTTGGTTTTTTACCAATGAAAGATTAAATAATTTTTTAAAAAACTCATTTACCCACGAAGACAAACTAAAAAAAGTATTAGCCGTCGGCGGAAGCGGGGACTTTATCTTTAATCTAACCTCTTTGCTAAACATCGAAAAAATTGATATTTGCGATACGGAAATAACGGCAATCTCAGTTATCGACTTAAAAACAGCTTTGTTTAAAGAATTTAATAGGATAGAAATGGCAAAAATTTACTCAAATTTTGAAATCAATAATAAAAACAAAATTTACTTAAAAATAAACCGGCACTTGCATCCCGCCAGCCGACATATATTTGAAAACATATTCAGTCATTGCCAAAATAATAACTTTTTAAAATGTTTGAAAAAAAGCAAATTTTGGCATAAAGACAGCTTTTTCCCCGGCAAACATCAAAACGATTATATTTTATATTTAGCCAGCCCGGAAGGATTTAAACGAATGCTCAACCATCTGGATAAAATAAATATTTTCCAAGAAGACTTGATTAAAACCTTAATTTTGTTTAAAGAAAACTATTACGATTTAATTTATGTCTCCAACGTCTTAGATGGTAAATCTTATTGCGAAAACAAAAACTTATATTTAAATATTCTTAAACAGAGTCTTAAGCGCAACGCCCATTTACTGCTTGCCACTTGTTGTCATCCCTCTAAAATAAAAAAAACATTGGAAAACATTGGCTTAAAATTGGATAAAGAGGAACTGCATAAATTTAAGTTAATTGATTCCCTCAAAGGACATTACAACTATTCTTTTTTATTATTTAAAAATATCTAATGGGTAGGTTAAAATGACTCAATTGTCACGGCTCAACCGCCCAAATTTTTCCTTAAAAGACTTGGGCGGGTGGGGTTATTTCTTAATTTTTGGTTTAAGTTTCGTTATTTTCCTTTACGTCCTCGCTCCGCCCGGGATTAAGTGCCCAGACAGCTTTTATCACACCAAAGCGGCTTTGATGATAAAAGAAAACGGATTGATTCAGTCCTTTCCTTGGACTCAATTTACCACTTACAATGACCTGTTTGTTGACCACCACTTTGGCTACCATTATCTTTTAATTCCTTTCCTTAGCCTGCCGACCCCGAAGAATCTCGATTCTTTTTCCGCAGAGATTGATCCCTTAATAAAAGCAAAACTAGGCACGGCAGTTTTCGCCGCCTTAGTTTTTCTTGCTTTATTTTGGTTCTTATGTCGTTTAAAAGTCAAGGCGCCCCTGTTTTGGAGCTTAACAGCTCTCTTAATCTCCCCGTTTTTAATCCGACTTTCTTTAACCAGGGCTCCGTCTATCTCTATTATTATTCTTATTCTAGGATTCTACTCTATTATTAAGAGAAAATATCCCTTACTTTTCGTTCTTTCCTTCTTCTACGTCTGGGTTTATGGAGCTTGGCCCTTAATGCTGGTGGCGGCAGTTCTATACTGTCTGGCAAGCGCGGTTAAGGAACTGATTGGCCAATGGCCAGCAATTCAAAATCAAACATCAAAAATCAAAAAACTGATTTTTTATATCTCACACCCTGCGCGTTTTATCTTTTCTAAAACCAATTTTAAGCTCGTTTTTACCTGCGTCTTGGGGTTATTTGCCGGGCTTATTATCAATCCCTACTTTCCAAAAACCTTGCCTTTTTACTGGTTTCAAACAATAAAAATCGCTATTTTAAATTACCAAAATCAAATCAGTGTCGGAATAGAATGGT
Organism: uncultured Gammaproteobacteria bacterium; assembly: GCA_964566895.1. Taxonomy (GTDB): domain Bacteria; phylum Patescibacteriota; class Patescibacteriia; order UBA2591; family UBA6264; genus CAZMJP01. The sequence continues at coordinate 48,802 of CAZMJP010000001.1, forward strand.
ATCCGTTTGGTCCGGGATCTCTTTTTATTAACACCTTACCCATTCTGATTTTTTGGATCATTTCTTTGGCTTGGTTTATTTATTCAAAAAAAGAGCAAGAAACTCAATCCTGGTTTTTCCTATTCATCTCTATTTTCTTTCTTTTTTATACCTTAAAAGCTCAACGAAATATTGAATATTTTATCCCTTCGGCTATGTTTTTCTCGGCTCTAAACTTCAGCCAAATCGGCAAAAAGATAAATTGGTCCCAAATTAAAAATCGTTTTGGAGAACTTTTCCGAAGTACAGAAAATATTTTCTACTTTATCCTGATTATATTTTTAATTGTCTTAATTGGATTTTTCCTGCTTTTTTATCTAAACCATAGCCTTAAGGAATTACGCGATTCGTACGCCAATTATAGCCGACCGATTAATCACCTCCAAATGGCTTCTTTTTGGCTGAAAAATAACACCCAACCGGGTGAAATTATTTTTCAAGGTAATTGGGACATTTTTCCAGAACTATTTTATTTTAACACTAATAATTATTATATTAACGGGCTTGACCAAACCTTTATGTATGAAAAGGACAAGGGTTTATATGAAATCTGGTTAAATCTGATTAGCGGTAAAACCGACCCTGATAAAACTGGCTCAATTATAAAAGAAAAATTCCGGGCGGGACATATTTTGCTCGATAAAAAAAATAAAAACTTCGGTCGGCTGTTAGAAAAATCAAAATCCTTAGGAAAGGTTTACGAAGATGACGAGGCGATAATTTATAAAATCAAATAAGCAAAACCGGAAATTTCTTAGAGTTATAAAATATATGAAAATTTCCATTATCATCCCAACTTACAATGAAAAGGAAAATCTGCCGGTCTTGGTCCAAAGAATCTTTAATTTAAAAATCTCAAATTTAAATCTAATAATTATCGATGACAACTCCCCTGACCAAACCGGGCAGTTGGCTGACGATTTGAGTAAAAAATATCCGATTCAGGTCATTCACCGGCGGCAAAAAATGGGGCTGGGCAGCGCTTACCGGTTAGGATTTGGAAAAGCCCTGAACCAAGGCGCTGATTTAATTTTTGAAATGGACGCTGATTTGTCCCATAACCCCGCTGATCTGCCCAAATTCATCCAAGCGGCTGAACAAGCCGACATTGTCCTCGGCTCTCGGTATAGACCGGGCGGTAAAATTATTGGCTGGAGTTTATGGAGAAAATTCTGTTCCCGGACCGGCAATCAAATCTCAAAAATAGTTTTAGGGCTAAAGCCAAAAGACGTAACTACCGGATTCCGCTGTTATAAAAAAGAAATTTTAAAAAAAATCCCTTATCAAGAAATTAAAAGCGAGGGTTATTCTTGGCAAGAAGAGATTCTGCTTCTTGGACAAAAACACAAGGCTAAAATTCAAGAGATTCCCATTACTTTTGTTGACCGAAAATTGGGGCAATCAAAATTTGGCTGGCCAGAAATCTGGGATTTCTTTAAAACCTTGATCAGACTAAAAACAAAACCAGTTAAACTGATTATCGAAGTCTTATTTATTCTCCTGTTTGGTCTGGCCAATCTCTTTATTATTTCATTTTTATCCTTAATCTCCGGCAACTTGTTTTTAGAAATGTTCAAATGGGGTCAAATCATAATCGCCATTTTCGTCTTACTATATTTATTTAAAAAAATTAATAAAGTGGCCGCATTTTTATCCGCCGGTGTAGTTTACCTCCTTTATTTGATTACCGCGGCGTATTTCATCGTCACCCAAAGCCAACTAGACTTTCATTTTCTAAAAAGGAATATCGGAGATATCAACAGTATCTTGCCCAACTTATTTTATCCTTTAACGGCTATATTTGTCATTGCCCTAATAGGCGCGGTCTTATTTTATAAATTCCAACCAATTATTAAAAATAAATTCGTTTATTTACTCTTGCTGCTGATTATTGTTTTTTCTTTGGTTCTGGGCCGACAGGAAGATAACAATGAATTATTCAACTTTATTAAAAGCATCTATCATCAAGATAATGTCATTAACTATTATCAAACCGTCTACTCTCGGCTAATTGAAAGCTCAATTAGAAATAAAAATGACCTTATTTGGCAAATAGAAAAAGTCAATCGCCAACGGCGGCCGGAATATCTTGATAATATCATTATTCTACAATTAGAAAGTTTAAACGGATTTCTGGTCAATGAGAAAAATACACCGAATTTTATTAAAATCGCTCAAACGGGCATTTTCTTCCCGGAGTTTTACAGCAATAGCGTTGAAACCATCATCTCCCAAGAAAATCTGCTTTGCTCGCTGCCAACCTCATTCAAGGCAAATTTGACAGCCAGTAATTTGGATAAAAAAATCACCTGTCTGCCGGAAATCCTCGGTTATTTAAACTATAAAACTTTTTTCTTAAAAAGTTATCGGTTGGATTTTGCCCAAACCGGAGAATTTATGGATAATTTATCTTTTGACGAAGTTCACGCCGATACTTTAATGCAACCGGGCGACCCTCAATATCTCTGGGGGTATAGGGAAGACATTTTTTACAAAAGAGTTTTTAATTATCTAAAAGAAAATATAAAAGAAAAATATAACTTTATTTATATTGAAATCGGACCGACCAACCATTGGCCGTTTTCTACTCCTCCTGACCTTAAAAATTTTGTTCCTTATGACCTGCCAAAAAAATTCCAAGAAAAACTTATTAACACGACTTTTTTGCAGGACCGATATTTAAAAATTGCCTGGGAAGAACTAAATAATCTCTTCCCTAAAAAGAATTACACCCTATTCATTTTGGGCGACCACGGCTGGCCAGCTGGCTTTCATAAAAATAACACTTTTAACCAAAATGGGGCTTATGAAGAAAATTTTATCACCTCAATGGCAATGGTTATTGGCCAAGAAGAAAAATATATAAACAAAATCGTCACCGCCAAATGCAGCCAAATGGATATTTTGCCTACCATTTTAGATTTTTTCAAAATTAACCAAACAAACAATAAATTCAGTCGTTCCCTCCTCAAAGAAATTAATGGAAGTGAATCTCCTCAAACTAATATTATTTTAATCCAGCCGTTTGCCGACAAATATCTGAGTGTTATTACCGATTCTCTGAAATACCAATATAACAGTCGAAGAAAAAATTTTACTTTATACGATTTAAAGAACGACCCAAGCGAGAATAACGGTCAAATTATCAGCCAAAACAAAGAAAAAAATCTACAAATCATTAAAAAATTATTAAACTAAAACCCCGCCACCCCTAAGATAAACGGTCTTATTTTTTAAAACGGCCTTTTAACTTAGGTCTGACGGGGATAATTATTTAGCCACTTGAGCCAATTCTCTAATAACAAAATGGGTAGCCGCGTAAGCTAAAATAACAATTATCAAGCCAATAACCGCGTTAGCCATCAACCCTTTGGCTTTTTTGACTTTCTCATCGCTCCCGCCTGAAGTCATCCACATAAACCCGCCGATAACCAACAAAACCACCAAAAGCAAACCCATTAAACTAAAAACAACCCCCAATATTCTGCCAATTAAAGACGATAGATCCGTATCTCCTTTTAAACCAGCCTTTTCCGCCACTCCTTCCAACTCGTCCAACTGAGCCAAGGTCGGATAAGCTAAAACAATCAAAAATATTATTGCAGACACAAAACAAATCCCTCGTCCTGTCCAAGCGAGACTTTTCATATTTATATTAAACTAAAATGAGGACAACTTTCTATCCAGCGACAGTGCCCAGCTTGTTAATAATGAACGCAGCTGCGGCGTAAGCTATGATGACGATAACCAACCCAATCACGGCATATCCCATCAAACTTTTGGCTTTTTTGACTTTCTCCTCGCTCCCGCCTGAAGTCATCCACATAAACCCGCCGATGATAATAATAACCACCGCGATTAAACCCATTAAACCTAAAACAATGTTGACAATCCGACCAATGACCACTGGTAATGCAGTGGTTGTTCCATAACCGGCCTGGGTCCCAAAATTTTCCAACCACTCGTTTCCTAAATTCATCGCTTGAGCAGAAACAACTAAAGGCACGGCAAGCAATAATCCGGTACTAATAAAAAGTAAAAATTTTTTCATCTTATTACTCTTCTCGTCCCACCCATCCTCACCCGCTTAAATTTTATCTAATAAAATTCAGGCGGGATTGTAGGACGACTTTTTTTAAACAACCGACCTTGATGCTTTATTATAATAATATATAAAACAAAAAACATTGTCAACCCCGCATCTCCTTATAAACAGAATACAATAATTTTCTAACTGGGTCAAATCCTTTTGTGGATAACTATTTTTTGTCTGTTTTATTTCTTAACGAGGCCTGTTCATTAAAACCCTTAAAATAAAATCTAAAATAGCGTAACTAAAGAAGATAAAAGCCAGTCCTAAAACCGCCCAGACAATAGTGTCTTTCCCTTTTTTAACTTTCTCCGGACTCCCGGCCGAAGTCATCCAGGTAATCCCGCCAATGATAAACATAATCAAAGCCAGAATCCCAACCATCCCTAAAATGGCCTTAATCACCCTGGTATACAACTCTACTAGTCCTCCCTCACCCAAATTCAAGGGGTCTGTTAATGTGACTTTCTCTTCGTCAACTATTGAATCATATTTTTTACCCTCACCCAAATTCAAGGGGTCTGTTAATGTGACCGATTCTGCCGTCAGAAATA
>CAZMJP010000001.1:53584-71782 GCA_964566895.1 uncultured Gammaproteobacteria bacterium
CCCTCACCCAAATTCAAGGGGTCTGTTAATGTGACCGATTCTGCCGTCAGAAATAAATAAGGCAAAAACAACCAACCGAAAACAATTAAGCTGAAAAAAAGTGCTTGATATTTTTTAGAACGCATATAATTAAAAATTAAAATTTTTACCCATAAAAAACTTGCTCTAAATACTGTTTCTCCGCGCCTCATTGACAAGGCTTCCAATCCATTGTTTTGAGAGTGCCCCAAAGACCAGCCCCAACCATACCGGTTACGGTTAATTTGTTGGCTTTTTGGAATTTTTCAACGCAAGACTTTGTTTGCTTATCAAAATTAGAGGTCTCTCCGCATCCGCAGTCCAGTTCATTAAGTGCGGCCTTAAAATCTTTTATTTCGTTTCCACCCTGACAACCCCTTCCTTCTCCACCCGTCCAGGTGCATCCATAACACCACTCCCGACCTGATTTGGGCGGTATTGGACAAGCCGGCCAAGGAACATTGTCTCCTTTTTCCGAGACCACGCCGGTTATCTCTGTATATTTTTCTATCTTAATCCCAAGCGCTTTGCCTAAAAACTTAATCCCGGAAAAGGCGGCGAAGGCTATAACCATCCCAACAATCGCGCCGACAATCATTTTCTTGCCTTGGGCCACTTTTTCCGCCGACCCGGCCGAAATTATCCAAACCACACCACCAATAACAAAAAAGACTAAAGCGACAATTCCGATAATCTTTATCGAAAGATTGGCAAAATTGATTCCCAAGACGAGAAAATCCGTCAGAGTGCAATCGCCGCAACAGGCGCACTCGGGATTGGTGATTAACAAGCCAACCTTACAATCGGGAACGCAAGCGCTTTTTGCTTGAGCAAAATAAATAATCGAAAACACAAAAACCAACATTAAAAACATTAAAATTGTCTTTTTAAAAAACATAGCTAATAGGTCAAATTAACTTTATTAACCGCATAATCAATCGCTTGTTTGGCGTTTTTTTCTCCGACCAAAACATCTTTAACCATTTCTTGAAACGCCTCTTCAACTAAAGAATAATTTTTGCCCCGATACCATGTCTGAGCTGTTAAAACCCCTTTGGCAAAAGGAGCTAAATCAAAATCCTGTAATTGTTCGCTAATTAAAATCCGGTGGGCTGTCGGGTGTTTGGTCCTTTCAATGAATGTCTTGGCGTTTTGAGCTTCTGTGGCATAGAGAATAAAGGCCCAAGCCTGGTTGGGATATTTTGTTTTTTTAGAAACCGTTTCAATGGGATAGCGGGCATAATTTATCTCTTTTAGAGAACCGCTGATTTGAGGCGCTTTCGTTATATCAAAATTCAATTTCGGGGCCTGTTGTTTGATTAAAGACAAATAACCCGAATAGCCAAAAATGAACCCCACTTTACCGGAGATAAAACTGTCTAAGTCCCCGGGCATATCTTGGTCCCAGGTATAAATTTCAGAAGCCGGATTGGCAAAACTCAGATAAAACTGGAGGGCCTGCTGAGCCGGATAATAACCTGGTTCACTCGGCAATGATTGGTTAAAAGTCGCCCGGCCTCTTTCATCCACCATTGGGGTACCATTTTGGAGCATTAATAAAGAGAGAACGTCGGTCAGATAAGTAATATTTTCGGCTGTCCCAATCGCTGCCCCGGACTGGATAAAACTTCCATAACGATCCTGCAAAACTAAAGCTTTAACAACATTAGCAAACTCCTCCCAGGTTTGCGGCGGGCTGACAATCCCGGTGCTATTCAAAAGGTCTCGGTTATAATACATGGCTAAAATGTCCAGAGATAAGGGCAGTCCGTAAATTTGGTTATCAATAACAATATCTTTGGGAACTGTCTCAACAAAAGCTTCTCTTAACTGCCTCAGGTCGGGAGCTTTTTTCTTCTCCTCTATAATCTTTGGCTGTTTTTTAATTGTCCCAGTCATTATTTGTTTAGCCATAGTTATCTCGCCGGTTACACTTAGGGGCAAAATCTTGCTTTGATACTTACCCAGCCAAGTGTTGGGGATGGAAAAAATATCTGGCCCTCTGTCTTCAGCCCAAGCCTCAAGAAGAGATTGCTCGTATTCTTCTTCTCTAATCAATTTATAGGTAATGGACACGTAAGGATACAATTTTTGAAACCCCTGAATAATGGCGGAAAAAGCGTCTTGCCCGTCTTTTATCCGCCAATAAACCAAATTAACTGGTTTAAGTTTTTCAGTCAATTTTTTAGACGTCCCTTTGCATCCTAAACCAGAAGTAATCAGAAAAATACCCACCAGTAACACAATGACTAATTTGGAATATTTTGTTTTTTTATTAAACATACTGATAAAATTTCCAACTATTAAAAATCAGTTCTTAGAAATTTTTAATCGTCGGGGTAATCAAAACTTTATCTTTTTCAAAAACCTTCTCAACCCTTCCCCCATCTCTTTGTCTTTCAGCCCAAGGGCGATATTCGCTTGCAAAAATCCCTGTTTGTCGCCTATAGTATACCAATCCCCTTCAAATTCGCAAGCGTAAATTGGCTTTTTTTTAATAAATAAAGACTCAAAAGCGCTATTGATCCAAATCTCCCCACCCTTTTGAGGGCGGGCTAAAACCAATTCCTTTAAAAATTCCGGGGTGATAATATATCGACCGACTATGCCTAAATTAGAAGGGGCCTCCTCTGGCTTCGGCTTTTCTACGATTTTTTGCACCTGATAAACTCTCTTTTCTAAAGGGATAACTTTAGTTGAACCGAAGTTCTTAATCTCACTTCTTTTAATCCTTTTGACTCCTATAACCGGACCGTTATACTTTTTAAAAACCTTAATTAACTGTCCTAAACAAGGACTCTCGCCGTCTATTATATCATCTCCGAACATAATCGCACAGGGTTCATTTTTGACGAAATCTTTAGCGCAGAGAATGGCGTCGCCGGTTCCTTTCGGCTGCTTCTGACGAATAAAAATAAATTCGGCTAAATCGTGAAGTCGGCGGATGCTTTTTAAAGCATCGGTTTTCCCTGTTTTTTTAAGCCGTTCTTCCAATTCAAAATTATAATCAAAATAGTCTTCCAGCGATTTTTTGGTGTGACTGGTGATTAAAAAAATCTGTTTTATTCCCGAATCCACCGCCTCTTCAATAATATATTGAATTACCGGCTTATCAACCACAGTCAGCATTTCTTTGGGTTGAGATTTAGTCGCCGGTAAAAATCTTGTGCCTAAGCCGGCGGCGGGAATAATGGCTTTGGTTATTTTCATAACATGATTTTATCGTCCATCTATCATCTTAAATGGATTTTGACAAGTAAACTCTAATACCCTGAAATGGAGAATAAGAATACTCGCAGTTTTCGTCTTTATTTTATTTTAATCTTTATGAACCTCCTCTTCCCGACCTTAACGACCGCTTCGTTTTTCGGTTCAATCTCACAACTCCAATTGTTAATTATGTCGTTGTTTATTCTCACGGCGCCTTGCTCAATTAATCTCCTCGCCTCGCTTTTGCTGGAAGTTAATCTGCTACTGACCAAAATATCAATTAATTTATAGCTCCCCTTTTTTACCCGATAAACCGGGATTTTATCTGGTAATTTTTTATATTTAAAAATCCGGTCGAACTCTTTTTGCGCTTTTTGAGCCTGCTCTTCTCCGTGGTATAGTTTAACAATCTCATAAGCCAATCTGGCTTTAAAATCACGCGGGCTAGCTCCTTGCTTCAATTGTTTTTCAAACTGTTTGACCTCAGAAAATGATAGTTTTGTATACACCTTGAAATAAGAAACAATAAGATGATCGGGAATCGACATAATTTTTCCAAATTTATCTTTAGGAGTGTCTGAAATGGCAATATAGTTTCCTAAAGATTTAGATTGCTTTTCTTTCCCGTCAATACCCGGAGTGATAATGGTGGTAATAATGCTCTGGGGCGTTTGGTTAAAAATCTCTTGATAATCACGAGCAATCAACTCGTTAAACAATTGATCTTGACCAATAATGGTTAAATCTGATTTAAGCATCACAGAGTCATACCCTTGTAAAATAGGATAAAGCAATTCGTGAATATAAATTTCTCTGCCTTGCTTAATCCGCGACTGGAACATATCTCTCTGAATCAATTGGGCATAGGTAATTTTAGACAATAACTGAAAAAAATCATTTAATTTAATTTTATCATACCACTCGGAATTATAACGTTCCTCAAAAACAGACGGCTTAAGCAAAAGAATTTTGCTAATTTGCTTTTTGTACTCTTTGGCGTCTCTTTGGATTTGTTTTTCAGATATTTGAGGTCTGGCCATCGATCTCCCTGTCGGGTCGCCGATCCTAGTGGTAAAATCACCAATCAAAAAAATAACTTTATGCCCCATTTCTTGCAGTTCGCGCATTTTCCAAAGATTAACCGCGTGTCCCAAATGAAGCACGGGGCTGGTTACGTCTACCCCGTACTTTATCCGCAACTTCTCGCCGGATAAAAGCCGCCCCTCTAAACTTTGGGCATCAATAATCTGCTCAACATTATGGGAAAAAATAGATCTTATTTTTTGTTGATCAATCTTTGCCATATTTTTATTCTAATGCTTAAAAATAAAAAAACAAGATGAATAAATCTTGTTATTATAATATGATAATGCTAAAATATCACCATGTCTAGACAAAGGGTAAAAAAATCTACCTGGCGAATACGGCCGATCATAACTCCCCCTCCCTTAAAACCCCGAAGAAAAAGAAAAAAAACGAAACTAATAAAAAAATTTCTCATTTTCTTTGTTTTCTTAATTTTATTGGCTGGTGTATTAATCAGCGTTAATTTAGCTTGGTTAACTCACAACCTGCCCGACCCAGAAAGACTCCTCCAAAGAAGTATCGCCCAAAGCACTAAAATCTACGATCGGACCGGCCGAGTGGTTCTCTATGAAATTTTCGCTGAGCAAAGAAGAACTTTGGTTAATTTATCAGAAATTCCCCAATATTTAATTCAGGCTACCATAGTCTCGGAGGATAAAGATTTCTTCATCCATCCAGGATTTGATTTTAAAGCTATCATTCGCGCTTTAATTGTTGATCTTATCCGAGGTGGCAAAGTTCAAGGCGGATCTACCTTAACTCAACAATTTATTAAAAACGCCTTTTTGACCCAACAAAAAACCTATCAACGGAAAATAAAAGAACTGCTCCTGGCTTATCAAATAGAAAAAAAATATTCCAAACAAGAAATTCTACAAATGTATTTTAATGAAATCCCTTACGGTTCAAACGCTTACGGGGCTGAGGAGGCCAGCCAAATTTATTTTTCTAAATCGGTTAGGGATCTGACCCTTGACCAAGCGGCTCTCTTAGCTGCCCTACCCAAAGCGCCAACCTACTACTCGCCCTATGGCGACCACCGAGAAGAATTAATCATTCGGAAAAACTATATTTTAGACGTTATGGCTGAGGAGGGATATATCACTGAAGAATTGGCTGAGCAAACGAAAAATATGAATACATTAGAAAAAATCACCCCCCGCCATGAAAATATTATTGCCCCCCATTTTGTTATGTATGTCAAATCACTCTTAATAGAGAAATACGGTCAACGTCAAACAGAACAAGGCGGGCTTAAGGTGATCACCACTCTGGATATTGATAAACAAAAAGCGGCCGAACAAGCCATCCAAAAGTACGCCCAAAGCAATGAGAAAAATTTTAAAGCAACCAATGCCGCCCTGATCGGCCTTGATGTGGACACCGGCCAAATTTTAGCCATGGTTGGTTCAAAAGACTTCTTTAATGAATCAATTGACGGACAAGTTAATGTCGCAATTAGACCGCGCCAACCAGGGTCTTCTTTTAAGCCCATTGTTTATGCCAAAAGTTTTGAAAAAGGTTATACCCCTGAAACAATTATTTTTGACGTGGAGACAAATTTTGGCCCGGCCGGTCCGGAAAAACAGGACTATATCCCGAAAAATTACGGCGAAAAATATCACGGCCCGGTAACGATGCGTCAGGCCTTAGCCGGTTCTTTGAATATCCCGGGGGTAAAAACACTTTACTTAACCGGTATAAATAACGTTCTTAGTTTAGCTCAAAAAATGGGTTATACTACTTTAATTGACCCGAGTCGTTATGGGCTATCCTTGGTTTTAGGCGGCGGCGAAGTCAAACTGTTAGAACACACGGCTGCTTTTTCTATTTTCGCCCGCGAAGGTAAAAAAATCCCAATTATTTCTATTTTAAAAGTACAGGATAACGAAGGTAATATTCTTGAGCAAAACGACCCAGAGCTACTAATCCCGGAGCAAGTTATTGAACCGCAAATTGCCCGCTTAATCAACGATATTCTATCGGACAATCAATCGAGAGCTTTTATCTTCGGTGAAAAAAACTTTTTAACTTTGCCCGACCGGCCGGTAGCGGCCAAAACCGGAACGACTAACGATTTTCGCGATGCTTGGACAATCGGCTACACCCCTGATTTAGCCGCCGGCGTTTGGATTGGTAACAGCCGCAATGAAACTATGGGAGAAAAAGCCGACGGGTCGACCGTAGCCGCACCTATTTGGAACGAATTTATGAAACAAGCTTTGGTTAATACTCCGCCAAAAACGTTCAATCCCCCAGAACCAATTATGGTCAACAAACCAGTTCTTAAGGGAGAAATGCCCGGGGGAGATATTGTTTTAAAAATCGATAAAGCCTCAAACAAACTAGCCACTGATTTGACTCCTCCCTCTTATTTAATCGAAAAAACATTTAAAAACTATCACTCTATTCTTCATTATGTGGATAAAGACGACCCCCAAGGGCCAGAACCTGAAAATCCCGCCGCTGATCCGCAATATAGTTTTTGGGAACAGGGAATTAAAAACTGGTTATCTTCCTGCGCCGAATCTTTAGAAGACGAAAAGGGCGGGGAAGAAAAAAAATGCCCCCCTGGATTTGGAGTTTCTGAAACGCCGCCAGCCGACTATGACAATCTGCATATTCCGGCCAATCAACCAACTTTGACTATTCTCTCGCCCGAAAGCGGCGCCATAGTAAATGAGAGTATTTTAAAGCTTGAATTAGAAGCCGCAGCTCCCCGGGGAATTAAAAAAATAATCTGTTATCTAGATAATGTCCCCTTTGACACGGCAAGGGAAAAATTAGACCGATGTCTACTTAATTTAGCCGGAGTAAATATTGGAGAACATAAAATCAAAGTTACAGCTTTTGACGACATTGACAATAACAAAAGTCAAGAAATTTGGGTGACGACGACACAATTTTCTGAAAAAAAACTTTCCTGGCTAAATCCTCAAAATAATCAAATTATTGACCAAACTGATTTCCCCTTAACTCTTTCAACCCTTACTCCGGCAGTAAAAATTAAAACGATTAAATTTCTTGTCCAAAGACTGGACTCTTCTCAAACTCTCCTTTTGGGCACTATTTTTAACCCGGAAGCCAGTGTTCAAACCGATTTCATCTGGAAAACGGCCGAACAAGGAGACTACAAACTTTGGGCGGAAATAATTGATTCCGATAACCAAATAATTACAAGCGACGAAATAAAAATCAAAATAAGATAATTAATTCCGTTAAGGTTCGCCCTATCCCAAGAAGATAAATATCTTAAACTAAGTAAGATATAACTCTTTAAGCCAAAATGCAAATCAACAAAATAACCGAGGTGAACAAGAACAACCAACCGACGGTATAAAAAAGCAGGCTGATTGACTCTTTTTTATACCCTTCCAAATAAAAATAGGCGACCCGACCAAAAACCAAAAGACCAACTACCGCCGCTGACAAAACAAATAAAAGTAAAAAGACAAACGGCCCCCAAAATTTTTCCATTTTGCCGAAGAGTTCTTGCCCGGATGAAATCAGCCGCGAGACAATAAAAACATAAATCGCCACGCCCAAAGAATCAATCAAGCCCCATAACTCTAACCGTATTTTCTCTTTATTTTTTTTATTTTCCATAAAAGATAAAATTTGATTAAAAAAATAAATCAACCCCCTTGTTCCGGCATTATTCCTTTTCCACCACAATCATCGCTCTTTGTCCTTTTAAAATCTCCTCGGCTTTAGCGTCTTGATCAAGGTCGGTCATTTCTCCCGGCGAATACGGCCAATCATAAATAGCTTGGAAAAAAATGTCGTTAGAATAGGCAAAATTCGCCCCTCTTTTAGTCCCCGGATCATTGGTAATTATTTCCTCACTATTATAACCCTTAACCACCACCATATGATAAGCTGGCCCGGGTCGACGAAAATAAGGATTGTTTAAAAGCCGACCGGCCATTGGGGTAAGGACTAAATTCCCCTGGCTCAACTGATATTTAATATCATTAATATTTTCAATTGAAGTAAAGTATATTTTCCCCAAACCGAAATACTGGTTGCCTAGTCTAACAACGTCGGAAACATTTAAATCATAATGGCCACCAAAAGCCTGTTCTTGCCACTGAACCGCGGCTAAAATTTCCTGTTCAGACGCTTCTAGGGTTAAATCCCGACCACTTAACCAATACTTAGCCATAATTAGAGCCGCTTCTTCACAAGCTTCATTGTGTAAATCGTCCCATTTGGCAAAAGGAGCCTGAACAGTAAAGGGAACTGTCAAATTAACTTCTGGTTTTATGTCTAAAGTTTCCGTCGATTGTTCGTTCGCCTTATTTTGTTCTCTTTTTGTCTTTTTTACCGATAAAGGACTGAAATCCTGATAATCTGGTCCAATGGTCGGCTCGGCATTTGTAGGCAAATTAGGGTCGGCCGATTCTTGCCCGGGCTTAGACCCAAAAAACTCCCTTGGAGAAAACAACCAAAAATCAAAAACAAAAATAGTTGCTAAAGCCACTAGAGTAATGACTATTTTTTGTAATATTTTTTCTTTTTTTGACCTATCCAACCCCATATTCGCTAATTGCCCAAAGGCTATCTCTAACTACCACCGTATTCAATAATCCGCAATAAAATCAGTATGATTAACATTTTACCTGAATGTCCAAAATTTGTTAAAACAAAAATTCCAAACCGTGACCACGGCGCAAGCGAAAACCCAAGACAACCGATAATCAAATTCAATAAATTCCGTCAAACAATAAATCACCAAAGTGTTAATAATTAAACCCGAAACTGAAATAACCAAGAATTTCAACAATTGATTTAAAGCTTTTTTGCCTTTTCCTAGACTGGAAAATGTCCAGAATTTATTGACCAAAAAATTAAAGGCCGCCGCGACAATAAAGCCCAACACGGCCGAAAATAAATACCAGATGCCCAACCACTCGGTTAAAAAGTATAAAAATAAAAAATTAATTGCCGCACTGGTAGCGCCAACAACCAAAAATTTTATCAACTGCCGCAAATAAAGATACTGACCGATAATTGGCAATTTAAATAAAAAATTATCCGCCCAACGGAATAGGTCTCTCCCCCTTAAAAAAACATTTCTCATTGTTTAAAATAAATACTTTTATTCCTATTATGCTCCTCGACTGTCCGACTGAAAATAGTCTGACCGTCTGATCCAGTCAAAAAACAACAATAATCGTTTTCCAAGGGATTTATTGCTGCCTCAATGGCCGAAAGACTCGGGTTATTAATCGGACCCGGCGGCAGTCCGACATATAAATAAGTATTATAAAGGGAGGGTATTCTGGTATCTTCAAAACTCAATCTCGGTTTGGCGTTTCCTAAAATATAATTAACCGTAGCGCAAGACTCTAAAGCCCATCCGGCATCCAGTCTTTTCCAAAAAATATCGGCGATTAAACGGCGATCCTGATCCAGGGCCGCCTCTTTTTCAATTATCGAAGCCAGGGTGACAACCTCATAAATTGTCCGGCCCGACTCTTTAATTTTATTTAATATTTGTTTATCTATTTTTTTGTCGAAATTCTCTAACATTTTTTGAACAACCGCCCGGCCAGTGGTTTGTTTGTAAAATCGATAAGTATCAGGAAAGAGATACCCTTGCAATTTTTCTTTAGGAGCGACATTTTGCCAATTTTCAGGCAGAAACTCATATTTCCCCACCAACTCCTCGTCCCGGCTTACCTCATCTAGGGCAGTAAAAAAATCTTCCTGACCCACCAAATCCTCCTTTTCTAAAACCTCGGCAATTTCCTTATTGGTTAAACCCTCAATAATGGTAACAGCCGCTTCTGGAGCTAAGGGCTGACTAATTAAAACTTTAACCAATTCCTTTAAGCCAGTCCCCGGTTCAAGATGATATTCACCCGGTAGAAATTTACTTCTAGCGTTTCGTAGAAAGGCGTAAATCTGGAATAATTTACTATTTTTAATCAACCCCTCATCTTCTAATCTATCGCTAATCTCTTTCAACCCCTCCCCCTCTTCAATGGCAAAGATTTTTGTCTTAACCTCTTCGTTTAATAACGAACTCCGTTGAAAAGAAAAATACAAAAAGACGACTATAATAACAAAAATCAAATAACCAAAAATTATTCCTTTTTTACTCATCTAAACCATTGTTAGACAAGACCCTTGCCGCCAGACGGCACTTAGTTTAATGAGAAATAAATTTTAAATATAATTCTCTAATTTGCCGTTTTTGTTCTTCAGTATTTAAAGTCCCCCGACGGAGGCGAGCTTTTTGTTGACGGATATATTTACGTATTCCCCTTGACAGCCGTTTTTTCTTTAACATAACCCCTCTTATCTGTTATTATCTATTATTTTATCATAACAAACAATAAACGTTAGAACAAGGGGCAATAAAGATTTAGAGAAGCCGCGGTTGCAAGAATATTAGATGACGATAGCCACAGGCTCGGCAATCGCCGCAACACTTTCTTTTTGACTAAAAACTTGTATAATTGAGGATATGAGTTTTTCTGTCGGAATTATTGGTCTGCCCAATGTAGGTAAATCAACGCTTTTTAAGGCCTTAACTAAAAAACAGGTTAATATTTCTAATTATCCGTTTTGTACTATCGACCCGAATGTCGGGATAGTCAAAGTCCCTGACGAAAGATTGGACCGATTAAGCAAAATTCTCCATCCCGAGCAAACCCTGCCAACCCACATTGAGTTTATTGATATCGCCGGGTTGGTGAAAGGAGCGCATGAAGGGCAAGGATTGGGCAACCAGTTTTTATCCCATATAAGGGAGGCCGACGCTTTAGTAGAAGTGGTCAGGGATTTTTCCGACCCGGAGGTCAGCCATATCACCGGCAAAATAAATCCCGACTCCGACATTGAAACTATAAAGTTAGAACTTATCTTTGCTGATTTATTTTCAATAGAAAACAGGCTAGAAAAAATCCAAAAAGAAGTAAAGAACGAAGATAAACAAACGCTGAAATTATTTGAAACATTAAAAAAAATAAAAACCGCCCTGAACCGAGGTCTAACTATAACTGAAGCGAATTTACCCGAAGATGAAGAACCTTTACTCAAAAACCTTAATCTTCTAACGGCTAAACCCATTGTTTATGTTATAAATATTGACGAAAATAAAATTAAAGAGCGGAGATCAACGAATAATCGTCAAATTTATCTTTGCGCCAAATTAGAATCGGAACTGATTGACCTGCCCGAAGATGAGATAAGGGAATATCTAAAAGGATACGGCCAAAGCAGGTCTGCCTTAGACACTTTAATTATTTCCTCCTATAAACTACTAAACTTAATTACCTTTTTCACTTGCCAGAATCAAATTCTCCAAGCCTGGACAATTCCGCAAAAAACAAAAGTATCCAAAGCGGCTGAAAAAATCCACACTGATATGGCGAGGGGATTTATTAAGGCCGAGGTTACCGGCTGGCAACATTTAGCCGACAAAGGGACGGAACACGGAGTCAGAGAGGCGGGGCTGATGCGCACTGAGGGCAAGGAATATGAAGTTCAAGACGGCGATGTGATCCACTTTAAATTTTCTATTTAATCCCGTTTACCAACCAATCAAAAATCTTTTAACTCGATAAGGGTCCAAAAATATCTTCCCAATTAAAATAATCGTCCCACTTAGGATCATTAGGTCGGCTATATTAAAAACTGACGAAAAAAAAGAACAGTTAAAGTAATCTATCACCCAGCCATACTTTAAACGATCTAATAAATTGCTTGACGCTCCGATAAAAATCAAATTAAAACACAAGATATTAATTTTGTTCCCCTCTCGGTAACTCTTGATTAAACTGAAAACTACAATATAAAAAACAATAACCAGTAAAAAGTAAAAGAATAAACCCCGAAAAGAAAGAGAAAGAGCAATACCCGAATTTTTAAATAAAAAAAGTTTAAAAAAAAGAAATTTTTTAACCGTCCCAGAGAGGGCGATTTTTCTTAGGGTTCTATCTAAAATAAAAAAAGTTAACGTCAGAGTATTAACCCAAAACACCGGCCTTTTTAAAAAATCTTTAAAATCCATGCTCTTTATCCTTGCATTGTGAACAGTACTGAGCCGTGGGCAATATCTTTAGTCTTTTCTTATTTATCGCCCGCTTGCAATTTTCACAGACTCCGTACTGATTTTTGTCCATCTTAGACAAGGCCAATTCTACGGCCGCTAAAGAATCTTCTAAATTTTTCTCCAGGGAAAGACTATCGATAAAGGTCGCCACCTCTTCAGCATTTTCGTCGTCAGTTCGGCCATACTGCGGAAACCTGGCCTCGTAGTCGTTCTTATTCCGACTGCTTTTTTCAGCTATCTCCTCAAGTTGTTTTTTAATTTTTCGACGACGTTCTTCCAAATCTCTTCTGAGAGAATCTAAAAAAAAATTAAACATTGGAAACGGTAATTAATAATCCCCGTTAGAGAGTAATTCAAGTGTATTTTCCTGAAATTTTGTCTGGGGGCCTTCTAACGAGGTAAAAGATTGGTTAGCTGTTTTACTCTCGTAGTATATAATTAAAAACGCATATGGCAAGGGGGGTTATCCACAACCCAAATCATCCTAATATCATAACACGATAGCATCTGTAAGGGTTATTTTTATTTTTTAATAATTTACCTCAATACACCCCTCCATCCCCTTGTCTGTCTCTACCAACACTAAACTCTTTATTTCTCCTTGACCATCTAAATTAAAATACATTCCCTTATTAAAACTCTTGTTTTGAAATTGCAAAAGACAAGAATTCACCCCCTCAATTATATTCTGAGCTAAAGAAAGACTGTTACAAATAAAAGTATATTTTTCATCCTGCCAAAGAACAATCTCTAAAACTCCTTCAAGATCGCCACACTCATTTTCGTTTAAACATTGGTCGTCTTGTCGCCAATAACGTACCTCCCTATCCTTAATTTTTTTATCTCCAAAATTGAAATCTTCTGAATCGGCGATAAGTTCGACAAACGTCGATTTGTCTGGCAAAACAATCTGCTTTTCTCTCGGTCTGTTTAGAGCTAGATGAGCCTTAATTTTATTTTCTAAAAGATCAATTGGTTCATTTTTGGGGTAGATAAAAACAAAATTTAGTTCAACTACATTATCAGGCCGAATAATATCTGTTGTTGGGTTAAAATTCCGAAGATAGGAATCAGCCGAATCAGACAGAGTGACCTCAAAAAATAAATTTTTATCTGAAATTTCATCTAAATCACGTTGGGGCGAAATAGATTTAAAAAAAGTATCAGGCAGCCAATAGAGATAAGTTTGTCTAAATTTTTCAGAAAAAAAATCAAACGGACAAGTCAATAAAATAAAAATCGATAAAACAAAAACAGCTAAACCTAAAATTATTTTTCTCCGGATAAATTTCACTCCGCTAGAAATTATCGCAAATTAATTCTTTTCCAACCCCTTTTAGAAATTTTAATTAAAGACCACAATCTATTTTATTGATATCATTTTGCCATAACTCACCAAAAGGAGTGAGTTATCTAATAAAACAAATACCCCAACTAATTGAATTTTCACCGAATATTTAGGGGGCGGATTTTTATCAAAATATAAAATCTCTAACGGGATTATAAAAGTATAATAAAAAGTTTCCCAAGGCTTGTCAATACTTTATAAAACCGCTATAATAAAAACACTAAGAACAAAAACATGTCTCGTTTTTGATTTCAAAATAAACAACTATGCAGGATTTAACAAACAAAAAAGACTATCTTGATTTAATTAAATCTTTACCTAAGGTCAATGACCTGATTGAATGTCAGGTTCTTGAGATCGGTCGCAATGAGGTCTACCTAGATATAAACGGACTGACTACTGGCGTGGTCAGGGGGCCCGAACTTTTTGACGAATCGGGGGAATTCTCGGGTTTAAAAAAGGGTGATAAAATTTTAGCCACGGTTATTGATCTGGAAAATGAAAGGGGATTAACCGAGTTGTCCTTCCGCCAAGCTAGTCACAAAAAAGCCTGGAATAAACTAGAGGAATTAGCTAAAAAACAAGAATTGATTACAGTCAAGATAATCGATGCGAATAAGGGCGGGTTGATTATTCAATATGGTAAAATACAGGGGTTTCTCCCCGTTTCTCAATTGAGCCCCGAACATTACCCGCGCGTTGAAGGGGGCGACAAATCCAAAATTCTAGAGAAACTAAAAACCTTTGTTAATGAGATGATGAAGGTAAAAATTATTACTGTTGATGAAAAGGATGGAAAACTGGTCGTCTCTGAAAAAGAAATTGTCCCAGCCGAAGAAGATAAATCAAAACAGAAAAAATATAAAATTGGCGACATTATTGAGGGAAAAATCAGCGGCTTGGTTGATTTTGGCGCTTTTATCACTTTTGATAAAAATCAGGAGGGGTTGGCCCATATCTCTGAGTTAGCCTGGCAGAGATTGGATAAGCCTCAGGACGTCGTCAAAATAGGCGACAAGGTAAAAGCAAAAATCATCGGGATCACCGAAGACAGCAAGATTTCCTTGTCCATTAGAAGATTAATTGACGATCCTTGGAAAAGGGTAAAAGAAAGATATTCTGTCGGCCAAGAAATTAAGGGTAAAATCCTAAAGGTTAACCCCTTTGGATTATTTGTTGAATTAGACCCAGAGATTCACGGTTTAGCCCATATCTCAGAATTATCAGACAAACCAATAAAGGATATTAAAACAATTGCCAAACCCGGGGACATTCTAAAATTCAAAATTGTTTCCATTGAGCCTGAAGACCATCGGTTAGGGTTAACAATGATAAAACCAACTCAACGGTTAGGCGGTTAAAAAATCTTGTTTTAGTGGAAGAATCTTAGTTTATTGAAATGAGATATTTGTTGGTTTATTAAATTAACAATTATGAAATCTCTCCTCAAAAATTTTCTTATCTTTTTAATTATTTTTTTAATTATCTCTGGAATCTTTAGTTTATTAAATGTCAATGAGAAGAAAAATCAAGAAATCGGCTTAGATCAATTGGCTCAAGAAATTCGCCAGGAAAAAGTAAAAGAGATTGTTGTCGAAGAAAATAGGCTAAACATTTTGTTAACCGACGAGACCAATCGATTTGCCTTTAAAGAAGCAAATGAGTCGCTAATAGAACTGCTAAACAACTATAATATTTCTCCTGATCAAATATCAAAGGTTTCCATTAGGATAAAAAGTGCCAGGGGAAAAGATGTCTTTTTCAATGTTATTCTCCCTTTTTTAATCCCGCTATTATTTCTTATCGGTTTGATTTATTTCTTTTCCCGCCAAATAAAAGGAGCTGGGATGCAAGCGTTTAAGTTTGGCGAAAGTCAAGTGAGAATAATCAGTCCCCAAGATAAAAAAATAAAAACCACCTTTAAGGACGTGGCTGGAGTTGAAGAGGCAAAAGAAGATTTAAAAGAGGTGGTTGATTTTTTAAAAAATCCCAGAAAATATGTTGTTTTGGGAGCTAAAATCCCCAAGGGGATTTTATTGGTGGGAATGCCAGGAACGGGAAAAACTTTAATTGCTCGGGCTGTGGCCGGAGAGGCTAATGTCCCCTTTTTTCATATTTCCGGTTCGGAATTTATTGAAATGTTTGTTGGAGTCGGAGCCAGCCGAGTCCGGGACCTTTTCCATAAAGCTAAAAAGAATCTCCCGGCTATTGTTTTCATAGATGAATTAGATGCCGTCGGCCGTCAGCGAGGAGCCGGGTTGGGCGGATCTCACGACGAGAGAGAACAAACCCTAAACCAAATCTTAGTTGAACTTGATGGTTTTGAACCGAATATCGGCTTAGTGGTTATGTCGGCAACAAACCGTCCAGATATTCTCGACCCTGCACTTTTACGACCCGGCCGGTTTGATAGAAAAATAATTCTTGATTTACCAGATATCAAGGCCAGGGAAGCCATCCTAAAAATTCATAGCCGGGGCAAACCCCTCGCGGCTAATGTTAAATTAAAAAGGGTGGCCGAAAGAACCCCCGGCTTTACTGGGGCGGACTTGGAAAACCTTTTAAACGAAGCTTCTATTTTGACGGCTAAAAAAAATAAAGAAAAAATTGACTTGCCGGAAATACTGGAAAGTATTGAACGGGTAATTCTTGGCCCTGAAAGAAAAAGTCATATTCTTTCAGAAAAAGAGAGGGAAATTGTTGCTTTTCATGAGGCTGGCCACGCTTTAATTAGCCATTATCTTCCGGGGTGCGATCCTGTCCAAAAGGTATCTATCATTGCCCGTGGCCGAGCCGCTGGTTATACCTTAAGAATGCCGGAACAAGAAAAATCCCTACAGACAAAATCGGAATTTTGGGACAATTTGACCGCCCTACTGGGGGGCTATGTCAGTGAAGAAAAAAGGTTCGGCGAGGTAACCACCGGAGCCGCCGACGATTTGCACCAAGCAACCCAATTAGCTCATGAATTAGTCACTAAATACGGGATGAGTATGTTGGGCCCCCAAACTTTTGGCGAAAAAGAGGATTTAATTTTCCTTGGACGGGAAATTGCCGAAAGAAGAGATTATTCTGAAAAAACGGCCGAAGCCATAGACAAAGAAATTTCAAGAATTATCAACCTCTGCTATAATAAAGCCAAAGGTATTTTAGAAAAAAACAGAAAAAAATTAGAAAAAATCGCTCAGATTCTTTTAAAAAAAGAAACTCTGGAAAAAGAAGAATTCCTTAAAACAATACAGGTATAAGACTGTTAGATATCAACTGATAAAAATTTTAACAAAAACTTGTTGACCTATATTATATAATTCTCTAATGGAATCCAGGGTTAAAAATATGAAAAAATTTTTTAACAAAATAGATTTCAAGGACCTGTTTAAGGAGGCGTTCCGGGCTGTTTGGAAAAATCCAGTTTTATGGTTATTTGGTTTTTTCGCCGTTTTATTTGCTAATAACGAAATCAAGTTAGTAATTACCAATTTTAACAGAATTAATAATTGGATAGATCAGTTAATTACCTTTAGGGTTGTCAAGGAGCGACTGCAACAGACCTTTTCTATTTTTAATTTCAAACAGACCTCCGACCCTACGGTTGTTTATTATTTAATTCTTATTTTGGTTATTCTTTTTCTATTTTTTTATCTATCACTTCTTGCCCAAATTTTCATTATCTCTTCGGTCAAAAAAAAATCTTCTATTTTAGATCTTTGGAAAAAAAATCAAAAATTTGTTTGGCCAGTAACCTGCGTCTACTTTATTACCCTTTTTACCACTTACGGTTTTTTATATTTTTTAAGTCTACCCCTTTTTTATCAAATCCCCATACCGATTATTGTTTATATTGTCCTTTTTTTAACATTATCCTTTTTCCTTTCTTTTGTTGCTAGGTTTGTTATTTTTTATATTATCTTAAACGGCGAAAAATTTTTTACCGCGATTAAAAAAGGCTTTCTGTTCTTTTTTAAGAACTGGTCTATAACCATTAAAATTTGCGCTTTTTTGTTTTTAATAGTTATTTTATTTGGTTTGGGGTTGTTTTTAATTTTTCTCGGGGCGGCCTTTCCTCTTTGGTTTATTTTATTGGGTTTTTTAACATATTTAAAAATTTCCCTAAGCCTCTTAACAATAATAATTTTTCTAATAACTGTCTTGGGTGTTTTATTTGCGATTTTGGGTTCTATGTTTTCCGCGTTTCAGTTTTATGTTTGGGCTTTATTATTTTTAAAATTTCACAAAGAATAACAAGTGTCTTATTTGTAGGTTAGTTGTGAAAAAGGTGTTAGATACTTTACTCCCGGTTCTTTAAATAAAATTAGGAGGTTTTAAAAATTAACATTTATTCCGCCCCTTATCCTCTATTTTTCCTATTTTGTTAACTTATTTTTATATCCAATTTTTAATAAAATCAGCCCTTTTAGTTTATTTTTATCTTTATTTTTTAATTTAATCCACTTTTTAATATCCTTACTAC
>CAZMJP010000002.1:0-43359 GCA_964566895.1 uncultured Gammaproteobacteria bacterium
AGCGCGCGCACTCGGCCTCTATGCGACCTCTCCTTGATTTATTTTTTAAAACCTCATTTTTATAGCGCTTTTCCCGCCTTTGGTAGAACCCCGCCGTAGGCAGGGGCAACTACTGGAATTATAGTAAAAAACCAAATAAAAGCAAATAAAAAAGGGGGTGAAAACACCCCCCCTTTTTAAATAAAGAATGGCAATCCGCAGATAAAAATCTGCGGGGGTTTTCCCTGCTCAAACAGGATGCTAACAGGGAAAAACCCTTTTTTTGGTTTGAGAATAAGAATCCACTGTGTCATTTTAATTCTCCTTTGTTCAATATCCGAATAAAAGAATACCAAAAATATTAAGTTCTGTCAAGACGTTTTTCGGTTTTTAAAATATCCAAAGTGGTCTTGATGACCGTATCCGGATTTAGGGAAATGGAATCAATCCTCTGTTCCACCAAAAACTGGGCGAATTCGGGAAAATCGCTCGGCGCCTGACCGCAAATACCCACTTTTTTCTTATATTTATGAGCTGTCTCAATTATCTGGCGGATCAGCCGCTTGACCGCTTCATTTCTCTCATCAAAGAGATGAGCCAATAATCCTGAATCTCGGTCGAGCCCCAGGGTTAATTGGGTTAAATCATTGGAACCAATTGAAAAACCGTCAAAAATCCGGGCAAACTGATCGCCTAAAACTACATTTGAAGGAATTTCACACATTACATAAACCTGAAGAGGCTTAATCCCCTTCTTTGGCCAGCGCAATTTTTGTCGGTCAATAATCTCTAAAACCCTTTCTCCTTCAGCCACTGTCCGACAAAAAGGCACCATTACAATAACGTTGTCAAAGCCCATTTGTTCCCGGACTTTTTTAATCGCCCGGCATTCCAATTCAAATGACTCGGCAAACCCGGGCCCATAATACCGACTGGCACCGCGCCAGCCAATCATCGGATTTTCTTCTTTAGGCTCAAATTGCCGACCGCCGATTAAATTGGCATACTCACTGCTCTTAAAATCGGAAAATCTGACAATCACCTCTTTGGGGTAAAAAGCCGCGGCGATCTGACCAATACCCTCAGCTAATTTATCAACGTAAAATTGAGACCTGTTTTTATAGCCGGCGGTGATACAATTAATCTGTCTTTTCACCTTTTTGTCTTTTAGTCGCGAATAGTAAATAAGAGCCTGAGGGTGAATCTTAATATAATTATTAATAATAAATTCCTCCCGCGCTAAACCAACGCCATCATTAGGGATAAAGGAAAAAGCAAACACCTGTTCCGGCCCCCCGACATTCATCATTATCTTGGTCCGAGGACGTTTAATTTTCTTCAACTGCGTTTTTTTAATCTTGTAGGATAATAATCCTTTATAAACATATCCCGTTTCCCCTTCAGCGCAGCAAACGGTTATTTTCTGACCTGATTTCACTGTTCTGGTGGCGTTGCCTGTGCCAACCACGCAGGGAATGCCTAATTCTCGGGCGACAATCGCCGCGTGACAGGTTTTCCCGCCAGAGTTGGTGACAATAGCCGAAGCTTGCCTCATTATCGGCACCCAATCCGGGTCTGTCATCTCAGTAACTAAAATTTGCCCTGACTTAAACTTTCTGATATTTTTTACATTTTCAATAACATTAGCTATCCCGCTACCAATTTTTGAACCGATGGCGACTCCGGAAATAAGGGGCTCAAATCTTGTTTTAAAATGCTTTGCCAATCTCGGATGACCTAAAACCCGTTTATTCTCTTTTTCCAATAAAATATACTCCTCTAAAACATCTAATTTTTTTCTCGACTGGACGGTCTCCGGCCTGGCTTGTAAAATGTATAACTTACTATCCCGGCCGTCTTTAGCCCATTCTATATCCATTGGCCGGCGGTAATATTTTTCAATAACCACCGAGTAGCGAGCTAATTCTAAAATCTCATTGTCCGACAAAGTAAATTTATTCCGCTCTTTCAGTTTAGTCCTGATATTCGCCGTTGGCTTTTGTCCTTTTAAGCTATAAATCATTTTCCATTCTTTACCTCCGAGTTTTCTGCTGACAATCGGACTAAAACCTTTGTTCAACAAAGGTTCATAAACCATAAACTCATCAGGACTAACTTTACCTTGAACAATGTTTTCGCCTAATCCCCAAGCCGAATTGATAACTGTAACATCGGCAAAACCGGATTCTGTGTCACAGGAAAACATTACTCCCGAACAAGCCAAATCCGAACGAATCATCTTTTGCACCCCCACGGAAAGAGCCACTTTTAAATGGTTAAATCCTTTTTCCTCCCTATAAACAATCGCCCGGTCGGTAAAAAGTGAAGCCAGACATTTTTTAATCGTTATTAAAACCCTTTTTTCGCCTCTAATATTAAGATACGATTCCATTTGCCCGGCGAAAGAAGCGGTCGGTATATCTTCGGCTGTCGCCGAAGAACGGACAGCCACATCTATCTCCGCAGACCCATACTGTTTTGATAATTTCCGGTAAGCCTGAACAATTGACTGTTCCAAATCTTCGGGCAAGGGGGCGTTAAAAATCAAACCCCTAATCTGACGAGCCCGGCGGGATAAATCTTTAATGTCTTTGGTATTTAAATTCTTTAAAATCCCTTCAATCTTCCGCCCTAAATTATTTCCTTTTATAAAATACCAATAAGCGTCAGAGTTCACAGCAAAACCATTAGGGATCCTGATATTTTTTTCTGATAATTTAGAATACATTTCTCCGAGGGAGGCGTTTTTGCCGCCAACTATAGGAACGTCCCTAATGGTAATATCTTTGAACCATAAGATAAAACGTCTGTTCATCGCTTTGGAAATTTTTGTGGCCATATTAATTTTATAAAACCACTTAGTTTATCTAAAAACCGTTTTTCTAAATAAAACGCAGGAGGTTATTCTGTTTAGAATTTGGGAAACCATAATCTGAAGATTGTTTTGAATCTCGAGTTTCCAAACGAAATCGCATTTGATCTGACTAAAACAATTAAAATTGAAATTTGACTTTATCAACAAATCTGGATAGGACCGGCGCTCGCCAATACCTTCCAGCTAAACTCTTAATCAAGCCAACCAACGACAAAATCAGACAAATTATCCAGCCCAAGAAACCCGCCACCCAACCAATAAAAGGAATAATCCAAACCAAAGTAAAAATAATTTCGCCGATGAACAACAATAACCCCTGTTTGGCGTGAAAACGCACATAATCACTTTTAACATGCAAAATAACCGGCAATAAAGACAGAACCCCCAAATAAGAAACTCCGGACAATAACCTGTCGATAATCCCCGCCCTTTTACCAGCCTCGACTACCGAGGCAATTTTTTGAGTAATATCTTCGTTGTCCATATTGATTCATTTTTTAACATTTTAATATCTTAGTCTTCATTATAGCAAAATCGCTTGATTTAACAATATATCTTCTAAACAACAATAACCAACGGTCTTTTCCCGATTTTATTTAAAAGAAAATCGCTTAAGCTATTCTCTATTTTAGGTCTGGCGCTTTCTCTCAATCCAAACTTCTTGATTAATTTTTTGACCTTATTCTTTATTTTTAGAGCCGTTTGTTGATCAATCACCAGCCCCTTTGAAATAATCTGAATCTCCCGTTGGCTTTTTCTGGTTAATGATATAGAAATAAGACAAACTCCCGCCTCAGCCATTTTCTCCCGGATTTCAAGTATCCGTTTTTGCAAAACCGTGGCTCTTCCGCCCTCGACTGCCATAGACAGACCAACTACCTTTTTGGGCAGTATTCTTGCCTCAATTCGCCCCCTACCCAGTTTGCCGGACGAAGAATTAATCTCTAAAATCTGACCATTATGGAGCATAAAACAATTCTCTCTCTTTATCCCGACAGCCTTAGCTAATTCTATGTGCTGGACTCGCATATAAGGTTCGCCCTCAATAGGAATAAAAAGCTTTGGTCTAACTAACCTTAGTATCTCTTTTAAATCTTCTTGAAAAGCATGGCCAGAGCTGTGAACACCCGCTCCCAAAACGGGTTGATAAATTATTTTAGCCCCGCAGTCTACAATTCCATTCATCACCTTATGAATAGCCAACTCATTCCCCGGGATAGCCGAAGAAGAAAAGACTATCGTATCTGACTTTTTTATTTTTATCAGTCGATGCTCATTTTGGGCTATTCTAACCATAGACGACCCCTCCACCCCTTGGGATCCGCCGGCCAAGATGAGAAGTTTTCTATCAGGATATTTGCTATTATTTTCCAAATCAATAAAAAGTTTAGGGGGAACGGTCAAATAATCAAGGTCCTGAGCAATAGCAACGCTCTTTTTAATGGAAAGACCGGCAATGGCTATTTTACGATCGTATTTTTGACAAACCTGAATTACCTGTTGAATCCGGCTAATTAGAGTAGAAAAAGTGGTAAAAATGACTCTCGCTTTAGCCCGACGAATAATTGAATCAATTACCTTGCCAACCTCCTTCTCCGAAACAACCCGACCGGCTTTTTCAGCATTAGTGCTGTCTGAAAGACAAGCCAATACCCCTTGTTTACTAAAATCTATCAATCTTTGTTTTTTTATCGGTTTCTGGTCCGCCGGATTGCTGTCAAATTTGAAATCCCCTGTATGAATAATTATACCTAAGGGTGTTTTAATGGCTAAACCAACGCTGTCAGGGATATTATGAACCACCTGAAAGGGATTAATTTTAAAAAGACCTAAATTAAAAGGCTGGTCAGGACTAATAACTTGCGTTTTTATTTTGAGCAATCCAACTTCTTTCAATCGGTCTTGAACTAAACCAATAGTTAATCTCGTGCCGTAAATTATTGGATTGCCGAGTTTCTCAACCAAATAAGGAATAGCTCCGATATGATCAAGATGACCATGGGTTAAGACAATGCCGCGGAGACGATTCTTATTTTTTTCCAAATAACTAACGTCAGGTAAAAGGTAATCTACGCCGGGAAAATCCGGCCCCGGGAAATCAAAGCCCAAATCAACCGCAATAATATCCCCTCCCTGCCCGCCGTCAGGCAGACACTCAAAAACAGTGCAATTTTTCCCCACCTCATCCATCCCGCCAAGCGGGATAATACGTAATTTCATATGTTTTTATTTTACTGGATATAACGACGATTTCTGGCGGATAATTTTATAAGCATTCTCAATAAAATCGCCGCCGGCATAACCAATAATCAGAGAAAAGGTCGCATCCTGATTAAATGTCGCCGCGGCAACCATCCCAATAATGCCGGATAAAAATGCCATCGCAAAGAAGTAGGGCAGGCTAAAACCGACGTTTTTATAAGAAAACTGGTGTTTAATAAATCCAACCAGACCTCTGATTACCCCGCCGCAAAAGCCAGCTATTAAAATTGTCCATGTCATAGCGCCTCATTTAGTTTTTATTTTATTTTTTTCTTAATTCAATTAGAGTTATTTCCGGGGGGCAGTTAAATCTTATCGGTAAAAGACTAGTCCCAACTCCCCGATTAACATAAAGATTCGCTTCTTTTACTTTAAATAATCCCCGAGCATATCGGCCGTGATATTTAGTCATATCCCAATATGCCCGAAGATAAGGCAATTTTACTTGTCCGCCATGGGTGTGGCCGCAAAGAATCAAGTCCACATCTC
Organism: uncultured Gammaproteobacteria bacterium; assembly: GCA_964566895.1. Classification (GTDB taxonomy): domain Bacteria; phylum Patescibacteriota; class Patescibacteriia; order UBA2591; family UBA6264; genus CAZMJP01. The sequence goes on from CAZMJP010000002.1 coordinate 5,606, forward strand.
CCGGTTTAATATCTTCAATTATTTCCGGCGAATGAGCCAAGAGTACCTTAATGAAAGAACTTTCAACCCCCTGCCTCGCCTTTTCAAAATCCTGATGCTTTGTCCACGACGGGTCATCGACACCGACAATATAGATGAATTCGCCAGCCCTTTGCAATTTTCTATTTTCATTAACCAAAACGGAAATTTTATCTTCCTCCAACGTTCTTTTAAAAATATGAACATTAACCTTCTTATTTTGATGAATGTGGTTTCCAAACACGGCAAAAATCCTGTCGACGTATCTCTGCCCGAGAGCGTGCCAAAAGGGTCGGCAGGGTTCTATCTTCCTGGCCTTGTAATCAATAATGTCTCCGGTAATGAAAACGTAGTCTGGTTTTAGTTTATCAAGAAAATCCAGGACTATTCTTTCTTTTCGACCGAACTTTTTAGAATGAATGTCGCTGATTTGAACGATTTTTATGTTTTCAAACGACGAAGGTAAATTTCTCAAGCTGATTTTTACTTTTTCAATCTTAAAATTATAAGGTTCAAAAACAAAACAATACCAAAGTAAAAAAATAAAAAGACAAGAAATAAAAAACAAAAAATACATATAAAAACAACGCTTCAATAAAAAACCGAATGAAGCGAGATTAACTTCTCCTCACCCTCAGGTCATAAATAACCTCTTCGGCTTTCTTAAGATTGCGTTTAGCTTCGTCAAATTTGTGGCGCAAATAACCGGTTAAATCAATTTGAATTAATCCGGAAATAATATCGGCAATTAACTCTTTTAAACCCTCGGCTTGTCTGAACTTTCCGCCTGTGGCTAAGAGAACGATTTTCCTGTTTATTTCCCCGGTTAAATCACAAAGAGCGGCCAGATAATCGTCAAAACTTACTTTAATTTTAGAAAACTGCCCTACTTCGCCGGACCTCAGAACTTGATAAAATAATTTTGCCTCCAAATACTCTTCCAGACTCGCTTTATAAGCTCCGCTATATTTCAAATCGGGCGCCTTGGAAAAACGCGGGCTGATTTTTATTAAAATGTCTTCTGCTTCTTTTAATCTCTTCCCCGCCTCAAAAATCTGATCTCGATGAAGACAAAAAACAGCCTGCTTGGCTTTATGGAGGACGATATTCGATTGACCAATAATCAAACGCCTTGAAAAATCAAAATTCTGATTTGCCTTTTTTAATTTTTGAAAAAATTTTTTATTTACCATATAAAAACCCTTCTTCCATATCCATAAGCAATGGCGTTCTCTGGCCGACAAAAATTATTCGGAGAAATCATCATAGCAAACCACCTCCGACAAATTTTTCCTTATTTTAGGTCCTGGCCGGTCAGCTGGAAAACCAAGCGGAAGTAAGGCTACCACTTTATACTTCTCAGGGATATTTAAAACATCTCTGACTTGATTTTGATCAAAAGCGCCAATCCAACAAGTCCCCAGACCCTCGGCTACCGCCGCCAAAATCATATGACTAACGGCAATAGCCAAATTAACAGCACAGGCTGAAATACCGCAGCTCATAACATAATCGGGCTCTAACCCGACGGCGACAATAACTATCGGGGCTTGCCCAACAAAATCTTGATGGTGAGCCGCTCGGGCTAATTTTCTCTTTTTATCTTCATTTTGAACAACCACAAACTTCCACGGCTGTTTATTGTGGCCCGAGGGAGCTAAACGTCCAGCTGACAAAATATTCTCTAAACTTTGTTTAGGCACCGGCTCCAGCTTGTAGTCCCGAACACTATATCTATTTTTAATCGCTCGATATATATCCATCCGACTATATTTTAACACAATCTTTAAATTTGACAATAATAAAAAATCTTTAACAAAATAATCACCTCATTTCAAGAGGTGATCTTCGGCTCCTGACCATAAAATGGTTGAACTATCCTCTTCTCTCTAAACTTTAATAATTTAGCCAAACCCCTATTCATCAATATTTTATTGTCCTCGCTTGGCCGCAAATTAACTCCGACAACCGGAATCCTTAACAGCCAAGCCAAAGTATTAGCCACGGACAAAGCGATTCTAATGCCGGCAAAAGAACCCGGGCCATTAACCACAACAATCCCCTTAATGGCTTTCCAAGACTTCCTGTTTCCTTTTAAAAGCCTATCTATGCCTTTTAAGATATTTTCACTTTGATTATTTTGTTTTGGCGAATCAATCCAAACTAAATTCTTGTCATTTCTACTTTTGAACAAAGATGAAAATACTTTATTGCCGGACAAATTATTGATGAATAAAAACATATATTTTGTTTACACTCTTATTGATTTGTATTATAATATAATTGCCCTAATTTATCAATCATACAATTCTATGTCTGATAATATCAACATCGGTCAAATTTGCGTTTCCAACCCAAAGAAATCAAATAAGTGCTCTTATCTTTATCTGGCCGAGCCGGAAAAAAAATTCCTGGAAAAATTCGGCCGGTTGGGTATTTTAATCAATTTGAACCTCAAACACAACATAGGAAACGAGGTCCTCTCCCAAGCCGAAGGATGGACGCAAAGTTTAACCGATTTCATCAAGGCCGACTTTTACAGCTCCACCAGACCAACCGACGACGCGGAAGGAGAATTTGAAAACCTGCTGCAGAAAATCAATAACTGGCTTCAACAGCAAAAAATAAAAAGAAGCGATTTGTTTAAAAAAGACGTTTCCAGCCTTGATATTAACGTGATTGCTATCCTGGATAAAAACGTTTATTTTAGCCAAATTGGCGGTATCAAGACCTATTTAATCCCTGTATCTCCGAAAGACAAATCTAATAAGGCCGGACAAGAATTAACCGAAGACCTCTCCTTTCCTTCGGAAACAAACGGAGAAATTTTTCCAAATGTAATCAGCGGAACGTTAGAAGACGACGGCGTTCTGCTCTTTGCCACAAAAAACTTATTTGACTATTTTCCTCTTAAAAAGATTTCTCAAATGTTAAAAGAACTGCCGGTTAAGCGAGCTGTCTCAGAAATAAAACAGCTTTTGCCAGACGAAATCAATCGAATTAATCTATTAACCTTAATCATCTCTAACCGCGACGAATCTTCATTATTCAGTCCGGATAAACCAATCCAGCCTGTTTTGAAAAAGCCGAGTAAAACCGGAATCCATTCGGCAGCGGAAAAAATAAAAACATCCCAGGAAGCGGAACCGCCCATAAAAAAAACATTCCTCAAAATACCCTGCCGAGAGACAAAACCCAAAATTAATAAACAAAAAACACTCCTGATTATTTTAATCATTTTTGCTCTACTTTTCATTCAAAGTATAGTTTTTTTAAGCAAGCAAGAGCTAAAAGCCCGTCAAGATAAAAAATATACCCAGCTGGTTGAAGACTTGAAGAACAAGGAATCCGAATTATCTATTGCCCTAATTTATCCCGACTCGGATAAAAGTGAGAAACTGCTGGCTGAAATAAAACGATTATTAAATGAACTGCCTCAAAAAACCCAAGAGCAGAAAGAAAATTACCAACTTTTTTATAATCGATATATTCAACAAATGAATAAACTTTATCACTTATTTGTTCTTGATAATCCTGAGCTCCTAATTGATTTAAAGCAAATTGATGAAAACATCGAAACCGGCGGACTAACCAATATTGGGGACAATTTTTATGTTTTTAATCCGGGAAACAATTATATTTATTTCCTCAATATCCAAACGAGAGAAACCAAAATGGTCAACAGGACATCGGTTAATGTCGGCCGGTTACGACAATTAGCCATTTTAGACGATGATAATCTAATCGGTTATGACCAAAATCAAGGCTTAGCCACTTTTAATACCATTGACAATAAATTAATCCCGCTAAAGATTAATCGTTCTCATAGCACAACCGGCATTGAAGACCTATTTGTTTACGGCCGTTACGTTTACCTCCTTGAGCCGACTAATAATCAAATCTATAAATATTCCAAAACCATTGACGGTTTTGGCAAAGAAGAAGCCTGGATTCAGGACGGGACAAACATCGTCGGCGCTTTATCCTTAACCATTGACGGCTCTGTCTATATTCTTAAAGGAAACGGGCAAATCCTTAAATTTTACAAAAACAAACAAGTAGAAGAATTTACTCCGGACAGTATCCAGCCCGCTCTTTCTATCCAAGACCCAAACATTGTCAATGGCCGGGAAAAAACAAAAATATTTACCGACCCCGATAAAACATATCTTTATCTTTTGGACGGACAAACTAAAAGACTGATTATCTTAACTAAACAGGGTAAATTAGTTAAACAAATAACAAGCCCCCAATTTGAAGACCTGAAAGACTTTATTATCAGCAAAAATGAAACTAGAGCCTGGCTTTTGGCCGGCACGAAAATATTTGAAATCCAGATAGAATAGGGTTGCTAAAATAAAAGGGGCTTTAGCAAAAACAGCCCCTTTGAAGCTACTCAGAAGAGGATTTTCTCACCGGTTTTAGGTCCTTAATAACCGGCTTTTTATTTTATTTCAAAGTTACAGTAGCTCCGGCTTCCTCTAATTTCTTTTTCATATTCTCCGCTTCCTCTTTATTCACCCCCTCCTTAACCACTTTCGGCGCCGCGTCAACGAGGTCTTTGGCTTCTTTAAGCCCGATTGGGGTGAATTCTCTGATTGCTTTAATTACCGAAATTTTATTTCCGCCGGCATTGGTAATCTCAACATTAAAAGTAGTCTGTTCTTCTTTGGGCTCGCCCCCTTGTTCAGTTGCTGGCGCAGCTGTTACTGCCGCCGGCGCCTGAGCCGAAACGCCAAACCTCCGTTCTAAAACATCAACTAATTCAGCCAAATCCATAACGCTCATTTTTTCTATTTCTTCTATCAAATCCTTGAATTTAGCCGGGACTTCTATTTCTTTTTGTTTTTCGTCTTTATTTTGAACTTCTTTTGTCATAATAATATTTTTCAGGTTAATTAGGTTAATTTTGAATGTTTTCTAATTGCTCTCAGGACGAATAGTAAGCCCCTTATATTCCCGCTCAAAACATAAACTAAGTTATTCAAAGGTGCTTTAATAGCGCCGACTATCTTAGCTGTTAATTCTCGTCTGCCCGGTAATGTCGCCAATGCCCTAACTATATCCGCTTCAACAAACTCGGCGTTAAAAATGCCGCCTTGAATGGCTAATTGCTGATGAGTTTTGACAAACTGTTCTACTATTTTACTCAGTTCGGTTTCCTCGCTAGGACCGTAAGCCAAACCAATCCCGCCTTTAATTTTATCTAAGTCAACCTTAAATCCGGCATTGACCAAAGCCAACTTTAAAAGCGTCTTTTTAGCAGTTAAATACAGACATTTTTTCTCCCTTAATATCTTCTTTAATTTATCAATCTCTTTCACCGATAAGCCGTAATAATCAACGAAAATTAAACTCTTCGCTTTCTTTAACTCTTGCTCCAACGTCTTAACGATTTCCCGTTTTTGTTCTTTTGTTTTCGCCATAATATCCTCAAAAACATTTTAATAAAAAACTGCGAATCGCCGCAGACTTCGTTTAATATTGATTGCTAAGCTTGCCTTGGCAGGCTCTTCCGCCGAGAGCGGAAAATTAAGTTCTTTTAAAAACGCCTGCTGTCTACGGCTATAAATAAGATTATAAATAACTTGATAAATTTGTCAACCCCGGGGGCGGGTTATCTAACGAAGTCAAACTATCTTATCCCCAAATAATAGTTCCTTTAAATTTTCTGTTTTTCAGACAATTCTCCAAATTTTTTATTTTTCTCCCGTTCAAAATAATCACTTTTAACTTAAGCCTCTGGGCCAATTTGCTTGCTGTTATATCAAAGGGGGCGGATTTCCCTGGCTGCCATTTAGCGCCGATAATTCTAAAAAAATCTTTCCAATTAATTTGTTTTAAGGGTTTGGCATCGAGATATTTAGCCGGGTCCTTATCGCAGACAAAATTAATATCAGTTAAATTGACAATTGTCCCCACCCCTAAATTATTAGCCCAGAGGACCGCATCTTTATCGGATGAGCAACCCGGTTTCCACCCGGAAGCGATAATGAGTTTCTTATTGGTCTTAACTTTTGTTTTTGGGTTAAAAATAACTCGAGGATAAGCATATTTAGAAAAAATCACCCTCAATAATTCGGCGTTCAATTTGGTCACCGCAATACCTAACCAATCCAAATCTACATTTTTGACCTTGGCGATTTTTTTTGCCCCTTTATTATACTGACGGCAGACTCCCCCTCCGCCAGTGATAATAACAATCTTATAGCCCTGATTTAAAAGCTTTAGAATTAAAACTCTAAATCTTCTCAAAAAATTAACGGCCATTTTTGCTTGGGGAACAATTAAAGACCCACCCAGGGAAAGAATAAAAATTTTCCTCTTAGACAGTAATCTCATAAAAAATAAAATGTTCTGAAGACACAAATATCTCCGAATAAACCCGGGTGATTCGGATATTCAAGACAAACTTTTTATTTTTTTCTCGCCTTATCTAGCTACCCAAATTTCAGTTGTATTCTCAGACTCGCAAGCTCTAACTGTAATAATACCAGTGCTTGAACGTTGAAGGGTATAACCAGTCATACCCGCCGTCCAAGTACCAGCGCCATTCGGACTGATTGCCACATCGCCCAAATATCCCTCAGTAACCAACCCGGCCAAATTAACACAACTCGTATCGTCCTCAACAGCGGTATCACAACTTGCGTTCTGGTCGTCACAGCCCTCCGCCACATCTCCGTTGGTAATCATATAGACATTCCCGGCGTCCATATTGGCAATTGCCGTCAAATAAGAACCGTTATTGTCAATCTGGTCTACTTTAATGGCGTTCAAGATTTCCGTTATATCAGCCCAGCGGTGTGAATCTCGGGCATCTTTAAATCTGGTTAAGGGGTCAAGAGCGACAAAAACCACCGCTGCCAAAATAGCAATCACGGCAATAACGATTAAAAGCTCGATAAGGGTAAAACCTCTGTTTTTTGTTTTCAACATAATAAATTATATATTTATTTTATTATTGATTACCAGCGGTTTTTACAGCATAATCTGAAAAAACCCAACCCTGAGTCTCTTTATCTACCTCTATTTTATACCATCCGTCCTGTTCTTGCAAGAGTGGATAATTCTCTCCCGGATAAGCCCTGCCTATTTTAGAATAATTAGTCCCCGGTCCCGACCTGATATTTAACCAGCCAACCTCCGTGTCTTGAATCGTTACTAATTCTTTTTTCTCTGATTCTCCCGTTTCTTTTTCTAAAACCTGCTCTTCCACCTGTTCTACCTCCTCTTTTTGTCTTTTTTCTACTTCTCCTCCGGACTCCGCCTCCTCTTCTTCTTTAATTTCAATTAACTGATTGATAGAAACCGTTACTTTACCAAAAAGAAAATACATGTCTTTATCGTCGCTAGGTTCCAAATCGGTCTTAATAATGTTATTTAAAGCATAATCAACGTTATTTTTATTTAATTTGTCCACTTCTCCCAAGAGTATCTTATTAGCGTCCCCCTCCGAATAAACAAGCCACTTAATAATAAGGGGAAAGATAAGTTCTTTCGGTTCCGGACTTATCGGTTCTTCCCATAAAACTTCTCCCGGTTGCAGTTCTTTCCCGGCTAAAATTTTTGAATTTGCCCGGGCTTCATTATAATCACCGGCTCCCTTAATGGTGTTCTCAATTATCCGCCCCCTGACTCTGTCGCTGGTATATTCTTCCGCCTTAACAACCACCGGAACTCTCAAATCAAAAATTTGTATTTGGCTGTATTGGCTGACCATAGATTCTATCTCTCGTTTTTTTTGTTCCTTCTCGTGCCTTCGATAAGTGAGGGCTAAGCTAAAACCGACTATACCTAAAATGAGGATAATAATCAACAACGCCTTTTGCAAACGAATTTTCTTTTTTCTAAGACCATCCTCTTCTGGTCGATACGTTTTTAAATTTTCCTTCTCCCCGCTCCCCTCCTCCGTCATCGGAGTTTCTACCTTTGCGATTTCCGACTCCTCGCTCCTTAAACTTCCCGATTTTTCCACCAGTTTTATAACCGGATGATCCTTATCCCACTTCCTCTTGTTTAAATCGCGTAAAGCCAATCCAATAGCTTCAATGTATAAAAACGGCTTTACTTTTTTAAACGCGTCAACATCTAAAGATGACTCTCCAAGCCGGACCGGTAAATCAACTTTACCCCTAAAATACTCAAGCAAACCCCTTAACCGACTGGACCCACCAACTAAAATAATTTCGCTGACCTTTTTATTCGCCTTGTTTTCAAAATATCTAAATAATCGGATTATTTCTTCTACCACCGGCTCTAATACCTTTGTCAAAATGTTTCCCACTGCTTTTGTCCCGGAAGCGGTCGGAGGCAATAAACCATTCTCTATTTTTAGTTCTTCCGCTTGTTCCTGTTTAACCTTTAATTCCTCAGCAATTTTCTGAGTTAATAAATTACCGGCTAAATTAATTGAATAAGAATAACGCAAATCATTCCTATCAAAAATAGCCACAGTCGTGGTAACCGCGCCCATATCAATAATACAGATCGGCTCTTTCGGAGGTTTAACAAATAATCCCCTAAACACAGCCAGGGTTTCAATATCAAAAAACTCTATCTCTATTTTCAAATCTTGAAAAAACTTTTGCCATTCTGAAACCGCTTCACGACTGACCGCTACGGCCAAAATTTCCACCTTAATTCTTCTTTGATCTAAAACTACGGCCTTTAATATCTTATAATTAAATAGGATGTCTTCTTTTTTCAGTGGAATGCTCTCTTGCACTTCTTTTAAAATCAACTTGTCTCTAATACTAGTCAGAGTCTCAGCCACGCTTTTATCTTTGATAATTAAATCAAAAACATGCGTATAAACCTGGCTCTCGGGTAGTCCAAAGACGAGCCTCTTGGCTATAATTCGTTTAGGCTCGGCTTTTAAAAAAGTTTGTCTCACTGCTTCAGTTAGTTTTTCTTGGTTTTTAATTCTCCCTCTCTCAACAATACCAGGCTCTAACTTAATTCTGCCAACATTCAAAATCTTTGTTTTTCCGGCCTTACTTACTAATTCCACCGCCTCAATGGTGTGGTCGGCAATATCCAAACCAATAGATTTTTTTTGGAATAAATTCAACATAATAAAACATTAGCGCTGAAATATCAGTTAAAAACTAACCCGCCTCTAGCGGAAAGAATAAGATGAAAATATCAAAATTTATTTTTCTTCACCAGTCATTGGCAGGCTGACATAAAATGTCGACCCTTTATTTTCTTCTGATTCAAACCAAATCTTTCCATTTAAGACTTTCATAATCATCTTGGCAATATAAAGACCAAGTCCTGCTCCTTCAGTTTCTATTTTTTTAGCATTATCCGCTCGGAAAAATTTTTCAAAAATACTCGGCTTTGCTTTTTCCGGTATGCCAATACCGCTATCTCTAACGCTAATTAAATATTCTTCATTATTCTTTTGCTCCAATTTAACTAAAATATCGCACTCCCTTTCCGGCGAGTATCGAATGGCGTTAGTCAATAAATTATGGAGGACCTGTCGGATTAAATCCGAGTCAATCAAAATTTTAGACAATTTAGTCTCAGGTCTTTGAAAAACTAAACAACATTTTCTAATCCCAGCCAAAGGACTGACTTCATTAATAACGTTCTGAATAAGATTTTCAAATTGAACCAATTGCAACCTAACCTCCAATTTGCCTGTTTCAAGGCGAGAAACATTAAGAAAATCGTCAACCAATTGAGTTACCCGTTTAGCCGAATAATAAATATTATCCAGATATTCTCCGTATTTATCACTTAAACTGCCTATTTTCTCATTGCGAAGCATTTCAGTAAATAAACGAATAGAAGTTATCGGGGTCCGAAGTTGATGAGAGGTAATAGAAATAAACTCATCTTTCATTTCCTCGGCTTTTTTTTGTTTGACTGACAAAACCCCGCTTAAAAACGCCACCCCAAAAAAAATGAGTATCCGATTCAAAAGAACGGAAAAAGCAATATAAACATTATCCTGCCATTCTAAGACCTGGGCCCCAATCTTAGAAATATGGGGAATAAACTCATAGACCTCCAAAAGCGTTAAACCTAGATAAGCAACGCTGGAAAAAATAGCTATCCCCATACCGGCATTTAGAGAAAATAATATAGCCAAAGTAGTAATCGGAATAAGATACAGAAAACTAAAAATACTGGAAAATCCTCCCGTATAATAAACAATCAAAGTGATTAAACAAACTTCGCCGACTGGCCATAACCAAACCGCCAGTTTAAGCAACTTGCCCCTTTTAACAAAACAGCTGAAAAATAAGTTCAGTCCAACCATAGCTATCAGAGAATAAAAGACTGTTTGCCAGGGGAAAACAATCCCAGTCGGAATATAAAACAATAAGACGATTAAAGAGGAAACTATGGTCAACCAGGATACTTTAGCTCGTCGGCCTAAATTTATTATCAAATTATTTTGTTGGATTTTTTGTTTTTCTTGCATTTTTCGCTCAGTAATAATGCGCTTCCTAAATTAGAAACACATCATCTTAATCGTTTAATTATCCCAATCCCGGCAAGTATCTCCCCGTTGCCGGGAGAAAGGTCACCCTTACTCCTCCTCCCAGTTATCTAAACTAATAACATTATCCGTCAAGGTCAAGTCCGCTTGTATCCTCTTATAATACTCGTTGTTTACCGACCCAACAAGATTAATCCTTCTTTGGCCGCCTCCTAAATCCGATACTTGTATTATACACGAACTGTTATCAAGTGTTAAGTTTATTTCTCCTTGCCCGACTCCATAATCAGTCTTAAGACGAATCTGACGCAAAACCTCTTCCAGGCATCCATCAGCTGTTGATAAAGTTTCCATTCCTTTTTGAGAAGTATAACCTAAATCTAACTCGCCCAACCCCAATATTGAGGCGCTATAAGCCATAATCAAAACCGCCGCTCCGACAATAATAACAGTCATCAACGCCGCAACAGCGGACTGAGAATTTGTGATTTGTGATTTATGATTTGTAATTTCTTTAATTCGCATCCAAATTTTAAATCTTAATTTTAAATTACGTTACTGCCTCAAGCTCACCGCCGTTCGCAAATTATATGAATATCCGTACCCCGCCCCTCCGGAATCGTCATTATACCTAACCGTCATCTCAATTCTGATATTCTCTCGGTTAGCCGCTAAAGGAGTAAGATTAGTAAAAACTAAATTAACAACCTTAACTTTATTGTTGGTTATAACTACCGGGTCGTCTGTTCCTCGTCTAATCTGCAAAAAACCGTCATCAGAATCTAAATCAATAATCGTTGGATTTTCCTCGCTATTAGCCATAATCAGAGACAAAACCCCCGGGTCGCTGTCAAAAGTAGAGGATTCGATATTAACGCCGGTCGCGGCCCGTATCTCCCGACTTATCAAATCTAAGGCGGTCCGGGCATTCGCTTGAACCTCTTGAATAACATAAGCCTTGTTTCGCGTTTTGGAAATAGAGATGCTAAAACCGACAAAAGCAACCACCAGTATGGAAATAATAGTAAGATAAACTAATGTTTCAATAAGCGTAAACCCAACTTTTGATTTACTTGATTGAATCTTAACCATTGACAATTGAAAGATTAGATTATTTATAATTTATTCTGACTTCCTCCAATATCGGCGTGTCTAAACCGTCGCCAATCAACTCAACTCGATACTGAAGCCATTGATTGTCGTTCAAATCTGAAGAAATTAGCGATCCGTCGGCGTTGGTAAAATAAGACCCCGGGCCATCTACTCCAAACCAGTTTGTCCAAGGACTGGGCGACCCCCCTGAGTCGGGAGCAACCCTTATTTGCAACTTGATTTGACAAGATAAAGAACAAGCAGGTATATTTTCACCCCAATCTATAATTTGGACAGGAGAAATGTCGCCCATATTAAAGGCTGAAGAAATCAGATAGCCGTTTTGAACAAATAACGCTTCTCTGGTGAAGTGAATTATCGTCCCGTTATTGCCGACCGTCCAACCGTCGATTTCAGAAATCATCCCTACTGAATTAAGATTTCTGTTTGTCGGAGATGAAAAATCAGCCCAACCCCCGTCAAGCCATCTGTATATTTCTCCGCTGCTGCCCATTGCCCAGCCATCGTCGGCCGTGATAAAATAAACGCTTCGCCAATTAGTACTCCCGGTATCAATGAATTGAGTCCAGTTAGTCCCATTATAACGATATATTCTCCCGCTGTCGCCGACTAACCAGCCGTCGCCGGCCTCTAACATAAAAACAGAATTCCAAACCTGACTTCCGGTATCAACAAATTGATTCCAATCAGTTCCGTTATAGTGATATATTTTACCATCATTACCGACTAACCAGCCGTCGCTATCTGAAACCATATCTAATCCTCTCCAGTTCATCTTCCCCGTATCAGCAAATTCTGTCCAATCAACCCCGTTATAATGATAAATTTTGCCGCTTTCCCCGGCGGCCCAGCCATTGTCAGAAGACAACATATAAATAACATTTATATCTCGCCGTCCCAAATCAACAAATTCAGACCAAGCCGAGCCGTTATAATGAAAAAATTTCCCGCTTTCCCCGCCCGCCCAACCGTCATCGGCCGCCGTCATTTCAACGGCATATAAATCTTGTTCGCCCAAATCAATAAATTCGCTCCAATCATTACCGTCGTAGTGCAAAATTTCGCCACTATTGCCTACGGCCCAAATATCGGACGAAGAGACAACGTCAATTCCGTTTAAATTTTTATCAGTCGGCGTATTGTAAACAATAGTAACATCAGCCAGCTCCGGCGTCTCAAGACCAGAATCCCCTTTTGTTAAAGTCGCGCGATACTGCAAATACTGACGACTGGGAGAAGAAATATAGGACGATTCCGGGTCGGTCAGCTCGCCGCTGAATGACGACCAACTGCCATCCGGAATCGGCGTATTGCCTGTTCTGGTAGCGATAGTTAAGTCTGAACCTGCCGGCAAAACTTCCGTCCAGTAAATCATCTCCCAACGGGTATTTATCTCCTCGCTGTTGAAAATCCGCGAGAAGAACACGCCCGATTCAGGATAAAAATCGCCATATTGGTAAATTCTTCCGTCGTCACCCATTACCCAACCACTATCGACGGAAGAGAAACAAATTGCCCGCCAGTCCATCCCTCCGTTGTCGACAAATTCACTCCAAGACGTTCCGTTATAGTGATATATTTTCCCGCTTTCGCCGGCGGCCCAACCATCATTGGAAGACAACATCTGAACAACGTTTATGTCATTGCTGCCGAGGTCGGCAAACTCAGACCACATCCAGCCGTTATAATGAAAAAATTTCCCGCTATCGCCGACGATCCAACCGTCATTGGGGAAGACCATATCAATATCATTCAAATCCTGAGAGCTAATTTCGTCAAGTTCCACCCAAAACGTCCCATTATATTGGGCGATATTTCCTTTATCGCCGACGGCCCAGCCGTCATTGGCCGTTATCATAGCCACGGCTCTCCATATTTCTCCTCCAGTATCGGCAAACTGACTCCAATTAACACCATTATATTTATATATTTTCCCGCTGTCTCCCACAGCCCAGCCATTGTCAGAATAAACCATATCAATACCAAATAAATCATTGCTAAAATTGTATAATTGGGTCCAATTAAATCCATTGTAACGGTATATTTTGGCGCTTTCGCCCACAGCCCAACCATCGTTGGCTGAAATCATCTCAAGACCGTTTATATCGTCGCTGCCCAAATCAGTAAATTCAGTCCAATTGCTTCCATTATAATGGAGTATCTCTCCGCCGCCAGCCGAAGCCCAAATATCATCAGCACTTAAATAAGTTATATCGGTTATTTCGTTTGTCGTGGCACTCTGGCTGTCGTTATGCTCTGTCCAAAGGGTATCCTGCTCTAAAAAAACACCGGCGTCTTCTCCTGTCCCAACGACAACGGTGTTATTAAACTCTTCCCCGGCATTAAAATCAACATCTGTAATGTCTCTAAACTGTTCTCCTCCGGCTAAAATCCAAGAACCATCTCTGGCTTTAGCTAATCGGATTTCTCCCATCACGCTATAGTCAATATTATTGTCATCAGAATTATATTTGGTTTGATCCGACCAGATGTCCTGTCCTGGACCGCCCACCCAATTAGTTTGAATCCACTCTTGCGAGTCCCAATTAGTTAAATAAGTTATCTTCTGAACGGAATTAATTATTCCCGGCCTAACTTCCCAGGTGACTGTGACAGTCACTTTTTTGCTGTGTAGGTCAGAATAAAGCCCGGGGCAAGCGGTAATCTCGTCTAAAATGTTCCGGCAAACATTTTCAAAAGTAATTGTTCGGGTATATTGATCTATTTTTTCCGCGGTTCCTTCGCCGGAGAAAATCCACTTTCCCTCATTTATCTCCACTCCGCTCTGATTATAAATAAATTCATTCCAACCTCTGCCCCGAATCGACCGAACGGCCTCAACACCTTCCTGAGCCAACGCCTCGGCCTGAGTTTGTTCCCCTCCCTGCCCCAAAGCGTTAAAACCTCCTAAAGCCAGAGAAATCATTACAGCGCTAATCAAAGAAAAAATAGCCATAGCAATGACGAGTTCAAGGGTACTCTGGCTATGGCGAGAAAGACTTTTGAATGAATAAGATATACTCATTTTTCAATTCATTTTAATGTTGTCTCTCAATGACTTTCCTTTATTATCCCCAGGCTATTTATACTAATTGTTCTGTTACCGCTCGTTTCATGAGTTAAGATAATCGCGCCGGCATTGGGCAGACCCGCTCCCAAAGGCAGTCCAAACCCTTTGGAAAAATTAACATCATTATCAACTAATGTCGTTGATATATGGAGAGAATCGTCTAAAGTTGTCTCTCTGTCATAGTTGCTCTCTCTCTCAGTATAAGAGGGTCCTTGATATAAAATGTATTTGTCATTACCGGAGTTTATTTCAAAATAAACGCCGTGAGTCGCATCGTTTAGTCCGGCAACGCTGCGTCCTCGAGCTGTTCTTAAAATTTGAATAATTTGCGCCGAACTCTCATTAAGCTGGCTCTCAACCTGTAAATTGCCGTAAATCGGTATCGCGGCCGTCGTTAGAATAACGATAATGGCGATAACAATAAGAAGTTCAATTAAAGTGAAAGATTGTCTTATTTTTGACATAAACAAAAGGTGGAGCGATATTATCCTCCGATGTTCCCGGTAATATTGTAAATGGGAGTGATAATTGATAAAGCCAAGAAACCGACCACTAAACCGATAAAAATCAACAAAACCGGTTCAATGGCCGTTGATAAAGTCTTGGTCGAAGTATCAACCTCAGACTCATAAAAATCGGCTAAATAAAACAGGACCTCCTCTAAACGTCCCGATCCTTCTCCAACCTTAATCATCTTAACCACTAAAGCGGGAAATATATCTTTGAAATAAATCAAATTATCCGAAAGTTTAATCCCTTTGCTAATCCGCTGGCCGGACTGAGACAGGGCCTTCCCATAGTAATAATTACTCATTGTTTGGGCGGTAATATTTACTGCCTCGTCAAGATTGAGTCCGCTTTTTATTAAAGTGCCTAAAGTTCTGGAAAAACGAGCCAAATTGGTATGAATAACGAGTTTCTTAATAATCGGGAGTTTTAAAAAAAGCCAGTGAGTGACCGGTCGAACCCACCTTTGTCTGACCAGCCAAACCGTCAGAATAATCACGGCAATAAGCAAGATAAACAAAATTAATCCATGATCTTCGATAAAATGAGAAAACCAAATTAAAACCCGGGTTGTCACCGGCAAATCCGCTTTTAGTCCCTCAAATAAAGGGGTGATCTTGGGTAAAATAACGAAAGAAAGAATTATCGCCAAAACAAAAGCCGCCACTAAAACGACAATTGGATAAAGCATCGCTCCTTTTATCTTTGAAATCAGCTCTCTTTCTTTTTCTAATTGTTTGGCGATATTCTCCAAATTTTCCTCTAATGTCCCGGAAGATTCCCCGGCTAAAGTAGCATTAATAAACAAACCGGAAAAAAATCTCTGATAATCGCCCAACGAAGAAGAGAGCGAACGCCCGGCCCTGACTGATTTTAAAACACTTCTCAATACTCCTTTAAGTTTTCCTGTGGCCGAAGTCTCGACAAGATTCAAGGCCTCGGTAATAGTCAAACCGGATTTTAACATCACGGCTAAATGCCTAGCCAAAAGCGCTTTTTGGGTTAGGGTTACGCCGCCAATGGCAATTTCTTTCTCCAAAACCCCCTTTTTTTGTTCGATTTGTTCAGACATATTTACTATTCTCTAGTTACTCTTAGCACCTCTTCCAAGGTGGTGATTCCATTAAAAACTTTTTCTATCCCATCCTCTAACATCGTTGTCATCCCATTCTTAATCGCCACTTTCATCAACTGTTCGCTTGAAGAACGTCCAATGATCAAACTCCTAATATCTTCACTCATTTCTAAAACCTCAAAAACCCCAATCCGACCGACATAGCCCGTGCGAGCGCAAACTTTGCAACCAAAACCCCGATAAAGAATAATTTTATTTAAATCCGTCTGCCCATTAGCTTTTAAAATCTCTATTAAACGCGGCTCTTTTTGAATAACTGCTTTTTCCTCATTAGTTAGTTTACAAGAGTACCGACACTTCGGACAAATTTTTCTGACTAACCTCTGAGCAATGGCGACATTAACGGTCGAAGCGACCAAAAACGGCTGAACCCCCATATCTAATAATCTCGGCAAGGTTGTCGCCGCATCGTTGGTATGAAGAGTCGATAAAACTAAATGTCCGGTCAAAGCCGAATTGACGGCGATACCGGCTGTTTCTTTGTCTCTGATTTCTCCGACCATAATAATATCCGGGTCCTGACGAACAATGGCTCTCAACCCTTTGGCAAAAGTCAGATTGGTTCTGGGATTAACTTGAATCTGGCTTACTCCCTCTATATCATACTCAACCGGGTCTTCAATGGTTGAGATATGAACGTCGCGAGTATTTAAAATCTTTAAAACAGCGTAAAGGGTGGTCGTCTTCCCGCTGCCGGTCGGACCAGTAACTAAAATCATTCCATGAGGACGCCCAACAGCCCCTTTAATCTTTTCTAAATCAGAAGATAATAAACCTAAATCTGTCAAACTAAACTGCCGGCTTTTAACTGACAAAAGCCGCATTACCACATTCTCCCCTTCAACCACCGGGATTATTGAAACCCTGACGTCAACCAGTCCGTCTTTAACGTTAAAACGAAATTTGCCGTCCTGAGCTGCCCGATGCTCATCGGTTCTCATTCTGGATAAAATTTTAATTCTGGTGATAACAGAATCCAATAAATCTTTTGGCAAAGATAAAACATCGTGCATGACGCCATCTATTCTAAAACGGACCACAATCTTGTTGATATACGGCTCAACATGAATATCCGACGCCTTATTTTGATAACCGTACATCAAAATGGTATCAACCATTTTTACCATAATTTCGTCTCTTTGGGTTCCGCTTAGAGTTCTATTTTTGAATTGCTTTAAAATTTTATCAAATTCCTGCCTTAAAGAGGGTTGATAACTGAAAAGAGCCTCGCGTAAATCTAATTTGGTGATGAAATAAGGGAAAATTTTCTCCCCGGTCCGTTTCTCTATAAAATGCTGTATCTCCAAATCGTCCGGATTCCTCATTCCGACTTTTATCCCCTCTTTAGACCTGGCAAAGGCAATTACGCCTTTGGATTCAGAGACTAACTCGGGAATTAAATTAAGCGTTTCCTCGTCTATCTTCTCTTGTTTAAGATTAACATAACGCCAACCCGCGTCTTCGGCAATTAATCTCCCCAATTGGTCATCTTTAATGACATCCCCTTCTATTAAAACGTCAGCCAAATTTTTCCCTTGCTTCTCGGCTTTTTTAACATTTGACTCAAAATCGTCCTCGCTGATATGACCGGGCTGAACCAAAAGTTCTTTTAGTTTTTTAACTGCTATTTGCATGGTCGCTAAATCGTTTAAACCCTCTCTCTACTCTTTTTTGGTCAGTTTAGCTATCTCTTTGCATCCTAAAAGCAAAAAAAGGTTTCCTAAAAGCCATAAACTTGGACCAATAACCGCCACCCAAATATCTTCCCTTAAATCAAAAACGCTGAAAGAAAACCACAAAAAGCCAACTGTATAAATCATCATCACCACACAGGTGGCTATTCTTGAGAACGCTCTTTCCAAAACGCCGCCAGCCATAATCTTTGCGGCGCGATAAAGATAATAAAAAGCAATTAAAGCGATAATAGCCGCCGCTATACTTATCGCCAACCCGACGACGTCAGCCGTGCTTATTGGTATTCCTAAAACATTATAAAATTTCATAAACGCCTTGTTTAGTAAAAGTAGTCTACAAATCCATGCGGACGCCACGAATAATAGTCTCATCAGTAATTCGTCGCATCCGCATATTTATCTGTAGATTCGGATTATTATTTATTTAAAATATCTTTTATTTTTTCAATCACGTCTCTCATTGTGGCGTTGGATTTGACGATATAATCCACCGCCCCAAGCTCTTCGCTTTTTTTAATATCTGACTCTTGGCTTAAATTAGAAAGAACCATAATGGGCAGGTTTGATATCTTGTTTTGTTTTATTTCTTCCATAACTTCAAAACCGCTTTTAAGAGGCATAATCAAGTCGAGCAGGAGTAAGTCGGGTTTTTCCGATTTTATTTTTTCAACAGCTTCCCCCCCATTGCTGGCGACAATCACCTCAAAACCAGCCTGACTTAATCCATCTTTATAAGCCCGACAAATAAACTGGTCGTCCTCAGCAAGTAAAATTTTCGGTTTCTCGTTAGACATATAATAATATTATTGAATCTCCGCCCCCTCGCGAATTTAAACAATTAGATAATCAAAACTCATTTGTCTTATAAACACCCGTCTATCTTTAACCTCCAATCTTTGTATTATAACACATTTATTAGCATTAAAAAAGTAAATCGCTACATCTCTATCAGGACGTCAATACCGAGCAAACTCAATCCTTTTTTAATAACTTCAGCCACGCTGGAGATTAAAACCAAGCGGGCGTTCTTTAGGTCGGATTCCGCTTTTAAAACCGGGTGCCGGTGATAAAATTCATTAAACGTCTGGGCTATCTTCAATAAATATTGGCACAAATACGTAGGATTGTATATATTTTTTTCTAGATTGACTGAGCGTCGTAGAATATCGGGGTAAATAAACAATAACTTTAAGAGTTTAATCTCTTCCTCATTCCCCAAAACTTTATAGTTCACCTTGTCGGAAAGTCCGCCGGTTAAACCGCTCTTTTTAAAAATGGACTGAATTCTAGCATAAGTATATTGAATATACGGACCAGTGTCCCCTTCAAAGGAAAGCGACGCCTGAGGGTCAAAATGAACGTCTTGCCCCGGAGTAAATTTAAGGAAAAAGAATTTCAAAGCGGCCAAAGCAATGACCTCAGCCCTTTTGGAAATTTCAATCGGGCTGAGGTTCGGAGTTCTTTTCAAAATCTCGCCTTTAGCCAACTGTTCCATCTCGGAGATAATGTCATCGGCGTCGATAACCTTACCCTCTCTTGATTTCATCTTCCCCTCGGGCAAGAAAACCATCCCATAACTAAGATGATGACAATTTCTAACCCAATCAAAACCAAAGCTTTCTAAAATTTTAAACAAGGCTCTGAAATAGTAATCTTGTTCCGAAGCGACGACATAAATTGACTTATTCGGCTTAAACTGCTTGTGTTTCAGTTTAGCCAAACCGATATCCTGAGTGATGTAAACGCCGGTACCATTGGCTCTAAGCAACACTTTTTTATCCAAACCGTCTTTAGCCAAATCAATTTCAATAGCCCCGTCTTCCCTCTTATAACATAACCCCTTTTTTAAGGCCTTTAAAATAATTTTTTTTCCTGAATTATAAATATCGCTTTCATAATAAGTATAATCAAAATCAACACCTATTTTCTTATAAGTTTGATTTATCCCATCTATAGCCCACTTATTCATTTTTTGCCATAAGGCAATAGTCTGCGCATCCCCCTCCTCCCATTTTTCAACTAATTTCTGCGCTTTATCCAAAAGCCCGGGGTTCTTTTTCGCCTTTTGTTCAAACAAAACATAATACTTACCCACGAAATGGTCTCCTTTTGTATTCTCCGTCTCCGGAGTTTTTTCTTCGCCCCATTTTTGATACGCCAACATTGACTTACAAATATGTATCCCCCTGTCGTTAATTAAATTAATCCTGGTCACTTTAAACCCGGCAGCGGAAAACAAATTTGACAATGCCCTTCCTAAAAAATCGTTTCGCAGATGGCCTAAATGTTGAGGTTTATTCGTGTTGGGAGCCGAATATTCAATTAAAACCTTCCTCCCTTTGCCAAAATTAACATTACCAAATTTATCTTTTTCCTTTAAAATCTCCCGACAAACTGTCTTAAACCAAGCTTGTTTATTAAGAAAGAAATTAAGATAAGGTCCGACATTTTCCGCTTTCTCCGCAATCTGTTTCAACTCCGGGCTCCAATAACTTTTTATTTGGGCCGCTATTTTGTTAACTCCGCCCGGACCAGCAGACGGCCGTCCCAAATACTTGGCTATTTTAAAACAAGAAATGCTTAAATCGCCCATTTTTGGTTCCGGAGGAATCTCTATCTCAAAATCAAAATCGGAAGGCAAATTAAAAACCTTCCTGACAAAATCAACAATTTTCTTCTTGATGTCGGAGATAATCATACTTTATTTGCTCCCTATATATTCAGCCATCTCAACAAACCGACAAGCGTAGCCATATTCGTTGTCATACCAAGCAACCACTTTAATAAGATTTCCCCCGCAAACTCCGGTCAAACTGAGGTCAACAATAGTCGAATGAGAATCGCCAATAAAATCAGAAGAAACCAATGGCTGATCAATTACGCCCAAAATACCTTTTAATTGGCCATTAGCCATTTGTTTAAATTTATTATTGACTTGTTTTACCGTGGTTGATTTTTTCACTAAACAAACCAAATCAATCATAGAAACAACTGGCACAGGAACGCGTATGGCGATGCCTTCAAGTCTACCTTTTAATTCAGGAATGGCGGCAATAACCGATTTGGTCGCTCCGGTGGTTGTCGGAATGATATTTTGAGCCGCAGCCCGAGACCGACGCAAATCCGAATGAGATAAATCAAGCAACCTCTGGTCATTGGTGTAAGCATGAACAGTGGTCATTGAGCTATACTCAACTCCGTATTCGTCGTTCAAAGCCTTAATTAAAGGGGCTAAACAATTAGTTGTGCAAGAACCGTTGGAAATAATCAAGTCCTTCTTGGGGTCAAATTTTTTCTGATTAACTCCCAAGACATAGGTCGGTATATCCGGATCTTTTGGCGGAGCCGAGAGAATGACTCTTCTCGCCCCAGCTTTCAAATGCTCTCCGGCTAATTCTTTAGTAACAAATCTGCCCGTGCTTTCCAAAACAATGTCTATACCTAAGTCTTTCCAGGGCAATTTCCCCGGCTCTTTTTCAGAATAGACGGGATATTTTTTATTATTCACAATCAGATGATTTTCATCATAGCCAACTTTACCGTCAAACCGACCATAAATAGAGTCGTATTTCAAAAGATGAGCCAAAGTTTCAGTGTCAGTCAAATCATTGATGGCCACAATCTTCAATTTTTTGGACTTGAGAGCTAATCGGAAACTCGGCCGCCCGATCCTTCCAAAACCGTTAATAGCAATTTTTATAAACATAGAAATCAAAAATTAAATAATTAAGTATTATCTCCTCTCGCCCCATATTAAGCTCTGTTTTGGCATGAGACCCGCCCGGTTTACTCTAATTACTTATTCAAGGCCTCAACAATTTTTTGCCCGAATTCTTTAGCCGCCGAAGGTCCATTGGCGGTAATTAATTTCCCGTCAATTACCACCGCCTCGTCCGTATAATCAGCTCCCTGACTCTTTAGAATTTCAATCATCTCCTGAGCTAAAGGGTCAGACCAAACCGTCGCCCTTTTGTTTTCTAAAACGCCAGCTTTTGCTAAAATCGTCGGGGCAAGGCAAATCGCGCCCAAAACCTTATTCTGCTCCATGGCCAACTGAGCTAATTTATGGGCCAACGGGTCACTTTCATATTCTGAAGCCCCGGGTCCGCCAATGAAAACAATGGCGTCAAAATCATCCGGTTTAACTTGATCAAGGGTTAAATCAACTTCCACCTGTTGGCCGAGTTTACCAACCGCCGACCCCTTTTTCGAGCTGGCGACGGTTACCTCGACGCCAGAACTCTCCAAAATCCGTCTTGTCTCGTCATATTCAAAATCTTGAAACCCCTCAAAGGCGATGATTAAAACCGCTTTTTTAGAACTTATAATTTCCATAGGAATAATTTTTTCTTGTTCATCGCTTTTAACGCAGCCGGCTAAAACAACCGCCATTAAAAGGATGATTAACAAGACGGCTATTTTTATTTTCATTTTTTATGATAAATTAAAAAATAAAAAGATTTATCCAGTTAAGAGAGTTGTCTTAATGTCCCAATAATTTAACTTCAGCCAAAGGAACCTCCGCTCTGGTTCCTTTTTCTTCTCCTTGTCCTGTCTCTTCAATAACGATGGTTTGTTTTAAAATGTGCCAATCAACCACCTTCCCTTTGCCCTTTTTGGTTTTAACCTTACTGCCTATTGGCGGCAATTTTTTTATCAGCTCTTTGTACATTTCTTCCTCATAAGACAAACAACACTTGAGCCGTCCGCAAATACCGGTTAATCGTTCTGAACCGCGCTGAAAAAGCTGCTGGTCCAACATCATATCTACGCTGACATTACCTAATTTACCTAAAAAACTGCTGCAGCAAAGACCTCTACCGCAGGGACCAATACCCCCAGCCCAGCCTGCTTCTTGCCGGACCCCAATCTGGTACATTCTAACCGATTTATGAAATTCCTGAACCAAATCCTTAACTAAACCGCGAAAGTCTACCCTGTTTAGAGCTATAAAAGCAAAAGTTATTTTCCCCCCGTCAAAAGCAAAAAGAACGTCAACAATTTTCATTGGCAACTTTCCCTTTTTTACCAAAACTTCGCACTTCTTTATTGCTTGTTCCTTATTCTGATTTCTTTGCTTCCATTTCTCTATATCGTCAGGATAGGCCTTTCTTAAAATAAAATTAGCTTCCTCTGTCTTACTCGGGACTTCGGAGGGCGAGATTTCCGTCTCTTCAACCTTTTCGCCCTTTTCTTCAATCTTTATTATTTTGCCTAAATCCGTGCCTAATTCAGTCTTAATAATTACCGAATCCCCAATTTGAAATTGATCTTTGACAATCATTTCGCCCCCCCTCATTTGCGACAGTTGAACTGGCGTGCTATCCCAAGAAGCTAATTGAACGTAAACAGTAATCATTTAGCGGATAAGCAATTTAACAAATTAGCAAAAACGGGAAAACTAAAAGACCTAATTTCACAACGCAAATCTAATAAATCTTTTAACCTGAATGTTTTCCCCCAACTTGGCTATCTCATTTTGAATCAATTCTTTAACGCTCACTTTATCATCTTTGATAAAGGGCTGATTTAATAAACAAACCTCCTGATAAAATTTCTCCAATTTTCCGTTAATTATCTTTTCTTTTATTTGACCGGATTTTTTAGAGTCTATCCCCTGGCTATAAATCTCTTTTTCTTTTCTAATCACTTGTTCGGGAATTTGTTCCGGGCTAACCCAGGCTGGATTAGCGGCGGCAATTTGCATAGCCAAATCATGGGCCAGTTGTCTAAATTCTTCGTTTCTGGCCACAAAATCAGTCTGACAAACTACTTCAACTAAAACTCCAATCTTATTATTAGAATGAATATATGACCCGATAACGCCTTCGTTGGTTGGTTTAATCTCCTTATTCTGGGCAATCTTTCGGCCTTCTTTTCTTAATATCTCCAGAGCCTCATCCAAGTCGCCCTTGGCCTGCCGAAAAGCTTTTTGACAATCTGAAAATCCTGCTCCACTTATTTCTCTTAATTGTTTTATAATTTTTGCATCCATATTAAAACATTAAATCATTAAAACGTTGGGACAGCTAACAATAGGAATTGAGGCTAAAAACCGGCTTAGATTCATCGCGGGAACAATTATTAATTTCTAACGGAATCTGGGGAAAGGGTTTAGGGCCTTATCTTTGCCTTAACCCTTAGACCTTAACTGATCTTTTTATGTTCTAGTGCTCTTGCGTTTTTTTTGTTTTTTCTCTTCCCCGCTCTACAGCCTCGGCAACCAAGCTGGTAATTAATTCAATTGACTTAATCGCGTCGTCGTTGGCCGGGATTGGCCAATCGATAAGTTCTGGATTGGCGTTGGTGTCAACCACAGCTACGGTTGGTATTTTAGACCTTCTCGCTTCTCTAACGCCCGTTTTTTCTTTAACAATGTCAATTATATAAATTATATCCGGTTTCCTTTTAAGATTTTTTATTCCGCCGACTAAGGTTTGCAGTTTATCCAATTTTTTTAAAAATTCATGCCGCTCTTTTTTAGTATATTTTTCCCATTCTCCCTCATCTTTCTCTTTTTGCATTTTATTGAACTTTTCAATTAAGCCCGAGATGGTGGAAAAATTAGTCAAGATACCTCCCAACCAACGTTCAGTAACATAAGGAATATCTAATTTTTCAGCATACTTTTTAACAATATCTTTAGCCGCCGGTTTGGTGCCAACAAATAAGATGTTAGCCCCCTGACTGACAGAGCTAGCGATAAAATTAAGAGCTCCCCGAAGTTTTTCAGACGTTTTCTCTAAATCAATAATATGAATTGTATTTTTAGCGCCGTAAATATATGGGTCCATTTGGGGAGAATGTCTTGTTGTTTTATGCCCTAAATGAAGGCCGGCTTTAGCCATATCCAAAGTAGATGGAATCTTCACCTCATTAGAAACGGAGATTTTTTGTTTATCTGTTGCCATAAGTTTATTCAATCAAATTAAGTTATCGCCCCGCCGCTAAAAGAAAAAATTAAACCTCCTACGGGGAATCAAACCAATCTTAGTATAACATAATCATAGAAAAAAGCAAAATACTTGTCAAATATTTTATTTATGTTAAAATAACTCCTATGAAAAAGGATATTCACCCAAAATATTATCCAAAAGCGAAAATAAAATGCGCCTGCGGCGCGAAATTTACTATCGGCTCAACCGTCGAAAACGCGAACGTGGAGATTTGTTCAAATTGCCATCCGCTTTATACCGGGAAACAAAAATTTATTGATACAGCCGGAAGATTGGAAAGATATCAAAAAATAGTTGAAAAGTCAAAAATACTGAAACAGGGCAAAAAAAGCAAGGGAGAAAAGGTTAATCCCAAGGGAAAAAAGTTAGTCCCGGGGAAAAAAACATAAAAACATGAGAACAAGTTGTTTCAATGTTTTAATGATTCTATGGAAAACCAATCTAATGGACTAAAAAAACAACTGGAGAATCTGGAAAACCAGTTACAAGATCCTCAAATCTATAACAACCAGGCAAAACTAAAACAAACCTCTAGAGAATATAGTCAACTGAAAGACCTGATAAGAAAATCTGAACAATTGAAAGAAATTAACAGAAAAATATCTGAAACTGAAAAATTGTTAGCCTGTGAATCCGACCAAGACATAATTAAGATGGCTAAAGAAGAAATAGAAAGCTTGCAGAAAGAACAACAAATCTTGGAAAAAGAAATCAACAAAGAAATAAAACCGAAATCGGTAATTGACGAAAAGGATGTCATTATAGAAATCAGGGCCGGAACCGGCGGAGAAGAAGCGGGTCTATTCACCGCTGATTTATTCAGGATGTATTCGCGATTTGCTGAAAAAAAACGCTGGCAAACTTATTTAATTTCATCCAATCCAACCGACATCGGCGGATTTAAAGAAATAATATTTGGAATCAAGGGCCCAGGAGCTTACTCTCTACTCAAAAATGAAAGCGGAGTCCACCGAGTCCAACGGATCCCGGAAACAGAAAAAAACGGCCGCGTTCATACCTCAGCCGCTTCGGTGGTCATTTTACCAGAAGCCAACCCGATAGATATAAAAATAAACCCTGAAGATTTAAAAATTGAGGCCTTTCGGGCTTCGGGCCACGGCGGTCAAAACGTCCAAAAAAACGCTTCGGCAATCAGAATCACCCACCGACCAAGCGGTTTAACCGTCGCCTGCCAGGACGAAAGAGCTCAAACACAAAATAAAGAAAAGGCTCTGACTGTTTTGCGCTCTCGACTCTTGGCTATTGAACAAGAAAAAAAGAATAAAGATTTAAAAGAGAAAAGACTATCCCAAATTGGCAGCGGCGACCGTTCAGAAAAAATCAGAACCTATAATTATCCTCAGGGACGAATTACCGACCACAGAATTAAAAAGTCCTGGTATGATTTTGAACAAATTATGGACGGGGACCTCGATTCAATAATTGAAACCTTGCAAGACAAAACATCATAACCCATAATGACAAAAGAATCAATCAAAGCGCTATAAAACAAAAAAATTACCATCAGACTAAATTATTAGTCTGAAGGCGGACGCTCAATATAGTACTCGGTGATTTTTAGAAACAATCTCTATCCAAATTGTTCCCGGCAAAAATTTTATTTCCTCACTCTCAAGGTCGTAAAATTTAGTCCGCGAGTTTTGCTCCAATTTCTCCCATCTCCCCTGCTTTAAAAAACCGTTTTGAAAAATAAGCGCTTCCCCTTGACCGATAGTTTTAATAAATCGCCGACCAACTTCGTCCAAGATATTTATTTCGGTTTTCTGAATAACTAAATTTTCAACTCCGATCTGCCTTCCGCTCTGATCAAAAAACGGTTGGCCGTCCTGGAAGCGCAAATAAACCTGATTATCTTTGTCAAACTGCCAAACAACCGGCTGGCGGTAATCAATTTTAACTATTACCCCGCTCTCCTCTTCTTTTTTTTCGCCGCTTGAAAGGGAAAGGGTCGGGAGGCTTTCAAATCCCCAGTCTTCAAAATCTGGACTAATTGCATTAACCAGATTTTTTTTATTTATCAGACTAACGATTGATTGCCTGGAAATATATAAATTGTGCGGACCTTGTCTTTGCTCATCACGCCAGAAATAACCTCCGTCTCCGCTAATTTCGTCTAAATCGTAAATAATGGAATAAAAATGTTGGCTAATCTTCTGCAACGCTTCACTGCTACCTCCGGCATGAACGAAAATCGCCCCATACTCTCCCGCCCAATCAACTAAATAAGGTCTGGCTGACCTAACCGGACCAATCTCATCCGGCAAAAAATCTTGGTCAAATACAGCCAAAAAACGAGTAATGTCAGCTTCAACCGGAGCTTCATAAACAACCGAGGCCCGGTCAACGCCGCTGATTGGTAAAGACTCCTTCAAATTATCCAAAACAACAGCTATCGGCAACTTATCAAAACGATTCTCCTGAAGCTGTTCAACAACCAGCGGCTCCCCAATATCTTCAAAACCTTGCCAATCAGGAAAAACTTCTCGTCCGATAGAAACATCTTGACTACTAAAAACTTCTTGGTTGGATAATTGATTTTTATGACGATCAGGCAATAAAATAAAGAATAACGTCAAAAAAAAGACCAAACTGACCAGTCCAACTATTTTTGTAAAATTAGACATTGATACGAATTATTTCTCCTTCCCCCCTTCTTTCTTTTCTTTCTCTTCTTTCCCTTCTTTTTCCTCTTTAACCGTTTCTCCGATTCTTTCAACTTCTTCCACTTTTTCTTCCGGGGCTCCTTCAGCTACTTCTTCTTCACGCGGTCTTTCGATATTAACTACAACATCCTTCGGGTTTTGTAAAATCTTAATATTCCGGGGCACCTTTAAATCGCCTACCCTAATTATATCGTCAAAATTCTTTAAACCTGAAATGTCTACTTCAATCTGATGAATTAAATCTTCCGGTAAGCACTCTATTTCCACCTCATCCAGACTTGAAACCAAGACGCCGCCCAATTCTTTAACGGCCGGCGATAAGCCCGTCAACTTCAGTTCTACCTCAACGGTAATTTTTTCACCGGCTTTAATTTTATAAAAATCAATATGTTGAAATTGGTTGGTCAGGGGATGATATTGGATATCGTGAATTAAAACTTTAACAGAGCCGGGCCAGGCCCCTTCGGATTTCTCCCCTTCAATTTCTAAATCAATCAGACTGCTTTCTCTGGCTTGCTTATAAATTTTTTCAAACTCCTGATAGGGAACCTGGATAGATTGAGTTTTAAAATTGTGGCCATAAACCACGGCGGGAATGACTCCGCTCTTCCGCAGTGTCCCGGCTTTTCCACCAAGTAATTTTCTAGATTGTGCTTTAAGGGTAAACATATAAGTTCGCTAAAACATTAAAGTATTGGAACACAAAAATTTTTGCTCCGCAGAAGTTCTTTTCTTTGTCCTAATGTTCTCATTTTACAGTGTCAAAACGCTTTTGTAAAGGGCTGATGGATGACAACACTTTCAACCATAGCAATGGCGAGAATACTGATAAACAGAGAACTACCTCCATAGCTGACCAATGGCAAGGGCAGCCCAATAACCGGCAGCAGCCCGATGTTCATCCCAACATTAATAACCATCTGGAGGGAAAAATAAATAATAACGCCTAAAGCAAAGACTAGGCTAAAATCATCGTAGACTGTTAAACTTATTTTAATTAGACGATATAAAAGAAAGACATAAAATCCCAAAAGAATCAAGGAACCGATTAAACCAAATTCTTCGGCAATAACGACAAAAATAAAATCAGTCTCGGCCGCCGGCAAAAACCGCAACTGGGATTGAGAACCTAAGCCAAACCCCCGTCCTAAAATTCTGCCTGAGCCAACCGCTACGACCGATTGGGTAATTTGATAACCGCGACCCAAGGGATCGCTCTGCGGGTTAAGATACGTCAAAATACGATCCTTTTGATAATCCTTTAAAAAAAACAACCAACCTGAAAGACTAATCAAAATGACAATTAAAACTAACCCCAAAATGTGCTTTTTGTTTTTATCAACCAAAAAAATAATACTTATCCATAAAATAGCAATCATTGCGGCTGAACCAAGATCCGGCTGGCGGATAATTAAGTATATACTCGGCAAAATAAAAATAGCGCTTTTTAAAATATCTCCCAAACGTACCGGCTTGGCCGCTTTTTGCCAAAAATTAGCCAAAAACATAACTACAGCCAATTTAGCCAACTCAGTTGGTTGAAAACTAAAAAAACCGAAATTCAGCCATCCCTTTACACCCCTCAACTCCTGGCCAACTATTAAGACAACAATTAAGAGAAAGACGGTTAAAATATAAATCCAATAAGAGGTTGATCTAAAAAATCGGAAATCAGTCAGACAAACAAACCAAAATAAAACAAAGCCAGCTAAGGCGAAAATAAGTTGCCTGGTGAAATTGCTAACCCCCGCTCCTTGTTTAGCCAATGACAAACTATACAAACTCACTAAACCAATAATAATCAGCAATGTCATTGAGATAAATAAACTCCAGTCAAAACGTTTTAATTGAGCAAAACTTGGCATAATTACCTAAATAAGATCAAAGGCAATTCCTCCGACGACCAAATAAAACAAAATGAAAGCAAGAACAAAAATTTACGGCTGAAGAATATCCTCGGTTCGACCGTTGACTGAAATAACAACGTTGTCAACTGTAGAAAGTTGTTTTAAGGTCTCTGTTACTTGAGCTCTGATTGCCGCCACTCGGCAAGAAC
Organism: uncultured Gammaproteobacteria bacterium; assembly: GCA_964566895.1. GTDB lineage: Bacteria > Patescibacteriota > Patescibacteriia > UBA2591 > UBA6264 > CAZMJP01. Next base: position 35,298 of record CAZMJP010000002.1, read on the forward strand.
CACCGACTTGAAACTCCAATTGTTCGTCAAAATCAATCTCGGCCGTTCCGCCGCCAGTTGACGGATTAACGGACAACCTCTGGACCCTCACTCCCGAATTTATGTTCGAAACAAAACCTTGATTAATTTCTTCCTCTGTCGCTCCTCGCAAAAGAGCTTCTATGGCCGCCCGGGCAACCGCCGAGGTTCTAAAAACTCGTCTCTCAACGGCTATAGTGCGGGAACAATCAAAATACGGTTCATTGACAAAACGCGAGTCGCTCAAAAAAATCTTTACGGTCATAAACTCCGGCGAAATTTCCGTCACCTCTTTGAAATAAACCGGGACAACTAATTCGTCCGCCTGCTCCGGCAATCCTGAAGGATTATCTTTTTCTAAAATCAATTTGCCTTCTGAGGTGGACGGAACGGCAAAAGGAAGGGCGGCCTTAAATGGCACAAATTTCTCCGTCATCCAATCTTCTAAGGCCTGAGCTGTTGTTATGCCCAAGAGAAAACCATTGCCGTCAAAAAGTTTAATCGGAAAACTGGCTTCGAAAAACCAGAACCCCCTTGCCTCCCCTTTAATAAAAAGCGGACTTTCAATAATTTGATTAAGTTGAGGGCTGTCTATCTTTATCAGGTCGGTTTTTCCCGAATTTATTGTTTCTTCTCCGCCGCAGGGTTCAGATGGCATTGGCGCGGAAGGAACTCCATGCTTAACCCACTGCCCCTGCCGGCAAATCCAATTGTCTTCCGGACCGCCGATAACAAATCTAATAAAAAACCATCCGGTCAAGACGGCGATTATTATAATAAAAATTTTTATATTTTTAGTCATTGATAAAAGTTCTCCAATTACTCACTCCTCATTTCCTTTAAAAATCTTCTGTAAAATTCTACTCTCTAATTTATTCCATTATACAAAAATTCTTTCGGACTAGCAAGAATCCAAAAGAATTGAAACTTAATTGGTCAACAACTAAAACGGTTAACGGGTTATTATTAAAAAAGTCCGGCCAACGGACTTTTCTATAAGTAAAACTACTGATAAGCTCTAATACATTCGAGTACTTTTATTTTTAAAATCATTAAAGGATGAATAAGTAAATTTCCAAAAATTAAGGGGAATAGGAATCTTACCCGAACCATTTGGGGCGTCAACCACATGAAAAGGAAAGGCAATACCCGAGATATTTTTTCTAAGTTTGGTCATAATTTCAATCTCTTTCTTGATTGGAACAATAAAATGTTCAACCCCTTTAGTCAAGTCGCAGTGAAAAATATAATAAGGTCTAACGCCAAGTTCGACAAGTTTAGTGAACAAGGTCTCCAAAACTTTATAAGAATCATTAATTCCTTTTAAAAAAGTCGACTGAGAAAACAAGGGTATCCCGGTTTTTCTCAAAGCATTTACCGCCTTAACGGTTTCGGGAGTTAATTCGTCGGGATGTTCAAAATGGATGGAAAAATAAAGCGTTTTCTTTTTATTAATTCTCGTTAAGGTTTCCAAAATCCTTTTAGTCAAAAGCTGGGGGTCGGATACCGGAACCCGGCTGTGAATTCTAATTATTTTTATCTGTCTTAATTTTGAAAATTTATTTAAAGCATAAATTAAAAGCCTCGGAACGGTCAAAGGGTCGCCTCCAGAAAAGACAACTTCATTGATTTTCGGTTTGGATTCGATGTAATTTATCATTTTCTCAATATCTCTTAAAGAAAGTTCTCCTTTTTTAAGATCGGAAACCTCGCGACGTCTGGTGCAAAATCGGCAAAAAGAAGCGCAATTTAAAGTCAACTCAATCAAAACTCTTCGGGAATATTTATGAACTAACCCTTTGACTTTTTTATGTTTATCTTCCAAAAGGGGGTCGATTAACGCCCGTTTGGAAAAAACCTTTTCCTCTGGAGAAAAATAAAACTGTTTTTTGATCGCCGATGATTTCTTGGCTAACTGTCTTAAATGACTGCTAATTTTAACCAACATAGATTTTATAACGCCGACAAGCGGCTTTAATTATTTTATCTAACATTTCTCTAAAGTTATAACCGGCGGCTCTCGCGACTAAAGGAAAGCGAGAATTTTCTTTCGGGTCGGGGATGATTCCCGGTATTTGGTTTACCTCTAAAACATTTGGTTTATTTGTCTTGTCTAATCTTAAATCTATCCGACACCAATCTAAAATTCCCAGAACCCTTTTGGTCTTTAAACAAATCTCTTCTATTTCTCTCCTTAGAGTTTTTTCAATTTTTGCCGGGCAAATTACGGTCTCTATCTCGCTCTCTGGATTATCAACCAGCCACTTTACTTCATATGAGTCTATCGGAACCAAATTTTTAGGCAGTGACGAAAAGTTCAGCTCCGCCGGAGGCAAAATCTCCACCGGACTATTCCCAATTAAACCGACGGTGAATTCTCTTCCTGATAAAAATTCTTCAACTAACGCCGGTTGATTGAAATTTTTTATCACTTCTTTCACTTTCTTTCTTAATTTTTTTTTGGTCTTTACTAAGGAATCCTGAAAAATCCCCTTTGACGAACCCTCATTATTCGGTTTAACGAGTAAGGGAAACTTTAGCTCTCCTTTTAATTTTTCCTCGCCGGTTTCGAAAATCTGAAATTTAGCGGTGGGAATATTATGCCAAGAAAGCGCTTTTTTGGTTAAAGCCTTATTTAAACAAATTGCCTGAGTCAGGGGTTTGGACCCAAGATAAGGAATTTCCAACATTTCAAGTATCGCCGGAATCTGAGCCTCTCTGTCTCGGCCATGAATTCCTTCGGCAATGTTAAAGACAAGATCAATTTTTGACTTCAATTTTTTAAATTTCAAATAAGCGTTTTCATCGGCTTCAATTAAAAAAACCTTGTGACCAAGCTTTCTTAATGATCTAGCAATTCCCCCGATTGTTTTAGGCGTATCAAATTCCGCTTCCTCAATGGATTTTCTATTTTTCAAAGACGGTTCTACGTGACGGACGTTAAAAGTCAGGGCGATTTTCATCTTAGATCTTTAACTCTTCCTTATAAATTTTTAAAACTTTGTCTTTTAATTCTTCCGGTATAGTTTCGGCCGAGTGAATGCCAAAATATTTTTTTATTAATTCCTTCTCTCTTTTTTTTGCCTCTTTTAAATACAATTTCTTGAATAAATCAATTAATTCGCCTTTATATCCATTTTGGTAAGCTAAGTAAAAAGCTAATAATTGTTCATCCCTCCCTAAAAGAGAAACATCGTAACCATAGTTACTATCCTTGTCGCAACCGAAGAGGGCGTATTTTTGTCTATACTTCAGTTTCAACATATTGTTCCTTAATTCTACTTTTTTGGGATTGATATTGTTCGCTAAAAGAAAAATAAAAATTCTCGCGCATTTTGAGCAATTTCCGCACCAACGACTCTTCCTTTTTATTATTTTATATTCATTAAAAGAAGAACAAGACATCTGATATTTGGCAATTTCAGGATAGCGATGGTGTAAAATTTTAATAATGGCAAGTTCGTGAAGCGGCTCAATTAAAGAACCGACTTTAAGATTTTCCATCCCCAAAAGTTGAACGATTTTTCCTAATTTCTGAATCCACTCCACGCTTTGTTCATAGACGGGATTACACCAAAAACCTTCCTTATCCAAAAATTTATCATTGCAAGACTGTTCATTGGAGAAGAAAAGATAGTTAGTCATTCTTGCAAAAGCAATCGGCAGAACGATTAACCCAAATTGGGTTAGTTGCATCTCCCAACCATACCAGCCATCGTCAGACGGATTTTTATACGGCTCGCGCAAGCTGCCGGCCTCATTTTTAATAAATAAAATTTTTTGTTTGAATTCTTCAAAAAATTTTTCCGCTAATTTTTCCTTGAGATGATCCTCGGTTTGAGAAAGAGGCTCCTTTACATACGCCGGCATTGTTTTAATTCCGATTTCTTTGCATAAACTATAAGTAAGCAAACTGTCTTTCCCAAAAGTAAAAAATATAAGAGCGGTATTCCTAATCTTTCTTAATGGTAGGGTAAAAGGAACGGAAGCTTCTTTCCTATTAAAATGATATTTAGTTTGAGATAATTTTTCTAAATACTTTGAAGCCTTCTCGGACTTCATTAGGGCGGTGGCGGGCAAAGAATCCCTGAATCCCTCTCCAATCATATCTTTGACTGAAGGTTTTGACATAAGATACCACAAAGAACCAATATCCAAGAGACAAGGCAGGTGCAAGGTTAAAGCAAAAGTCAAATTCTCTAAAAGAACTTTCTTTAAAAACAAGGGATACTTCCCCCAAATATTTCTGGGATAGACGACGGAAAAATCTTTTTGATTGAAACTAATAAGAAATCCTTTCTCTTTAATTTCCGGCTTGATTAAAATCTTTTTCGAAATAAAAAAAGAGTCGCCCTCTTCTTTTTTAGACTCTTTAATTGAAATCTCCAAAGGTCCGCTCCTACTTGGAGGTTCGTCTTCTTCTTTAGTTATGGTAATAGATGAAGTTTTTGTTTTTTCAAGAGTTTGCATTGGAAATAATTATCATTACTAGGGTCATTATATATTCATTGAAATGATTGTCAACTGTGGATAACTTTAAAAACTCAATTTTTGTCTCACCTCTGACATTTTGGACAAAAACAAGTAGTCCGGCCGGAAAGTTTGATTGCTTTTATTTTTGCTCCGCAACGAAAACATTCTTGACCTTCTCTCCCATAAACTTTCAAACGGGTAATAAAGTTTCCCTCTCTCCCATCAACATCTCGATAAGCGTCTACTGATGTTCCTCCGCTCTTAATAGCCGCGTTCATTATTTTTCTTAAGCCATCATAAACATCCTTGACTTCCCCGTTTTCCAAAGTTCCAACTTTTCTTTCCGGATTGACCTTGGCGTAAAAGCAAGTCTCCTGAGCATAAATGTTCCCGATACCGGCTAAAAATTTCTGGTCCATCAGCAACGGTTTAATTTTGGCCTTTTTCTTTTTTAACAATAACTCTTTGAATTTCTCCGGGGTAAAATCTTTGGAAAGCGGCTCCGGCCCAAACTCTTTATTTAAAATTTTATCTGTTTGGGAAGTACTCAATAATTTCATGTAACCAAACTTCCTTAAATCTTTATAAAGCAATTTTTTACTGCCCTCAAATTCAAAAATAACACTGGTATGTTTGTCCGGCTTTTGGTCCATAATCAAAAGACCGGTCAATTTTAAATGAACTAATAATGAATCGCCGCTGGATAAATCAATAACTAAAAGTTTTGCTCTTCTTCGAAGAGATTTGATTTTTACTCCTTTCGTTTTAGAAATGAATTTAGGGACAGAAACATTAATCAGGCGAGGATTGAGCACCTCCACCCCTCTAATAGTTTCTCCTTTAATTCGCTTTTCAAGTTGAAGTTTAATTGTTTCCACTTCAGGTAATTCAGGCATATTTTTATTTACTAATTAGTTAAGCGAAGGGGTCCTCAATTAAGAGAACCCCATTTATACAGAGGAATTTAGATTTGAAACAGATGCCCATAAATTCTTATTCCAAATTTCCCTTCCGGCGTCAGCAGCACGCTGGTCGCCATGGGAACATTTTTCCCTCTATTACCATGGCAAAGAGCCTCCATCTCGGGACAACAGATATTTTTCACTATCACCCCATCCTCCCGGGGGATAATAGTAAAATCTGGATGATTCTCCAGCCATCTCTTGGCTGGCTGTCCCTCAATCCTTCTCTTTGCCGCCGACCTTAAGCGATATTTCATTTTACCTCCATAAATTAAAGTTGCCCTTATTATAAATAAATTTATAAATCTTGTCAAGGATAATTGTTTCAGACTCAACTCATTAACTCACTTCGGAAAAGGAATATCAGACCCCCGGAGGCCCCTTGACTTTTTTAAATAAACTACTATAATATTAACATTAAACAACCTGAAAATAGGAGAATATATCCCGGCGGTGTTGGGTGCGCTATCTCTCTACTTTCATATCCTACTAAAATTAAATATCCCCCCTAATATAAAAAAGGTAGGAAGCGCCCAATACCGCATACATTTAAGCCCTTATCCACAAGGGCTTTTGATTTTAGAAAATGGTGTCCAAAACTGCTCTTTTAAATTACTGGTGATTTCAACATGAAAGATTTTCTGGTCGTAAAAGAGAATACATGTATGCCAAATCACCCTTGAATCGCCAAACTAAAACCATGAGATTACCGAATGGCTCCGTGTCGTGGACGATGTTAGAACCATTATTCAGCGACAAAACGAGTATATTTATATACCTGACTTGAGAAAATTTGCGAACGCCTGAACTTAATCAGCCTCTCATTGTTGTCTTATTACTTCCCTTTGAGTTTCCTTTTTTCTATTTTCTCCAGATGTTTTATCTCTTTTTTAATTTCTCTGATGTGCTTTTCTGAAGGCAACTGTTCTGGGGGAACACCACCAATCTCTTTAATCGTTTGCCTTATTTTACCACCAACCATAAAATGAATTTTGGATGCCGCCCCCTCTCCTTGTATTTTACCATTTTTTATCTTTTCATCAGTCTGTGTAATGCGAAACAAATTTGCGGCTAACTCCGTAGAACCCGCCCTATCCAACAACTCACCCCTTTTAATACCCTTCTTTTGTTCTACTTCAGATAAAGGAGCACCATAAAGCCCTTGATAACCAGCATCATTAAATAGTCCAAAATTAGAGACCCCCGCCTCTTTCGCTGTTTTGAAAAGTTTTTTATTATGGTCAGAAACTTGACCGCGAATAAATAGCCTTTTAGCTGTATCTGGGAGTTGCTCAAATACTTCTTGTCGCCTTGTTTGAATGGCAAAATAAGTTTGTGCTAATGCTATCTCGGGTTTACTGGGGTCTCCATTTTGAGCTATCAAATAACAAGCGTATCTATCCAGCTTAAAATCCCCCACTTTTCGCACCGTATTTGAGCCAATTTTGACCAATTTGCTGATTTTAGCAAAATGGTTATCCACATCCTGCCCGCTTTCCATACACGCCCGTGCGGCTCTTCCTATAACCTCCTCAAAGTTACGCCATTGGGAATAGCCAAGCAAAAGCATAAGCCCACGAGCCATCCAATACTCAACGCCATTTTCGTCAATCTTTTTTATGCTCTCAAAATCTCTATGTGGAGCGTTTGGTATTAGTTCGTTTGTCATAAAATCTATTTTACATAATAAAAAGTGAAGTGATGAGTCTTACCCCACCCCGCTACTCACTATATTATTATAACACAAAACTTCCAGAAACGGAAGCTTTATGTTGGAACAGCAAGCTACTAGATCTAAATATTGGGGTCTAGATCTAATATTGGGGTCTGACCCCAAAAATCGACCCCATAAATCAATTTTCGAACGCCATTTTTCGGGAATGGTCACTTTTTTGCCTAAAAATCTAAATAAGTTCTAGTTATAATAACGACATCAGGTACCCTTTTTAAGTCGTTGGAAGGATTTTTGAATTTCTTTACCAATTAAAGGTATTATATCACTTATAACAAATGAAACTTCTTTTTTTCGATCTGTATCTATCTTTAAATAAATTTTTAAATCTGTCCTTAAAAAATTTTTAAATTGACGATTATCGTAATAACAACCGGATAAACGATGGATAATATAATTACAGAAATCGTTAAGGGATTTCTTTCCACTTATTGTTGGAAGCGATATATTATCAATCATTTTATACTTCAAACAAATTCTTAGTAAAATACAAAGAATTTGAAGTTTTACATATAAAGAATAAAGTTTATTATGGTCTCCTTTATTAGTCCAATTTTGTAACCATTTAGTTTTAGAAAAAAGTTTGCCAAAATCATTTTTAATATCTTTAAATTCTTTTTTGATTCTGGAACGCAAATATTTTTCCATAAATATTTAAGTTAATCCTTATTAAAAATCCCCTCAACCCAAAAGAATCACCGAGATAACTTTCTAATTGTAACTACTTTTTTCATTTCAAGCAGTTTTTATTTTTTATATATCTATGGCGCGGCTGTGAACCAGAATAAATTCGGTTCGCAGCCATAAACCAGAACGAAGTTCGGTTTATGGCTGCGGGGGAAGGAATCGGACCTTCATTCCAGCTTCCAAAGAGCCG
>CAZMJP010000003.1:0-43206 GCA_964566895.1 uncultured Gammaproteobacteria bacterium
TTGTGGTCGGGGCTGTTCCTTGACAATTGTAAGTATTGACCACAATAACGCACCCGTTGCCCTCTTGACGATAACCTGTATTACACGTCCACTGACAACCGCCGGCTGAACAAGTAGCCGTAGCATTCGGCGGAGCAGAACAAACATTACCGCAACTGCCGCAATTATTTAAATCAAATAATAAACTGACTTCGCACCCATTGGCCGAATTTGTGTCGCAATCAGCATAATTATCAGCACAACTTTCTATAACACATCCCCCAAAAGCGCTCCAAACCGGCGGATGAGTGTTTTGACAGACTCTAATTTGTTGACCAGCGCCATTAGCCACAGAACAACTTTGGATATCCTTATTGCCAATTTCACCCTCGGGATTAAGACAATGGTCTGGCTCGCAAGCATTGTCCCAGTCCCGATAACCATCGCCGCACTCCCAATCGCAAATGCCAAGAACGCAAAATGGCGTAGCGTTGGCCGGAACTCCTTCGCTCTCACTGCAAATATTGCCGCAAGCCCCACAATTATCTACGTCAGAACTTAAAGAGTGTTCGCATCCGTTATCCCAATTATAATCACAATTGCCATATGAACTATGACAAATCCAACCAAGACAAGCGGAATCGCAATCGGCATGAGTTCTGGATTCCTGATTTGTATCGCAAAATTCTCCGTAACCAAGAACATTGTCGCCACAATTAGACACCTCACCGGATGAAGTATAAGTATAAAGGTAATTATAAGGTCCGGCGTTGTCCGACTGCCCAGTAACTACGTCTTCAATTATCGTGTCTTCTACCCCCTCTTCTCCGCTCGGAATAACCCCTCCCTTCCAAATAACCCCCCCCTCTCCATATTCCAAATTAACGGTTAAATTGTAATATAAACCCGTATAGGGCGGATCCTCTGGGACATAATATTGATAAATATGAGAACCGACAGGGTGCTCAAAAATAAAATTAGCCGGATTATAACAAGTATTGCTGCATTGGTAATTGGATTTATTTGAATTGTTAGGACAACCGGCGCAAGGTCCCAAATCAGTATTAAATTTATTAATTGGATCAATCGGGAGAGATTTGCCTAAAGCCTTGGCTAAAGTATTTTGCCAAGAAGGCCACTTACTGTTAGTCAACCCCGATATATATGTTCCCGCCCCTAAAACAGGGTATTTTTTATTTGTTTGATAATATTTCGCCAAAGCCGACGTTATCTCGTTTAAATCGTAAAAACGCAATAAATCCCGCCTCAACTCGTCTTTAACAGACTCGTCGCTAATATTGATATTAAATCGCCAACTGGCTAATAACTGATTATAAATTTTAATCGTTTCCGGCCGAGCTTTGTCATTGTAAGAAATAAGATAAATTCTGGCGTAAACTTCGGGGGAGGCGGTTTCTGGATGTTGAACCTCTGTTGCTCCAACATAAACTGTCCGGCCCTCTTGAATAGCATAATATCCGTCAACGGTTAAATAAGTTGGGTTGCCCGGATTAGGCACATTTTCCTTATACCAAACCAAAGGGCTTAAACGTCTCGGATTTTTGAGCACCTTTACTCCGATTGCATCTCCTAAATTACCAACTGGAAAAAGATACTCGACAATCAAATCGTCCGTTGTCTGCGCCTTAATTTTTGAAATATCAAAAGGATTAAAAATTAAAAACGCAAAAATAGTCACTAAAATAACCAGGAATAACTTTTTTTTCAAATACGACATAATTAACTTAGTAGGAATAATAATAATTATAATAATAAGGAGGAGAAATTTTCTCAAATGTTGTCGCCGAAGTTGTCTCAGACCAATTAGAACAGCCTCCGCCATTACAGGCTCTAACACGATAATAATATTTTGTCTTAGGATATAATTTGGAAGTATCGTTATATAGTATAGTATCTCTAACCGGGCTGGCTATTCCCTCCCAGTAATTTCTCTTTCTTTGTATTTCAAATTTTGTCTCATTATTGGAGTTGTCCGACCAAATTAAATCTATGCGATCGTAAGAAATTGCTGTGGCAAAAGCGTCAGACGGCGCGGCTGGCGGAAGCGGCTGTTCAATACAATAAAGACGATAATAATCAGAGCAAAAGGAATCACTTTTGTTAACTGCGCCTGAACTCAAATAAGAAGACCTGCCGTACTTGCCCTGTACTCCGCTGGCGGAGCTGGTCCATCCATTGCAATTATAATTTGGTACGTAGACCCCGCTTGACTCAAATCCCGTCCAAACCATAAAATCATCAGGGCTAATCGTGTTATCCAGGTTAAAAGTAAACCAGGCCTTAGAATCAGTGGTATCAATTAAGGTGGCGCCGTCGGCTCGATAATATTTTGTATAAGGCAGTAATATCGTTCCTATCCAATCTTGCCCATTTACTTGTCTTTGAAAAGTACCGATTAACGCTCTCCATACTTTCCTCAAATCAGGATTATTGGCGTCGCTTTGGCACTTAGCGTCGGCTCCGCTCAATCCGCCTAAATTTCCGCTCCAAAAACTGCCAGTAACGAATATCCTTAAACCAGCTTCGATCTCGGCAACGCACTGATTACCTCTTTGATAAAACCCGGCATTGCAACCGGAAACAGCACAAACCCCCCAATCGCCCCAAGAGCCGTTGACTGAACAAGTTCTTACCCTTATCCCCGCTCCATTAGTTATTGAACACTCTTTAATCTCATTATCTCCGGGAGGACAAATAAATGTTATTGTTGAACTTATCCGAGACCACTCAGAACAGCCAGTGACATTGCAAGATTTAAGTCGGTAGAAATATTCAATCCCGGAATTTAATCCTGTATCGCGGTAAGAAGTAATATTTTCCCCTACTCTAGCAACTTCACTCCAAGTAATCGTCCCGCCTCCGCCCGAAACAGCGGCAATATGGAAATCTTTGGAGGATTGCCCTGGAGATTCTTTAACGCCCCTTTCTATTATAAATTCTTCTTCAATATAAGAATTATCTATCCAGAAAATTTCCACTTGGTCGCCAGCCACAGCCGAAGCTTGAAGATTAGATGGGGACTGAATAATTCCCTTTCTAGGTAAATCCGGCAGCAATGGTTCGCCATCCCGACAATAGAAGAACATAAAATGGGTATCAACGTCTTCATATTGCCAGGGGTTTTCACAAACAAAAACTTGAACTAGACCCTGGTTTGAATATTCTTTTCCAACGGTCCTCGGTTGGTTAATTCCATCAGTCGTTATTACGGCCGTTGCTTTAATTATTGACGAGCCGTTTTTATTTTGAGACTGGACTGAATTAATCTCCGAAGACTGGCTGTGACAGACGTTTTCAAGGCAATCCTGAGAAGCGCACTCATCGTCATTTTGGCAGCTCTCTCCGTCGTTTTTTCTGACTAATTTGGCTATCACCGAAACAGATGAATCCCACAACCATTCCCAATCATAAAGGCCAGCCAGTCCAATTATACTATTTCCATTTTTGTCCTGGCTCTCAGCCACGAAATCCGCCGTACTGTCTTTACGATAAAAAATGACGGATTTCGGTGGGACAATGTCACTCGTTTCCGGATTAGATTCATTAGTCGCGGTTATTTTGACAGAGGACAACTGACAAACATCTTCCCCGGTAGTAAAATTCCAATCAATGTCGCTCTCCGTGGGAATATTATATTTACTCTTAACTCCGTCTTCCCCCGCTTTTATTTTAACTCCATACTCCTGATTTTTCTCTAAGGCCTGCTTAGCCCATAATTCGACTCTCGTTTTATTCCCCTCATCAGGAGAGTCGCCTATTTCAATTTCCGTTATCTTTTCTAACCCCCTATATAATTCAATTGTTTGATTATTAATGTTTTGGCTATCCATTTCTTGGTCAAAAACAGCGCTAATCAAGACATTACGGCAAACTTTGTCTTGTCCCCCGACCGGATTAACTTGAATCACTGTTGGTTTGGTTGCCACAATTAAATTTAAAAATCCGTTTGTTTGAGTATTGTCCGAAGAAGTGACTGTAGCCTGAATTTCTGTTTCACCCAAAGCCAAAGCTTTAGCCGCCACCTGGTCTGGTAAATCTATCTTGGGGACAATGACCGCAGCAAATTGGTTTGATGATTCCCAATCCCAAGTTATTCCGCCAACCAAAACCTGACAACTCGGCCCCATGGCCACAGCGTAGTAGTCTCGTGTTTTTGTCTCGGGATAAATTATTAAACCGACTTCCTCCCCTTTCGGCACAACCTCATTGACCAGCACTCTTTCAGCCGAACAACTCCCTGCTTGTTCTCTGGTTTTAAAATACCATTGATAATCATCTATCGGAGAATCATCCCCTTGTCCATTTTTATTGCCGTCTAGTTGATAGCCATTTACATCTTTAATGCCCGTCTTCCCGCTTTTAAGAATCGCTTGATACCAATAATTCTGATCTAGAAGACTGTCGGGAGTAAATAAAAATCCGCGAGCTGTTATCGGTTTAGCCGGGTCAGTAGAAATCTCAATTAATGAAATCTTCCCTGAAATAACTACGCAGGACTCCGGATCAAAAATCTCATCCCCGGAGTTGCATTTTTCAATGATAATATTGGGGTGGTCCGACGAATCGTCTAAGTCAACCAAACTAATGGCGGCAATTTCTTTATCAAATCGGGCTGAAACACCGACGTTGGAACAAATATCTAAAGAACCGGGCCAAGGCGACGGACTTTGATAAGTTTCTAAACAAGTTTTATCTTCAATCACCTGGGGCAATTTTATTAAATCCTCTGACTCGAGCAGAGAGGTGAAATACAAAGGATTGCTGACAACCCAATCCTGTTTGCAGGTTTGTCCCCAGTTGCCAAAACAATGACCGGCAAACAGAAATCCATCACAAGTCCGCTGGCAGCCGAGGGTAACCATTTTTTTCACAACTACATCTCCGCTAATTGTCTCCAAAGGCACAATAATATCATCAATTTCTCCATCGCTGTCCCAAGTTAAAGTTGTTGCTTCCTGATCTTTATTAAAAATGAGTTTTCTATCAGAGTCCCCTGCCCCGAGGTCAAATCTAATTCCCAAAATTGTCGCCGGAGAAAATCCTGGATATTCTTTTTCCGGGTTGATTGAACAAAGGGCCGGCGCCAGAGGATCCCGGTTAACTTTCCAATTAAATAAATTGCTTAATACATTAGTTGCTGTTTTAAGATAGACCTGAATTTGATAATTGTCCCTGTCTTCGGGGACGGCCGGCAATTCTTCGGGAACCTCAACAATAACTTCAGTTTCGGTCCATTTTAAAGGGCAATAATCCGGTAAATCTCCGGCTAAATAATCAACAAGTCCGACCCTAAAATAAACTTCGCCCGGTATTGAACCAAAATTTTTACCCCTGATTGTCACCCATGTTTTTTCCGCGCCCTTATCAGGACTAATACTAATAATAACCGGAGGTTTGTAAAACGAAACTAAATTGGAAGGTTTTAAAGGATTTCCAGTTTCAATCGGCGAGGGCACATAAACGGCTACTTCGGGTTTTGATTCTATCACCTCAGGCACAGTAATATTAATTTTGACATTAGACCAATTGTCTTCCTTTATTTCACTAATGGTTTGCGAGCCAAATCTAATATAACTATCTCCTTGAATATCTCCGAAATTCTCCCCAATAATGGAAACCGCTGTCCCTTTTTGGCCGTAATTTGGGCTAAGCTGACAAATGGCCGGATTAAAGGTATTATTAAGCCGAAAATCTAATTTATTACTCTCCCCTTGAGACGGATCGATAATACTAACAGGATAATCGCTATACCCTAAAACCGGATCTACCCTCAATTTCTCGGGCACAATAGCCACAATTTCATTATTTGACCAGTTATCGCATCCTATTTCCGCCTGATAATCGCCGAATTTAACAAATTTGGATCCTGGGTAAGAACCAAAGTTCTGGCCACTAATGGTCACATAAGTGGGGATAAGGGGATCGTTCGTCCCTTGGTTCGGGCTAAGGTTAGTAATTATCGGCAAGTTGTATTCGCGAATAGTAAAGGGCACTCCATTGCTTGTGCCGACATCATTAATAACAACAACATTACCCGTTTGTGCTCCCGCGGGGACCAAGGCATCTTCTATTTTAGTTTCTGTCCAAGAACTATAATTGGCAACTTTCTCTGAATAAAATTTGACTTGATTGGACTCCGAACCGCTCCCCACAAATCTAATCCCTCTTAGATCTACCAACGTCTTCTTCGGAGAACCGATATTTGGGTTAAGAGAGAATAAACAAGGTCCGGTCGCCTCTCCATTACTATTAACAAAAAATTCCGCGGCTGAATTTGGCAAATCACTAGCCATCTCCCCCCCTGAACCACTATAAGTAATAGTCACCTGGGCTTGAGGTCGGTCTCCCTCTGAATAAGTTAAGGGGACCACGGTGGTGACATAATCTTTGGCATAACCATTAATCTCCGCCTCAGTTGGATTTTCATTAAGAACGAACTCTAATTTAGACGGAAGAGCTGGTTGAAAAGACGTGCCGGTGAAACAAGATCCTTGAATGGTTATACATTCTCCCCTGCCTCCTTGTCCCGGCTCTAAAGAAGAAATCCAGGGAAGGCAAAGACAGTCTTCTAAACTTGAAGTAGTAAAATCCCAACTATGGCTTAACCTGGTTCCAATTCGGTCAATGATTAAATCAGTGCCGATGCTGATGCTATATTCAGCGTTATCCTGTAAATTATTTTCCGGGTTAAAGGAGAAAACTCTAAAATCGTCGCTTTCTTCTCCCGGATCGACCACTCTAAAAACGCCTATTTTAGTTGATCCGTTCCAAATATCTATGACATATGGTCCGCCCATTATAGCCGAAGGCCTCATTTTAATCTCAGGTGCGGGATTGAATCCAGGTCCGACAACAGTCATAGTCACCTCATAATTATACATAGAGGTATTAAAAACCAAACTAATATCAGTATCAGAGCAAACGTCAACTCCTCTCGGGTTCCATGAACTAACTCCCGGAGCCCGATCATTAACCTGAAATTCCCATTCAACCGGACCGGCCATTTTATTCAGACAAAGGTCTTCAATATTCTCAATATGAACCCGATACCAAGTAAACGACTTTAGCAAATTATCGTCTTTCGGACTTAATCTAAAATCCTTATCCCCGTATATTACTTGCCAAAACTCGGGAGATAAAGTTTCAACTACTGCCCCATTCTCTCCGTCTAATTCCGCCAGCCAAACGTTTTCCGGAATCAAGTAGTCGCTTTCATTCATAATTGTAGTCGGATCAATTGGCTCGGAAAAACCAACCCTGATGCTCGGTTTGCGAGAAACATTTCTCTCCGGATAGTCTTCGTTTCCCGGATTAAAAATCGGACTGGTAGAAACAATTTCCGGCGGAACATTATCCACGGTTTCACCGGTGGTAAAATTCCAAACAAAATAGCTGGCTGTTTTTAAACAAGAGCCAGCTGCCTGACAATCTTGAAGCGTCCGGCCGCTTTTATCTAAAATTTGTTTGGGAAGATAAGCCGAATAAGAAGTGAAATTTTCGAAAAGTTCCGGATGTTTAAATATAACTACGTTATTTCTCGTCTGCCAGTTGCCGTCTAGTCTTTCGCTCAGGCAACTACCCCCGCCGGTTTGACATTCGGCTATTGTCACTCCTTCGCCGCCGGCCGGAGGATTGCATTTTTTCCCGTCAGCGGTTCCACCCAGGCAAACTTCGCTTTCAATTCTCAATTCATCGGCGTCGGCTAAATCTTGAATCTTATCGTTATTAACTCCTGAATTAAAAACCGGCTGGACGGCCGAACATAAATAAACGTCTCGGTGATAACTTTCCATTTCGCCGCCATGCGTGGTTTGAATTTTTGTAATCCTAAACTGATCAAACGAAGACGAACAGATAGTATCCGGGAGGCTACAGGTTTTATTTAGGCTACAACGCCAACCTGGGGCGCAACATTGCCCGGCCGTGCATCCTCCCGGGCCCGGAGGAACCGGACCAACTATGCCGCCTAATTTGGAGATAATAAAACTAGCAATGGCGTAAGCGCTAACAACAATTAAAAGTCCGATTAAAGCATTAATAATAATTTTTTTTGCTTTATCTATCTTTTCAGGACTTCCGCCAGAAGTCATCCACATAAGCCCGCCGATAATAATAATAATAACGGCGATTAAGCCCAATAAACTTAGAATGATTCTGACAATTCTACCAATAATTTGCGGCAAACTCGCTTCTCCGTAGCCAGCCGTTGTCCTAAAATCCTCCAATAACCCGACGTCAAGCGTCTGCGCTTTGACTAAACTTAGATTGACAAAAAGACAAACAAATAGAGCAACAAAAACAAAACCTAAAATGACAAAATAGATATTTTTTTTGTTTTTTGTAAACATGGTTAAAATATTCAATTGTTTAGCTCTTCTTGAACTATCTGATTGACTCGATTTCCGTCCGCTCGTCCCTTAAGCCGACCCATCACCTGCCCCATAATTCGGCCTCTGTCTGGCGAACCCGATGTCTTGAGGTCTTTAATAACCTCAGAAACTATTGTCCTTATTTTATCATCTGATAATTGTTCTGGCAAGTATTTTATCAACAACTCAAGTTCTTTTCTTTCCTTTTCTACTAAATCGGATCTTCCGCCCTTTTCGAACATTTCAACGGCTTCCCGGCGCTTTTTTACCTCTCTTTGAATCACCTCAACGGCTATCTCGTCGTTTAGCTCTTGTTTGCTGGGCCGCAATTCAATCTCTTTATTGTGAAGAGATGTTTTCAAAATACGCAAAACAGACAAAGATTCAACTCTTTTTTCCCGCAAAGCCTTTTTAAAATCTCTCTCTATTATTTCCAAAATGCCCATATTGCCTCGTTTCTCTGTTTTAATGACCCTCGCCTCATCGGCGAGTTCACCGCAGAGGCGGATTATGATTTTACTTTGCCGATTTTTTTCAAATATATTAGCCTTTCTGAATGTTTTTTCCGTTCCAAAGCGTCCATTTTTTTCAACCCCCGGCTTTTTGGTTTAATATAAAATCTTGCCTTTTTATATTGATTGACTATCCCTCTCCGTTTAACCTGCTCGGAAAACCTCCTTAAAAAGACATTTAAAGGCTCGTTTTGTTTTCTTTTTGCTTCAATAGCCATAGATGCTGATATTTTAACATAATAAAATAATTTTGACAATATCTCTGTCTACTTTCTACTTTTGCCGGATATTGCTGATTTTTTCTATTAATTCATCTAATTCTTCGTCGCTGTAAACTTCAATAATAATTTTTGATTTTTTACCTCTCTTGATAATTTTTAATTTTGCGCCTAAAATTCCAGCCAAATCCCGTTCTTTTTCTAAAAGACGAGTGTCTATTTCAATGCTTTTCCGGACGCGCTTGCCCGAAATTATTTTTTCTGTTTCTTTGACTGTCAGACCAACGCCCAAAATCCTTTTAAGAAGGGCTTTTTGCTTTTCTTCATCCTGAACTGAGACTAAGGCTTTAGCATGTCCTTCGCTGATTCTTTCTTGTTCAATCGCTTGTTGAACTGCTTCTGGTAAAACTAAAAGTCGCAAGGTATTGGCAATACTCGACCTGGCTTTACCTAACTTCTGAGCCACTTGTTCCTGAGTCATATTAAATTCATCCATCAATTGCTGATAACCCCTGGCTCTTTCCATAGGATTAAGATCTTTTCTCTGAATGTTTTCTATTAATGAAATTTCCAGTTTCTGATTTTCTTTAACTGAACGGATGACTGCCGGAACAGTTTTTAACTCTAAAAATTTAGCCGCCCGCCAGCGTCTTTCCCCGGTGATTATCTGATATTTGACACCCTCTCCGAATTCGGACTGCCCTGCCTCGAGCTTGCTCTGGTGCGGGGTCAGAATTAATGGCTGAATAATGCCGTACTCGCGAATAGAATTAATTAACTCTTCCATTTCTAAATGGGTAAAGCTTTTCCTGGGCTGATTTGGATTAGGTTCAATTTGTTCAGGCGGGATATTTAAAATTTGTTCGCCGGTTTTAACTAAACTGTCTTCAGTAATTTTTCCAATTATTTTTAAGGGAATTAAAGCACCTAAACCACGTCCTAAAGGCATATATTTAAACTTTAAACCTTAAACCTTAAACTTTAAACTATAAACTAACAAGTTGAATTTTTATTACAACGATAAAAATTCCCTGGCTAATCTATGGTATGCTTTTGCTCCTTTTGAGTCGGGCGCGTATTCCAAAATCGTCTGACCGTAACTCGGAGCTTCAGCTAACGATACATTTCTGGGAATCACGGTACGGAAAATCCGATGGGGAAAATGTTTATACAATTCATTCCAAACCTCTTCGGAAAGACGACTGCGGGTGTCATACATTGTTAAAACCGCGCCTAAAATATCCAGACGAGGCTGCAAATTTTCTCTAACTAAACTAATGGTCTGTAAAAGTTGTCCCAATCCTTCCAAAGCGTAGTATTCCGCTTGAACAGGGATCAAGGCGTAATCTGCGGCGACTAAACTGTTGACCGTGATCAAACCAAGAGAAGGTGGTGTATCAATAAAAACAAAATCAAAATCTTCTTTTTTTTCTTTGCCCAAGTCGTAATTCAAAAGCGAACCAAGTTTTTTAGCTAAAATCGCCTCCCGACCTTCTAACCCAACCATTTCTACGTCGGCACCGGCCAGATTTTCATTGGAAGGAATAAGCCAAAAATCTTTCCGTGCGCCAATTAAACTTGAATGGGGAGAAATCTTCTCGCTTAAAACTTCGTAAATCCCCTGTTTTGTCTTTTCCACGCCCAATCCCGAGGTAGCGTTAGCTTGAGGGTCTAAATCAACTAAAAGCACTTTTTTGCCGAAATGAGCAAGATAAGCTCCCAAATTGACGGCGATATTCGTTTTTCCGGTTCCTCCTTTCCGGTTACAAATGGCGATAATCCGCGGACGATTCATAGGTTACCTTATTATAACATTTAATATCATTTATGTAAATAAAAAACCGCTCAATCCTATTTTGAGCTAGGCGCGACTTTAATCCTTATTCAGTCGGTTTCTTTTCTCCTGTGTACTTATCAATTTTGTCTAAGACCTCGGTCAAGTGAACGTCGGCTTTAATCAGATAATCCACTGCCCCTAAGGCTTTGCCTCTATTCACTTCTTTCTCTTGCCCTAAATTTGACAAGATAATCACGGGAATGTCCTGGGTTTTGGGATTATATTTCATTTTTTCCAAAACCTCAAAGCCGCTCAACTTAGGCATCATAATATCAAGCAGAATTAAATCCAACTCTTCTTTGATAGCTAAATCTAAAGCTTCTTGCCCGTCCTCTGCTTCTAAAACACTATAGCCGGCACCCTCAACCATCCCTTTTAAAATAGCTCTCATATCCGGCTCATCCTCTGCAATGAGAATTTTTTTTACTTTCTCATTAGACATAATAAACAAAGTTAGACTTATTATTTATTAATATGTTTTAGCGTTTTTATGTCTTATACGGTAGGGTAAAGAAGAACGTTGTTCCTTTATTTTCTTCCGATTCAAACCAAATCTTCCCGTTATGCGCTTCAACCAGTCCTTTGGCTAAATAAAGACCAAGTCCGGTTCCGGGTTTTTGACTGACATTTTCCGCCCGGAAAAAACGGGTAAAAATTTTTTCCTGTTGCTTTTGCGGTATGCCAACTCCCTGATCTTGGACAGAATAAACGATTTCCCCCTCCCGTTCTCCAAGCGTCAGTTTAATCTCTTTGCCTTCGGGAGAATATTTAAGAGCGTTATCAAGTAAAATAATAATTACCTGGCGAATTTTCTCCGGATCAACCTCTATTTGAGGCAAAGGTTTTCTCGGTTTTTCAAAAACGAGTTTGGCTTTTTTCTTTTCTAAATACGGCTGGTATTCGTCAATTACTTTACCAACCAACTCTTCAAACTGCACTTTTTCTTTTTTAAAAACCAGCCGGCCAGATTCTAAACGGGAGACATTAAGTAGGTCATTAACTAATTCAATCATTCTATCGCTGCCGCGATAAATCCGTTCCATCTGCTCAAGCTCGCTCTTATTCATTTTCTTCTCCACTTGTTTAAGCAAGGCCTCCACTCCCCACTTAATAATGGTTACCGGAGTTCGCAACTGGTGCGAAGCCAAAGAAACAAACTCCGATTTTATCCTGTCCATTTCCCTTTCTTTGGTAATGTCGCGAAAAACAACCACGCCGCCGATGGTCAGTCCCCTCTCGTTTTTAATGGCTGCGGCTGAACAAGCCACTGGCATCTCACTATTGTCTTTTCTGACCAAGAAAGTATGATTGGCCATCACTGAGAGCTGGCCGGTCTCTAACGCCTGCTCAATAAATCCGTTGTTTTCCTTTTTATCTTCCTCCCTTAGAAATTTAAAAACCTGATTATAAACCTTGTCTAAACAGTCATTCTGATTAAATCCGCTGATTCTCTCAACCGAAGGATTCATTAAAATCAACTTTTTATCCAGACCGATAACAAACACCCCGTCGGCGATACTGACTAAAATCGCCTCGATTCTATTCTTCTCTTCCTCAATCCGATTTTTAGCCAGGGCCAATTCTCGAGTTCTGTCTTTAACTTTCTGCTCCAAAGTGGCGTAATAAGCCCTAAGTTTGCGAGCCATTTCATTAAAACCTTCGGCTAATTGTTCCATCTCGTCCCTGGTTTTAATTTTGATTTGATAAGCCAAATTTCCCCGACTTATTTCCGCCGCCCCCTTGGTCAGTTCTTTAATTGGTTTGGTAACCAGTCGCGAACTGAATAAAATCAAAACAATCAAAATAAAAGTCACCCCTGTCAAAACAATAAAAATAAAACTTCTCGTTGTTAAAGCGCTAGCCACAACTTCATTAACCGGGACGACTAAACCCAAACTCCAACCAGTATTTTCAATTGGCGAAAAAGCAACATATTTTTTTATTCCCCGAAAATTAACTGTTTTTAAACCATCTTCCCCCATAGTCATTATATCGATCGCTTGGAGTAGTTGAGGATTATCAGTATCCAGCAAACTATATCCTCTGACTAATGAAATGTTGGCAGTTTGTTTAGCCGCGGCGATTAAATCGGAAATTTCCACCGATTCTTCTCCTCCTAAATCAGGTTGAGCCCGAACCGGAGAACTGATTATTCTGCCCTGATTATCTATCATAAAAGCGTAGCCTGTCTTCCATAATTGGATATCCAAAACCCTGTTGGTAATGTCTTGAAGTGTAAAATCAACGCCGGTTAAAGCGACCATTTTGCCATTGTCGTAGACCGGTGACAAAGCGGAAACCATTAAACCATGACCGGTAACGTCAAGATAAGGCGGCGTCCATTTGGTCAGCCGCTCCGGATTGCGAGTTTCGTCTAAATCCTCCCAAAAAACCGGGTCAACTCCTTCTTTGTTAAGGTCAGGGGGTAAAACATCGGTGGCGAAACCGCCGCTCTTCTCCGGGTCGGGGTCCGAATTCGGATAAAAACGATACCAGCTGTATTTATCGCCGATAATATAAAGATTATCAATATCTGGATTTTCTTGTTTGATTGAAGGGAAAACAAAATCCAAAGCCGCCGCCAAAGTTAATTCATATTTAACTTTTTCATTCAGGGGTTGCCAATTGAAAACAATCACCGAAGAAGCGTCGCTTGCTTTATTCCCCCATTGTCCTTCCGGACACTGAAATAATTTGTCAGTGGACCAATAGTCGGGATGGTAAAAATAATTTGGACCCCGATAAAATTCAGTGGCGTAGTCAGCCAAAATCTTGCTGCTGGAACTGATTTTGGATAAGACCAGATTAATCCTTTCCGCTTCCGCCCGGGAAAAACTTTCTAAACGACTAATAGCCTCGTTCTCCAATTCCCGGGTAGTTTTTGAAACCACAACTAATCCGACAAGAGAAATGGGCAGAAGTGAAAGTAGAATAAAAATTAAAACCAACTTAGTGTTTAACCCAAATCCTTTTTTGGGTTTTCGGTTTTCATTTTCTAACATATCCTTTGATTACTGATCATTAATTACCGACTAATTATAGCAAATTTGAAAATAAACAAAAAGACCCGATTCCCTCGCTTTCAAGTGAACTGGGTCTATGTCCTTCAGCGCTCGGCGTATTTTTAATCTTTAATCTCTACTTACGGCTTATTGTTGCTCCCCAATAAATATAGACGAGGCAAGTGACGAGGAAAAATAATAGGCCAGGCAACGCCTTAATCTTAATTTTCCTCAGAGAGTTAAGGGAATTAACTAATCCCCAAAAACTCAACAGAAAACCTGCTATTGAAGCGCCCATCCATCCAAACATAAGAACCTCCATTAAATTACATTGTTTGAATTCATATCATTATTATTCGTAAATATAACATATTTTTCTGCCTTTGTCAACATTTAAAATTAATAAAAAGAGCGTTTTTCAGCGCTCTTCTTATCAATTATAAAACCGATGTTAATTTATTTCATAAGTGATCGTTACCTGAACTTCTATTTTATTTTCTCCGGTTTGAATCTGAGGAATTCCTCCGCCCAGACCCGCGGCTTTGGGCGCCATAGCTTCTTCGCTAAAACTGAAACTGTCATAATACCGCAATCCTCCGCCTTCATTAAAACTGGTGATTCTGACTAAATTAACACCGAGTTGGGAGGCCAACTCTTTAGCTTTTTCTTTGGCTTCCTCAATTGCCTCCTCTCTGGCTTGTTTTTCCAACTCATCACGCTGGTCAATCATAAACTGCAAATCGCCGGCTTGGTTAGCTCCTTTTCCCGCCGCTCCCTGGATAAGATCGCCGATTTTATCCAAATCCCTGATTTTAACCTGTAAAGACTGGCTGACTTCATAACCGACCAAAGTTCTTTTCCCTTCGGGACAAGGAGGAACGCAATCCGCGCTCTTAAGCCATTCATACCGGGGATAAATGTAAAAATTAACAGTCTTCAAATCCTTATCATCAATCCCCTGTTCTTTCATAAAATCGACAATATCGTTCATTTTTTCCGTATTTTCCTCCATCGCTTCGCTGACGGTCTTTTTTTCAGTCAGGACCGTAAAACTGGCCAAAGCCAAATCCGGTTTGGCATAGATTTCGCCGGTAGCGGAAACGGTAATGCTATTCCGACTTTCAAATTCTTGTCCGATGTATCTCCCTTGCTTAATCTTGTTGCTGATGCCGACAATGACGTAAACGGTCAAAGAACAAAGAAAAACCAATAAAACCATCGCCGCAACAGCGATAAAAATTCTCTTTTCTCCGGTAAATCTTTCGTTAAACATAAGTTAATAATTAATCATATTATTTATTACTGCTGACTAAATTATAAAAGAATTACTAAATATTGTAAAGAATCGCTAAGAAAAGGTCTATCCGATTATTGGATAGACCCTTGACTGCGTAATTTCAACTTACTCAAAAACATAACTAAAGGTAAAAAAATAACTATTGCTGCGCCGGACAATATCCAGGCAGTCTGAATGCTCAAACTATTGGCAATCCAACCGCTCAAAAACAGACCTAAACCGGCAGCGCCGGCACTGGCCATTGAAACCGCGGAATCAATTATCGCTCGCTTGTCCGAAGGAATATTCTCCTGTAAAACGGCGTTCGTATAGGGTCGATAAACACCCCTGACCAGTTCATGAAGATAAAAACAACCCAGGGAAACAACAAATGAAGAGGCAACGCCAGCAAAAATTATTAACCACCCCACTACACAGCCTATTGCTAGATAGACCCTTCCTATATTTGAAGCGCGCGTCTTGAATTTTCCCGCCAATTCATTCCCCAGCATAATAAATAACGTTATTCCCACCCAGACAAAACCAAGATACTGGTTGCCGGGTAAAAACGGTCGGTAGCGCGGTTGCCAGTACATATTCAAAGCCTGAAATCCCAGAACAAGAATCACGGTTACAACCATAATCAAAAACACAACATAATTCTGCAGACTATAAACAATACCGCCCTGAATAATCTGTTTAAGATTGCCGGCAAAATTTTGATTTCTGTTTCTCTTTTGAAAATATTCCTCTCTCATTAACAAGTAGGACAGAAGCGCCAGCAGACAAAATCCCGCTCCGGCTGTGACAAAAGGAATAGATAAATTCTTTATCCCCAGAAAAGCGCCGACTAGACCGCCAAATAAATTAGCCAAATTTGTGACTCGTCCTTCTAAACGGAACACCTTGAGTAATTTTCCATTCCAGTTGACAAAGTGCAAAGAATCCACCAGCCAGGCCCTTAAAGCGCCGGAGGCTAAAGCTATGCCTAAAGCGATGATCAATTCGGCAAAAACAAAACCGAGAAAAGTAGTCGCGGCGCTGTAAAACAGGAAGCCAATCCCGTTAGCTAGACAAGATAGAACAAAAGACAGTTTCCGGCCGTAAAGATCAGCTACGGCGCCAGTCGGCACTTCAAGTAAAAATACGGCGAGCATAAAGCACAAATTCACCAAATTAACCTGCAATAAATTCAGTCCTCCGCCCAATAAATAAGTCACGTAAACGGCCGAATGCAGAGCAAACAACAAGGTCGTCATCACGCTCACGGCAAGATAAATAGTGATTGTTTTTCTAGCCATACCTACCTCCTATTTATTAATTATTAATTATTGACGTTTATAAAAATCCCCTGAAGCTTTCTCTAATTCAGGGGAATTCCAAACGGAAAATAAGTTTAATCTTTAATTAAGACTCAAATAACCAATAGTTGTTTCTTTTAAGTATACTAACCGCCTGAATTAGAGTTTTAATAGTAGAGAAATGACAAATCTCCCAACTATCCATAGTAACGTGGGTAACACGACTATCTCTAACCGCCGGGCAGTAATTAAATTGCTTATTTTTGAAAAATTCCATTTAAGTTTAATTAACTTTTCTCCCTCTTATAAATAAGACGAACTAGCCGGGCTCTCGTTACTTGTTTGTCGGATTTCAAAATAAAAAACCGGAGAAACTCAGTTTTTGGCTTAAATAATTAAAGTAGAAATTCTAACTGTTCCCGACTTCCGGGCTCACCTTAACCACTACTCTCCGGGTTCTCGGCCCGTCAAACTCGGCTAAAAAAATCTGCTGCCAGGTTCCCCGAACCAATCGGTTGTCTTCGATAATCAAAACCCTTTCTTGGTTAACTAATCCGGAGAGAATATGAGAATCGGCATTATTGTCAATCCTATTGTGGGAAAAATTAATTCCGGAGACCAATCTCTCTAAAACCTTCAGCCAGTCTTGTCTCAATCCCGACTCATTTTCAGTCAAAATAATTCCGGCTGTCGAATGAGGAACGAAGACTACCGCCAATCCACCTTTAATCTTTCTTTGTTTGATTACTTGCTCTATCTGGTTAGTAATATCAATCAGTTGATATCTATTTTTAGTTATCACCTTAAACTCTTCAATCATAATAGCCGCTGACTAAAACAACAATTTAAATTAACCTTTGGCGCCGGAACCTACTCGTCGTCCAATCCCGTGTCTTCTCCAATCTCCTTTTTCACTTCCTCAAATTCATTTTCAATCTCTTTCAGTCGCTCTTTGCTTGCTTTGATTAAGGCCATTCCTTCTTTGACTTTTTCAAGTCCCGCCTCCACATCAACTTCCTCCTGACTGTCAAACCACTCAATGATTTTTTCAAGCTTTTTTAACGAATCTTTAAATTTATTTTTGTTTGTCCCGTTGGAAATTTCTTTTACCATATTATTATAATTTTTATCTATCCGCCGATTAAATTAAATGTTTTTTCCGCTAATGACATTTTTAATTTTAGACCTTATTTCTCCGTCCCAAACTTGAGTGTCAATTTCTTCCCCCTGCCTGACTTGTCTCACGTTCTTTATTACCCTTCCCTTAATTGAAGTAATGCTATAACCAAGTCTTAACTGACGCATCGGGTTAACGGTCCTTAGTTGTTTCTCAACTTCATCTAAATAATCATTCAACCAATCAACATTTTTTTGAAAATTAGCTAAAAGCAAATTTGGAAAACGACCCAGGGTTTTTTTAATGTCTTCCAAAATATAACCCAAGGATATTAACTTATTGTTTAACTGATATTTAGCCGCTTCAAATCTTTTAAAGATAAAACTGGACTTTAACATCAATCCGCGGATCAACGCTTCTAATTGATATTTGCTCCCGCTCAATATCTGCTGATACTTATTAATGATGTCTCGCTCAAAAATTTGGACCTTAGCTAACGCCTTTTCCCACGACCTGTTCAAAAACATCGCGGCAGCAGTAGGGGTAGAGACCATCAAATCCGCCGCCATTGAAGCAAGGGGAACATCTTTTTCATGACCAATTCCGCAAATAACCGGAACATTAGATTTAGTAATTCTCCTGACTAAGGCTTCATTATTAAACGCTTGAAGACTCTCTAAGCTTCCGCCACCTCTAATAATAACCAAAACGTCAATATTTTTATTATCAAGATAATTAATGGCTGAAATCAAATCTCGCACCGCAACTTGTCCCTCCACTCTTGAATTAACAAATTTAATCTGATATCCATATTTACCAAGATTATTTAAGAAATCGTGGATAACCGCGCCCGTCTCAGAAGTTATCAATCCAATCTTTTGAGAAAATTCCGGTATCTGCCTTTTTCTCTCCGGCGCGAACAATCCTTCTTTTTCAAATCTCTTCTTTTGTTCGTCATACGCTTTTTTAAGAGCTCCTTCGCCGACCAGCTCTGCCGTAGATACTCTGAAGCTCAGTCGGCCGGTCGGTTTATAAATCTCAGGAAACCCCTCAACTATAATTTCTATCCCTTGTTCAAATAAAATTCCGCACAATTCACAGTCGCTTCCCCACATAAAACATTTAAGAACGCTTTCATTGTCTTTATCTTTCAGAGAAAAAAATAAATAATTCTCTCTAGTGTCTAAACTACTGACTTCCCCCTGAACGCGCGCCTTTTGCTCTCTCAATTCAACATTGAGCAAGTTAAGATAATTGCTCACAGTATACGGCTTTTTATCTCGGCTGTCGTTTTTATCAAGACTGACTTTCTTAAATTTAACGGGATTAACCAACCTCAATATATCATTGCCATACTTCTCAAGCTTCTTTTCTTTAATGCCTTTAATGGCTAAAAGTTCTTTTTTGTCGATTGGTTTTGCCAAAGCGATATTTTCAACTGTCTTATTGGGAAAAACGCGAAAGGGTTCAACGCCCTCATTTTGGGCAGTGGTATTTCTCCAGTTTTTTAATTTTTGTAAGAGATCTTTATCCATAAATTACCGCCTCAAGCAACAATTTGCCGGACTGAAGGCGAGAGTGAATTATTCTAAATATCTTCTATTTTTTAATTCCTCGGGCAAATATTCTTGCTTTTCTTTATAATTATAATCTGGACTGTATTTATATCCCTTCCCATAGCCGATTTCTTTCATTAATTTTGTCGGCGCGTTACGGATAGGCAAAGGCACCGGCAAATTGCCGTATTTTCTCACATCTTCAGCCGCTTTTTCGTAAGCCACGTATAAATCGTTTGATTTTTTACATTTAGCCATATAAACCACAACCTGAGCCAAAACTACGTTACACTCGGGCAAACCAATGAAGTGGCAGGCCTGATAAGCGGCCACTGCCTGCTCTAAAGCGCGAGAATTAGATAAACCAATGTCCTCGGAAGCAAAACGGATTAATCTCCGAGCAATATACAATGGGTCTTCCCCCGCTTCAATCATTCTGGCTAACCAATAAAGCGCGGCGTTAAAGTCAGAACCGCGCATTGATTTATGCAGGGCGGAAATAATGTTGTAATGCTCTTCTCCATTTTTATCATAAAAAAGATGAGTTTTTTGAAAAATTTGTTTAACTGTGTCTAAAGTAATTTCTAAAACGCCTCTGTCTTTTTTATTTCCGGTCTTGATGCCCTTATCCGGACTGGAAAAGACAGCATATTCCAAGGCGTTCAAAGCCATTCTAGCGTCGCCGTTGCTCATTTGAGCAATAGTTTCAATAACTTTATCTTCAATCTTGATTTTTAATTCACCCAATCCCCTTTTTTTGTCCTTTAAAGCAGATTTAATAATTTGAATTAATTGATTTTTATCTAAAGCTTTTAGAACGAAAACTCGGCAACGGGAAAGTAATGAACCGACTACTTCAAAACTGGGATTTTCTGTGGTCGCGCCGATCAAAATAATAATCCCCTTCTCCACATAAGGCAATAAAGCGTCTTGTTGGGCTTTATTCCAGCGGTGGATTTCGTCAATAAAAAGAATAGTATTTTTATTCTTTCTTTTATTTTCTTCAGCTCTTTTAAGAATTTCTCTTAAATCTTTCAAACCACTATCAACGGCGCTAATCCTTTTAAACTCTGATTTAGTCTGTTTGGCAATTATAAAAGCCAGGGTTGTTTTGCCGCTTCCCGGCGGGCCCCAAAAAATTATTGAAGGAAGCTTATCGGACTCAATTGCCTGTTTTAAAAGGGTCTTTTCGCCGACAATCTCCTTTTGGCCTAAAAAATTTTTCAAAGACAAAGGCCTTATTCTATCTGCTAAAGGAGTGTTTTGAGACAAGTTAATCATAATTGGTTATTTATTTCTCAAGACTCTTAAAAGTTTCTCTAACGGCAAGGCGTTAACCACATCCTCTTTTTCTATCCAGCCGCGACGAGCTGTAGCCACACCGAATTGGAGCATTCCAAGTTGGTTGGCCCTATGGGCATCGGTTGAAATGGCTATCTTTACCCCCCTAATTTTGGCTAATCGGGACTGGTTGGCGTTTAAATCAAGCCTCGTCCAAAAAGAGTTTACTTCCATAATTGTGCCTGTATTTTTAGCTGTCTTCAAAATTTCTTCCATATCCACTTCATACGGTTCTCTTTTATTAATTAATCTGCCAGTCGGATGCGCCAAAATATGCAAATAAGGATTCTTCAAAGCTTTAATAATTTTCTGTGTCATTTCATTTTTCGGCAGATGAAATCCGGAGTGAACGGCGCCTATAACCAAATCCAACTTTTTTAAAATCTTGTCGGGCAGATATAATTGACCGTTTTTCTGAATATCAACTTCTGCTCCGGCTAAAATCCTGATTCCCTTCATCTTCTGGTTCACTCGCTTAATATCCTTAATGTAATCCAAAATATTTTTTGAGTCTAATCCATTGGTCACTCCGATTGGCGAAGCATGATCGGTAATAGCAATATATTTGTACCCCCTTTTCCTTGCCGCCTCGGCTATTTGTAAAATTGAATCAGTTCCGTCTGACCAATCAGTATGAATATGCAAATCGCCTTGAATCTGTTTTAGATTGATCAATTTAGGCAACTTATCCTGTTTAGCCGCCTCAATTTCACCTTCGTCTTCCCTGATTTCCGGAGGAATCCAAGACAGTCCAACCGCTTTAAATACTTCCTCCTCTCTTCTCCCGCCAACTCTGATCAGACCTTTGACTTTATAGATTCCGTATTCATTGATTCTTAAGCCCTTTTCCATACCTAAACGTCGGATGCGGATATTATGGGCTTTAGAACCGGTGAAATAATGCAAAGCGGCCCCTAAACTCTCTGGTTTGACCACCCTTAAATCTGCTTCTGGTCCGTCCTTGATAACCACATTAGCTTTAGTTGGTCCTTTAGCCAAAACCTTTTGGACCATGGGTAATTGAGTAAAAAAATCAATTGCTTTTTGCGGAGTTTTAGAAGTGACTAAAATATCTAAATCACCAACAATTTCTTTAGCCCGACGGATTGAGCCGCAAACTTCAACCCAATCAACGAATTTTGATTGTTTTAATCTTTTTAAAATATCTTGAGATAAAAAATAAGCTTCGCCCAAGGTGAAGCGCCGACTAAACCGTTTATAAAGAGCAAGGCCGCGTAAAATGTTCTCTTCGCTCTTTTCTTTCCACCCTTTTAATTTCAAAAGCTTATGCGATTTAACCAATCTCCCTAATTGAGGAATTGTCTTAACTCCAAATTTCTGATAAAACAATTTTACTTTTTTGGGACCTAATCCTTCAATTTTTAAGAATTCTAAAACGCTCAAGGGAATTCTCTTTTTCAATTTTTCGAGTTCTTTACATTTCCCAGTCTCAATTAAATCTTTGATTATATCAGCAATCCCCTTGCCCACTCCGGGTATTTGCTCTAAAGCGTTTTGCTGATAAATTTGATTAATATCTTTAGATAAAGTTTCAATTACCTGAGATGACCGACGATAAGCAATTACTCTAAACTGGTTGGCGCCGGTAATTTCTAAAATATCGGCTATTTGGCTTAAAAAATGGGCAACTTCAATATTATTCATGAAATACCGTTATATTTAATTCTATATAAAAAATCTGTCCTTGTAGATTAATCCCGTTTTGGGGAGTAAATTATAAACCTCTCCTCCTCTCAACGGAATTTATTTAAAAGGAAGTATTAAAAAAACGAAAAATTTTGGTCGTGAAGAGAGTTTAGACTTTGCCCATAATCCTGAACATCTTTGTGCCGCAAACCGGGCAAATGCCTTTGGCGGCTTTGCGCTTTGTCCCACCCTTGCCTTTCATAATGATTTCTTTCTCGTCCTGCATGTCTCTTTTCTCTTTACATTTTACGCAATAAGCTTGCATAGTAATAAATTGATTATTTTTTTATTTATAGACGTAATTATAGCAAAAATTGTATTTTAAGCAAGATAGATAGACATTGCTGTGGAAAACTACTCTGCCTCTTGTTGGCTTAAAAATTCCAATAACGTCTGTTGATGAAATTCGAAATCCTCGCGATATAAATCTTTGATCGGTTCTGAACGTTCGAAATTTTGGGTCAAAGGATTAATCAGTTGGCTGTATTTCGTCATTGCATAATCTAAATGACAGCCGGTGGAAGTGCCGGTAATGCCGACAAAACCGACAATCTGCCCTTGGGTCACTCTTACTCCATATTTTATATCCTTACCATAAGCTGATAAATGAGAATAACGAGTGGTATAAACTCCATTATGACGAATTTCTACTGTTTTACCGTAAACGTTATTTTTCCAACCGACAAATATAACTGTTCCGTCTCCAGCGGCGGAGACAGGCGTGCCGCACGCCGCAACATAATCAATGGCGCGATGGGTGGTATAGATGTTCCAAACGGGATGAAGACGTTTTAAACTATAGCTAGAACTGATATAGCGATAATTAATCGGCGCCTTTAAAAATTGCCTTCTTAAACAATTCCCCTCTAAATCATAATAGTCCTCTCTCCCCTCGGGATCTTTATAATAAATCGCCCAATGGTTTTTATCTTGATTTTGATAACGAGCCGCTAAAATTCTCCCAGGGCTGACCTCCTCGCCGTTTAAAGATCTTTTTTCATACAGAAGTTCAAACTCGTCTCCTTCTCTAACTTCAAGCCCAAAATCAATATCCCAAGCAAATATATCGGCCATTTCCATAATCGTCTTGTCTTTCAACCCCAGGTTTTGGCCGGTTAAATAAAGCGAATCTTTAACTATACCTGAATCTCGGGTTAACTCTATATCATATTTGTTTTTTATTTTTTGGGCGCTAATCCCATTTTCTGTTTTTTCAATAACTAAATAATTATCTTCATCAATGTTGTAAATCATTTTTTTAAATTCATTGGTTTGCAAATCAAAAGAAGACTCAATCCTATTCCCGGCTCTGATTTGAGCTAAATCATAAACCCGTTCTGATGCTTGGATGATTTCCTGAACTTCCTTGTCGGTTAAACCCAAGCCGACCGCCAGATTGGAAAATACTTCGCCAGAACTTATTAGATGTTCTTTAACCTTAAATTTGCTCTCATCATTTAAAAAAACGCCATCTCCGGCTCCCGGGTTTCTGCGACCATTGGTTGTAATAATGGTTCCGCTGATAATAATCAGCGCAAAAATAATTATTGAGGCGGCAATAAAAATAAACAAAGAACAACGCGGCAAATCGACGTTATCTTTGATTAATGATTGTCTTTGATTTCTCATCTTATTCTAATTCTAACCTTTTAAGATTAATTTCGTCAAGACAAACCCGATTAAAATAAAAGCCCGCTCTTCAGTTTAAACTCGAGAGTGGACTTTTATTTTGATAGAACCGAGGTTCTTTACTTTTTACATCTACCTTTGCGTGTTTTCTTTTTGGCAACTCGTCTCCTCGGTTGTTTCTTTTTTTTCTTTGCAGCCATAGGTGTTAATTTTAAAAAATTCTCTCAGATTAATTTTTCGACCTTTTCTAACAAATATATTATATATTATATAGTACTTTATAAAAAAATAAAACCCCACCTTGTCAAGTGAGAAGCCCTAAATGATTTTTTTCAGATTAAAAGAAAGGAAATATAACATCATATCTCCCGATTTCTCCCAAAATTATCTACTCTAAACCTTTTTATCAAAAACCGCCGCTTAAAAAATTTTTAACGACGGATTCACTCCCGGCTTATTTGAATAACTTCTGCCGTATAGCTGCCGTCGGAGTTTTTTTCTCCGCTAACCGAAATTTGGTCGCCAATCTTAACGTCAGCCGGCGAACTTTTGACGAATTCCCTGATATCCGTAGCATTGGAAAAAAACACGATTCTTGACCCGCCATCGCCCAGTTTGAGGGTCAAAGAATTTTCGTCTTTATTTATGATTTCGCCGTTTAAAAACGCTGTCCCGGCCGTTGGCCTGAAATCACCGGCAAATTTTTTTTCACCACTCCGATTAACAAACTGCTGGCGCTGTTCCGAAGACAACCCTTGAAAATTTTGAAAAGGGTTCTTGCTCTCGCTGTACTTCATCCCGCCGTAAAACGATGCCCCGACCGCCGCTAAAATCACAATAATAAAAATCGGTAATAATTTTTTCATAACTTTAATAATTGAAAATTTAAAATTGGTTATTAAAAATTATCTATCCACCTTTGGTGGAAAAATTGAAAATTGAAAATTTTAATTACTCGTATCTCAGGGCCTCAATCGGATTGAGATTAGCGGCTTTACGCGCCGGATAATAACCGAAAATAATGCCAATGGCCGCCGAAACCCCGAAAGCCAAAAAAATAGACCAGGTGGTCACGGAAGTAGTTGTCCCGCTGAATTTCGTCACCAAAACCGAAGCCCCCCAACCTAAAATAATTCCGACAAGACCGCCGACAAAGGTCAGGGTGACGGATTCGGCTAAAAATTGAAAAGTTATATCCTTATTTTTTGCGCCCAGTGATTTACGCAAACCGATTTCCCTGGTTCTCTCGGTTACCGTGGTCAACATCATATTCATTATCCCAATGCCGCCGACAACCAAAGAAATACCGGCAATCGCTCCTAAAAGCAGGGTTAAAGTTTTGGAAACGTCAGACATTGTTTCCATAATGTCCACCTGATTCATAATATTGAAATCCGCATTTAAGGGGTCGGCGATATTGTGTCTTTTCAACAATAAACTCGTAATCTCCTCTTGCACCAAAGACATAAAATTTTCTTTTTCAACCTGAATATTAATATCGCTCACCGAATCGCTGCCGGTCAAATAACGTTGAGTTGTGCTAAGGGGTAGATAAACAAGGTCGTCGGAACTGCCAAAGCCCGTCCCTCCTTTGGATTTTGTCACCCCGATGATTGTAAATTCCATTTTTTCAATTTTAACTTTTTGTCCGACCGGATTCGCGCTCTCGCCGAATAAATCATCTCTGGTTGTCGGACCCAAAACCGCGACCTTCGAATTCTTGTCCACATTTTGGGCAGAAATAAAATTTCCCGTTTCTATCTCAATATTTTTTACTCTGGCATAATCGGGCGTGACGCCGCGAATGCTCGTGTTCGTATTATTACTTTTGAAGACGACCTGCTTTCTTACGGAAACTTCCGGCGCCACGACTTCCACATAAGCGATTTCTTTGGCAATCGCCTCGGCGTCGGCAACCACTAAGGTGGTGGCTGACCCCATACCGCCACGAACCTGCGACCCGACGCCCCTTTGCGACCCGGGCATTACCACAAGCAAATTCGAACCCAAAGATTGAATGTTTTTTGAGATGTCGCTTGTCGCCCCCTGACCAATAGCAACCATTGTCACCACCGAGCCAATACCAATCACAATACCTAAAACGGTCAAACCGGACCGGGCTTTGTTCGCCAAAACCGCAAAAAACGTCTCTTCAATTAAATCAACAAGTAACATAAAAATCTACAATGAATTTTAGATTTAAGATTTAAAGTTTAAGGTTTAGAGTTTAAGGTTTTTTAACCTCTTCCCTCTATTCCCTGATTTCTCTGACCGTTTTGGAATAACGATTGGACGTGTCTTCAACAATCTCGCCGTCTTTAAGAGTAATCACCCTACCTGTATGTTCGGCGATATACCGTTCGTGGGTAATTAAAACGATGGTTCGACCTTCTTTATTTAATTTTTTAAAAGTCTCCAAAACAATTTCTCCAGTCTTGCTGTCCAGGTTCCCGGTCGGCTCATCGGCTAAAATAATGCTCGGATTATTGACCAAAGCCCGGGCAATCGCCACTCTTTGCATTTGTCCTCCGGATAACTGATTTGAAAGATGCTCAAAATGGGACTCATCAAACCCTACATCTCTTAGGGCTTTCTCGGCTATTTTCTGCCGCTTACTTCTAATCGTCTCGGCATAAACCAAGGGTAGAGAAACATTCCTTAAAACGGTCGCCCGGGGCAAAAGATTAAACGACTGAAAAATAAAGCCGATTTTATTCTTGCGAATATCGGCCAGTTGGTTATCGTTGAATTTAGAAACGTCATCGCCGTCCAATAAATATTCGCCGCTAGTTGGTGTATCCAATGCTCCCAAAATATGCATCAAAGTCGACTTACCCGAACCAGACGCGCCGATAATGGCGACGAACTCCCCGTCCGTTATAGAAAAAGAAACGTCCTTAAGCGCTTTTGTTTCTATCTCCCGGCCCGTAGCGTCTGAATAGCCGCTCTTATAAATTTTTTTAATTCTCCGGCACTCAATCATACCCAAAATTAACGCATTATGCGCATAAATTCCATTCCTCCGCCCGACGGCATACCGTTTCTCGAGCCGGAAGAAGATTTTCCCGACGATGAAGTTGACGAAGAAGAATTTTGTCCGGTAATGACCTGGGCGCCTTCTTCAATTCCGTCGATTACTTCGCTAAATAAATCATTTGAAACGCCGACCCCAATCGGCTGACGTAAAACATTCCCCTCGTTCAAAATTTCCACGTATTGCATTTCGCCCTGCCCTTTAACGGCCGCATTGGGAACTAATAAAATATCCTGCCTGACATTGGTGATGACGCTCACTGAAGCGCTCATCCCGGGTTTTACTCTCTCATCTTGGGTATCAAAAGCGACTTTAATATTATAGGTCACCACGCCCTGGGAAACCGCGCCGACAGTGTCAATTTCCACCACCTCTCCAGCAACGGTTAAATCCTCAGCTGCGTCAAAAGTTACGGTCGCTTTCTGTCCCACTTTAATCTGAGCCACATCAATCTCATTAAAAGAGGCCTTAACTATTTTTTGCGGCGTTATCAAAGTTAAAAGCGCCGTTCCCGAGGAAACCGAATCGTTTTCTTTCACCCCTATGTCGGCAACCACGCCGTCAAAAGAAGCCCTGATAAAATAATTGGCTAGATTTTTTTTCGCCTGCGCCAACGCATCTTCTTTTTGTTTAACGGTTATTTTTTGAGCGCGAATGTCAAGGTCGTCCGCTCCCGCCAATAAATCGGCCAATTTTTTTTCTTTTTCTTCCACGCTTCTCTCGGCCGCCGCCAAATCAAGCGGCTGTTCCTCCTGCATTTGCGTCAAATCTCTTTCGGCATTAATTAAAGCGTCTTGACTATTTTTAATCGCTTGTTGGCGACTTAAAAGATTTGAATAATAAGTATTGATTTGAGTCAAATAACTGCTTAGACTTGATTGGTAAGCGCTGATAGTCGTCGGCGTTCTAAAGCCTTTTTTCTGAAGGTAATCAACCGCGTAGTCAATGACGTTTTTTTCACTCTTAATCGCCTGGGCAATCGCCTTTACTGTCTCTAAGGTCTCGCTTAAAAGAAGTTCAATTTCCGACTGGGAAGCATACCGACTTGTTTTTTTGTAACTCGCCAAATTTGGAGTGTATTTGGTTTCGGCGATTCCGTAATCGTCTTTGGCGTCCTCAATTAAAGACGCCATCTGATCACTGCCGCTATAATCATAGCCTTCGTAAACGCCGACATTTAATTGATTTTTATTAATCGTATCATCATAGAGGATTTCCCACAAAGCGGTCATCACGGTCGGGGCGTTAAAAAAAACGGTCTCCACGGTGTTAAAAGCGTCCTCATAACCACTAGTAACATCATCAATGGCTTTTTGCTTTACTTGTAGAGCTTTTTGATAATTGTCTTTCTGATTGAGTTTCAATTTGGTCAAAGAATTCTTGGCTTGAGTCAGCGAATCTTCGGCTTGAAATACGGTTAATTCATCGGGTGGACTTAATAATTCTTCCAATTGAAGGTTTGCTGTTTCCAAACTTGTTTCGGCGTCGTCCATCGCTTTTTGGGCATCGGTGGTATCCAGGACAACAAGAATGTCGTTGGCTTTTACTGTTTGCCCCTGCTTTATTTCAATAGAGACAACATCTCCAGAAACCCCTTTTGGTTTGACGTCAATTTGGTTTAAGGCGTTAACCTGTCCGCTGCCGGAAACAGAAACAACCAACGTTCCCCTTCCAATTGTCGCGATTTCATAAGTGACCATTTCCTTATTTTTATTCTTAAGGGAACGATAAACAAAATAAGCGGCAACAACCAAAATAATAAAAATCAAAAAAACGATTTTTTTCTTTGATATTTTTTTAAGCATAACGCAAATAATAAAATCCACTTAAATTAAAAGCCGGAACTCATCTCCTTTTCTGAAATTAAAAAAACGGAATAAACGGTTTCGGAGCCGGGGCTGGAGGGACTGGAGGAATCGTCTTCTCTTCTCCGGGGTCAAAAAGACGAATAAGACGGGCTTCGATTTGCCCCTGTTCGTTCTGCGGACCAACAACAACGACCTTGTTGTCAATTTTTAAATCAGCGGCTTTAATTTCTTTTCGGCCGGAAAGAATTTTTGTCGTCTCGGCTATTAAAACGATTCTTTCCATATCCCCCGCCCCCTTAACCACTAAACTGTCGCTGTTAATCTTAATAATTAAACCGAAAGTGCCGTGTCCGGAGATGAAACCTCCTTTGCCAAAATCGCGCCAATCTCCGAAGAATCCTCCTTTTGGTCCGGCAAAATTCCTGTGATAATTCTCGGCCCAACGGTAAGAAAATCCCGCCCTTTTTTCGCCGATAATTACGCCGATGCCGAAAATTAGAAAAACAACCGTGGCCGCCACTAAACCGACACCAACCCATTTAAAAACTTTGCACCAGACATCTCTTTGTTTTCTTTTTTCGGTCGTTCCGCCGTCCGACAATTTTTTTTCTTCATCTTTAACCATATAATATAAAACAAAATTTAGCGGTTTGCCCCGTTCCGTTTCAGGACGCGGGACGGAGCAGACCGCCACATAATAAACTTAAGATATTGTTATCTGTTTAAACCACTGAATTGTGCGGCCCTTTCTTGAAGTTTCGCCACCACATCAGCGTCATTTGAAGTAATTGTTATCTGCACTCCGTTCGCCAGATTAACCACCTCGTAATCGGTTTTATCGACAAAACCTTCGGGTCCGAAACCGCGTCTTTTTTGTCCACCAATTCCCGGAAAAGAACCAACCCGCCCCCTACCGCCTTCCGGCATACTCGCCTTCATTTCTTCTATTTTCGTTTTTCTTTGCTCCGGCGTCATCGTCTCCCATTCTTCCATCCGTGTTTTTTGTTCTTTTATTTTTGCCTCTATTTCGGCTTTACGCTGGTCTAATTTCGCCCGCCATTCGGGCGAATCTTTTTCCAATTCGCTTAAATCGCAGCCGCCCCTAAAAAACCCCTCTATCCGCGTCTTTCCAAATGCGTTAACTTGATGGGCGTTAAAGATAACCCCGCCGACGATAAACGAAACGATAATTAATAAAATAACGCCCGTT
Source organism: uncultured Gammaproteobacteria bacterium (assembly GCA_964566895.1). Taxonomy (GTDB): domain Bacteria; phylum Patescibacteriota; class Patescibacteriia; order UBA2591; family UBA6264; genus CAZMJP01. The sequence continues at coordinate 29,918 of CAZMJP010000003.1, forward strand.
TTCTTTTTGTTAGTAAACATATATTTATAATCTTTAGCCCGCGTTCCCCCTGCGTAAATCAACATTTAGATTGGCGCCTATCGGCAGGCCTATGTGTCAATTTACGCCGACAAGACAAGATAGTATTATAATATTTCCAAACTTTCTCGACCTTTGATTTTAATCAATTAGCTAACCCCCGTATTTATGCGCCAAACAGCCGAATAAAAATCTCTTTTTATATAAAAACAACCGAAGCGTAAAAAGAAAAATTGCCAAACTTAATAAGACGGCCGTTATGCCCCCGATAGGCAGCGAATCGACAATAACCAAACCGAAATCGCGCCAAAGAGCGAAAAAAACGGTCAAATCATTGACCGCGGCCGAAATAAAATAAACAATGCCGGAATCCCTCGCCTGATTTATAAACAATATCCAGGAAAAAGGCACTGAAATAAAAGAAATAATCAAAAGAAATAAAAGTTCCAAAACCAATTTTCTTCTATAGCGACTTTTTTGTTTTCTAATTTCAAAAGTAATCTTATCAAAAAGACCTTCCGGAGGTTCCGCAAGTTCCAACTGCGAAAAAAATTCATCTATTTTCACTTGACCCGTACCCATATAATATTAATACGATTAAACAAGTTGTTTTGGTTCACCCCGACAAGGACTTTAGAGTAGGGTTCACTTATTTTGGAAAATTTTCTTTAAAACCTCTGTCCCCCGCCGATAACGGGTTTTAACTGTATCAATAGGTTCTTTTAAAATTTCGGCTATTTCGCAAAAAGTAAAAGAATACCTCTGCCGAAGAATCAAAACTAAACGATAAGGAGGTGGAAGTTTTTTTATTGCTTTACCTAACATCTCGGAGATATCCGCTCTCTCCGCCAATTCGTCGGGAAGCGGAGAAGGGTCAATTAACGTCTCGCTTAATATATTTTTACCTTCTTCGGTATCAAACATAGAAAAAACAATCGGTTTTTTCTTTTTTAACCAGTCGAAACAAGTATTTTTGGCAATGGAAAAAATCCAGGTCTTAAAATTTCTATTCCGGTCAAATTTTCTAAAATTGCGCCAAATCTTTATAAAAACATCTTGGGTAATATCTTCCGTGTCTTGAGAATTGCTTACATATTGATAAACAAAATTGTAAATAGGTTTTAAATATCGTTTAATTAAAATCTCCAGCGACTTTTCCTCGCCCTTAAAATAGCTTTCTATAAGCTCTTGGTCGGATTGCTGATTAAAATAGTCCATAAAATTATTTCTCCGAAGAAACAAACTCCTTTGTTTTTGGCCAGAAGATTCTAACCAAACTTCGCGGATAATTCAATAAATATAAATTAAATTGTTTTTTGAATCGTGAATAACCGCGCCAAGATTTCGGGTCGCCCCTTCTCCAGACGATGCCGAAATTCAAAAATCTGATTTTTTTCTCCAAACAATATTGATGCCAATAATCGATCAACCCGACGCCGACCGACGTTCTTCCCGCCTCGCGGTCAATAAAAGAAATCAAATGATTTGACTGGGAAATATCTTCATAATCAACCACGACTAAAGCGCCGATAATCTTTTTTGAATTCGTCTCTCGTCCGGCGAAAATACTGATTTTATCCGGATGAAACTTAAAATGATGCTCCAAAATCTTTAAAAAACCTTGACGCAAAATCCACCCCAACGGCTTCACTTTCTGGTAAATCTCCTTAAATTCCGGATAGTCAATTTTCTCAATTCTATGATTTTGGTCCTTCAACCATTTTCTTCTGTGCCTTTGGGCGTGTCCATCCCAATCTTTAAAATACTGCTGATTATTGTTTAAATAAATAATCCCGCTCTGACGAGGCTTGCCGACCAAATAATTTCTATGCCAACCCTTGGGTTTGCCCGTCTTGGTCAATGGCTGCCAACTGACAATCTTCAACCCGCTTATCTCTCCGGTTCTCGGTTCTTCGTCCCCAAAATAATTTTCAAAACAAATCGGGCCGATTCGACGCTTAACCGCGAAATTGCAGCCGCTAACAACAAATTGCTTTCGCTCCGGCTGATAAGCAATTGCCTTTAAATAATCTAATGATTGTTCCCTAAATAAAAATCCTTTGGGCAAGGGGTCGCCGACTTTACCCTGCCCAAAATGCCGATAAATCGCCATTTTGTTGGCCCAATATCGCAAGCCTAACTCTTGAAAAAAATAACGGCCAAAAATCGGTCTTAATGTTTTCTCGTCTAAATAAAAATTAACCAATAAATACCCGTTTTTATTTAAAATCTTTTGGATGTCCTCAATGAAATCTTCTGATTTCAGAACCTCAGCCGGCGTTTTACCTTTAAAAAGGTCAACTAAGATAACGTCAAATTTCTGTTCCAGGCCGCCTATTACTTTAACTGCGTCTTCCAAAATTATCTTTATTTTTTCTGTTTTTCTTAAATAAGTTTTTTTGGCTATCTCAACCATTACCGGGTCGTGTTCAATAGCAATAATCTCAACCTGACCAAAGCGCTTTCTGATTCCTTTAATTACTCCGCCGCCTCCCAAACCTAAAAGCAAAACGCTCTTAATTTTAATCCCGCCCGACACTCTTTTCAACACCTTGCGCCATAAGTTATTAACATAAACTCCGGATTGGTAACAACCGCCGGCTTTTATGGCATACCGCCCAAAAAATTTTTTGACCGTTATCGGTCCGTTCTTTTTTGAATTATATATTTGTTTCATAATTTTCTCTTAAAGATAATCTTTAATAAAGATTACCAAAAAACATCTGAAAAATCAAGAAGACCGTCTTGACAAATTTTCACAAGTCTTAATAATAGTCTTAATAATAAAAGGCACATTACAACAAAACAAAAAAAAGGAGAAAAATGAGAGAAAAAATTATCGTTGAGAAATTCGGGGGAACTTCAGTGGCAACCTCCGAGAAAATCAAAAAAATCGCCCTCTACGTTAAAAAACAACTATCAGGGGGAAAAATTAAGTCTATAATAGTTGTTTCGGCAATGGGAAAAGAAACCGACGAACTGCAACAACTTGCCTGGGAGGTATGTGAAAAATCCATTCCCACCCCTCGGGAATTTGACCTTCTTATGACAAGCGGAGAGAGAAAAACCTCCCCTTTAATGGCTTTAGCCCTTAACAGTATCGGGGTAAAAGCCATCTCAGTGAACAGTTTACAGATAGGCGTTGAAACCAATGAAAAATATGGCAACGCCAAAATTCTTTCCATTAAAAATATCGGAAAGATAAAAAAACTGTTTAAAGAATATCCGGTAATTGTGGTTCCCGGTTTTCAAGGAATTATCAAAGGAACAGACGAAGTCGTCGCCCTGGGAAGAGGAGGCTCTGACAAAACAGCTATTGCCTTAGCTTCCTCTTTAGGAAATAAATATTGTAAAATCCACACTGATGTAGACGGCGTCTACGCGGTTGACCCCAGAATCGTCCCCGGAGCGAAGAAGTTCAAAGAAGTCGGATACGACCAGATGATTCGTCTTTCCAGCGCCGGCGCGGGCGTCTTAATGGACCAAGCAGTTAAAACAGCCGCAGACAAGGACGTCACTATAGAAGTCCGTTTAAGCCCGAGTCTGGGGGAATCTGACGGAGGAACTTTAGTCGGTCGAATGAGGCATCCGCCCATAGAAACAATTTGGGGACAAGCCGGTTTGGCTATCCAACAACGGGTGATGTTGGTTAAAATACACTTCCCTTCCGCTTGCACCAGCGGAGAGATGCTCGCCTCGATTAAAGAAATCAATATCATTGACGCGGACATCCGCGAGCAAAACAAAGTTTCCCTGTTTTGCTCGCCGACCGACCTGAACTACGTTCTGGCTGACCTTGAAAAGCTAAAACAGCCGGAAATAAAAACGGAAATTAGGGAGGTAGCTGGACTAACCTTGGTCGACTCAATGATGAAAGAGCAACCTGGTTACGTCTATCGCGTCATTAAATCTCTGGAACAAGCGCAAATAAAATATGAATCGGTGACCTCATCGGGAACTTCCATCCTGATAGTGGTAAGAAAAGACGAATGTGTCAGAACAGCGGAAGCGCTCGCCCGGGAATTCTCTCTCATTGAAAGTTAGTCAATATCAAGAACCCCGCGCCAAAAATGGATGCGGGGTTTAATTTTAAGACAGAAAAACTAAAATCGCTTCCCCTGTTCGGAAAAGCGATTTTAGCCGCCGATTGTCTGGTGACCGTTCGGCGATGGACCTTCTGGTGTCATAGTTGCAAAGACCAAAATGGTTTAAAAATCTTGGCCTGTTACTTCTTTGCTCTGTTTCCTCTCGTCATTGGCAAAATAAAGCGTGGCGAGCATTGTTCCCAGAGCGCAACCAAAAGCATACAAGAGAACCAAGCGCCAATTGTTAATATCTTTAACAATTGTCTCCAAAACATAGTACCAAATCAGGATGTTAATCAAAGTAATCACCCCACTCGCTATAATCTTTGTTCTGGTTACCACCTTGGTCCAAGCGGTAACAATGACCATCTCCAAAAGACCGATGAAGAATAAAATCATAGGCGCACCTCTTTTCTGCTTTAGTTTGTTAAAGATCGACCTTGAACCAAAAAACTCCTTAGGGGGAGCTTTCTGATAATTAAATTATAAAACAAAAATCAAAATCTGTCAAGCAAGCAAGATAAAAATAAAAGTCCGACAATGCCGACTTTTAACTGTGTTTAACGGCGCGGATAAAATTTCGGCAATCTCTTTTAGCAATCTGGAAAAGCCAGGTTTTGAAATTCTTTTTTTGGTTAAATCTTCTCAAATGACGCCAGGCTTTGATAAAAGCTTCCTGGTAACGTCTTGGGTCTCTAAGGGGTTATTGACGTATTGGTAAACAAAATTATAAATCGGCTTGAGATATTTTTTAATTAAGATTTTCAATAAATTTTCTTCTCCTCTTTTTAAATAACTGATTACTAATTGCTGGTCGGAAGTGTTCATAAAAGGTTATGTTTCAAAAATGACTTTCATAAAGAGAATTAATACAATGCCGATAATAAAAGAAATAAAATGGATTACATTTCTCTTTAAATCATGGTGGTCCTTTATTTCCGGAACCAAATCAGAGGCAGCGATGTAAATGAAATTGCCGGCGGCAAAAGAAAGCAAAAATGTAATATCAATCTCATGAGAAACGAAATAAACTAAAAGTCCTCCGGGAATAATGGCCAGGGCGGAAATGAAATTAACCAGTAAAGCCCTATATTTTCCCCAACCTCCATGAACCAAGATGCCAAAATCTCCTATTTCTTGAGGAATTTCATGGGCTAAACAAATCAACCAAGTGACTATTCCCACTTTTACGTCAACTAAAAAAGAACCGGCGATAATTAATCCGTCAATAAAATTGTGGATGCCGTCAGATAAAAGTATTAAATAGGTAACGGGTTTTTTATGCTCGGAAGGAACCCGATGACAGTGATGCCAGTGTAAAAATTGCTCCATTAAAAAGAAAATTGAAAATCCAACCAAAACCCAAACAAAAACATTTAAAGACGTTTTTTTCTCCAGGGCTTCGGGAATTAAGTGTAAAAAAGCGCCGCCAATTAACGAACCGGCGGAAAAAGCCACTAAAGGAAGAAGTAATTTTTTAAGAATTTCTTCTTTAAAAATCAAAGTAATTGCTCCTGTCCAGGCGGCCAAGCTTACGACAAAAGCGGAAATGATAATCCAAATTAGAATATTCATAAGGAATAATTATAACATAAATATACAAAATAACCAATAATCTCTTGACCTTTTATTTTAAAATTATTATACTGACGTTTAAGGAGGTTTAATCTGGCGCTAAGCAAAACAGACCGCCCGGTCTGTCTCCCTGAACACCCCCGTTCAGGCCACATAATATCCCTCATATCTCATAGATTGCTTGGCGCCAAAATACAAAGGGACTCTTACTTAAGAGCCCCTTTCTCTTTTTCAATAAATTTTTCAAATTAGTTAAATTTTTTGTTTCAATCGCCCACATCTCAAATGGCAATCTTTATGAAAATATTATTTATAAAATAATCCGCAAAAACAATGGCCGTCTTTTTCAATTTCTTCTTTGTGCCATTGGCAAGGACAAATTTTAGGTCTGTCTTCTTCTAAACCGCCGCTTACTCTTCGACAAGGACAATATCTGGCTCCGTATTTCTTTTCGTTCTCCAATAGTCCCTTAATTAATCTTTCTACGGCTTCCCTGTCAGGATTTAATTTAAACCCGTTTTTTTCAGCGTAATCTTGATAATTTTTTATCAACTCTACCATCTCGGCTGGGATTTCCGTCTTTAAACCGCCGCTCAGCGCTTCATCTAAAAACTCTTTTATCACTGGTTCGGCTCTTACTCCGATGAATTCGCTGACCGGCTTTCCCTCTTTAAACAAAATAACGGTGGGAATTCTCTCAATCCCGTATTGTCGAGAGACTTGAGGAGCGACATCTAAATTGACCTTGGCAAGAGTAAATTTATCATTATATTCTTCAGCTACCTTTTCCAAAATCGGGCCCAAGACAAAACAAGGCGCGCACCATTCCGCCCAAAAGTCAACCAAAACTGGTTTTTGGCTATTTTGAATAGTCTCCTCAAAATTTTGGTCAGTTAGTTCCAACATAACTTTAGTATAATACCTTCTTCCTTATTTTAACCCAACCTAACTCATTTTCTTTAGGCTTTCCGTCAATAAATTCTTGCAAAGAGCGCCATTTTCTGGGGACAGTCCCCTTTTCAGTCCTTGTCACGTTTTGGGAATTTAGTTCCCAAACTCTACTAATAAAAACTTGGATATCCTTATTTCAATTTCTTTCGGTTTTCTGGTTTCTTTAGATAATTTTCTCTTGAAACAATTGAACGCCTTAGCCGTTTTTCTAAATTTTTTCTTGCGCCGCCGGCAATATCTCCGCCAGTTTTGGCATCCGATCTTAATTTGGGCATGCCTTGTGAATCTTCATTGCGATGAATTTCAGTAGTAGCTCTTTCTCCTAACATAGTAAATATCAATTCCAGGTCATTCATATGGTCGCGCAAATTTTCTCTTTTCAATCTCTTTAATTTCTTATATTCCAACGGTGTTATCCCAAAAGTAGCCTTTGAAATTTCCGCGGTTAAAATTTCATAATCCCTTTGCTCCTTTGCGCCTCTTTTTTGCCACTCATCCGTCAATTCTTCACGAATGGTAATTCCGCGCATTCTTTTTTCAATCCAATTATCAGAATAACCTTTGAGTTTATAAAGAATTCTGGTTCGTTTAGTTGCTAATTCTGGATTTTCAATTTCCTGCACCCTCTCATAGCCAACCTTTGCCAACCAACGTTTAAATGGCTCAGCTTTGGGAGAAGGAATTGATTGAATTATGCGAAAAATACCCTCTGTATTAGCGCAAAGCATTTTTTGTTTTCCCCCTTCTGTCAACACTTCAAGGGTATGTACAATTTGTACCCACCCTTTAGATAGCTCTGTATCCCGCTGTTTCATGCGCTGAATATACTGTTTAGGATCATTTGAATCAATCAACGCCAAAACTACATCTTCTACCACAAACCACCATTCATTTTGGTAAATAATTTTTCTAATTTTTCTGCCTTTAAATAAGGCTATTTTTGTAGTTTGCATATTTTTTACCTCATAAAAATTTTAAAAATATTTAGGAACTAAGTTCCCAAACTATTTATTTGCAGGGGCCGACCCTGTCACATTCTGTCAATTCCGCCGCCGAATTTCGTGCCCCGCTTTGCGGGGCACGCCGCAAATTTTTAACCAAGGATTTTACTTTCTAACGCTTCTTCAAATTCTCTCTTCAACTGTTCATTATAAAATGGCAATCCGATTAACTTAAAGTTCGTATTTTCTAATTTAAAATCTGTATCCGCTTTAGTTTCCAATTCCAGCAAAAACTTTTGCTTCCAACCCTCTTTAGAATCTTCAAACTTACCCTTTCTATCTTTAAATTGATTTCCTTTTGGTTCAATGAAAATTTGATAAATACTTACGACATGATTTCTTCTTTTCAAGAGCATAATAAAGTCCGGCTCAAAAACCCCTCCGTCTTCAAAGCCGAAAACCTGAAAAAATTTTTCGTTGCGCAATAAAGCGATATCTGAATATTTTTGTCTTAATTTTTCTATAAACCCGTCAATAAAACTGATGAAGTTTTGCTCTTCGTCGGTACCATAAAATTCTGTCTGTGCGTACCAATCTCTATCTGCCAAATTAACATCTTCCAATTTTTTACTATCTACTTCATCCTTATCGATCTTAATTTTCTTGTCGTAAAAAACTTCTTTCAGCATTTTCGCCTTAAACAAATTAGTTCCCACAAAATCCGCTGTTTTCGTTCTTGCCTGTTCAGATATGGTTTTAATAACAAACAAAGCCGATTCGATTTTTTCTTGCGCCGTCAATCCATTAACTTTTCCTTTCGGTCCGGAAATCTCAATATCAATTCCGCCTAAGTATTCCAGCGATGTTATAAATTCACGTACCGATTTTATGTGTGGAAAATATTTTTTGAGATTATCAAATTTAAAGAATTCAATTTTATCCAAAGCTCCTCTTAATATATTCTCTCCGAAATCAGAAAATTTAAATGTTTTCCTTACCGTTCCGTTTGTTTTGTTTTTTCCGCTGGCTTCGCCTTCGTCTAGAATGGCGATTTCCGTTAATTCCCCGGTTTTTAATCGCCATTTATAATTTGTCTCAATTTTGGCATTTGCCAAACTAAATATCTCTTCTCGCTGATTTTCCACCCGATCATTTATAAACACTACGCCCTTTTTCCAAAATTCGGTCTTTTTGAATTCCGGCTTGATGAACAAACTCACCTGAACGTGCTTTTCCGGTATAATTCCGAGTTCTGTTAGCGTACTCTTAATTTCCTCAATATATTTCGGATTGTGGGCACTATGATAATGCAGCGTTTCCACAATCCGAAGTTCGTTTTCAACGTCTTCGTCAAATTTTCTTTTGTATTTATCTTCTGCATCGTTCAGCCGAAAAGGAAAATATCGCGCTCCTCGACCAATAAGCTGGGCTTCGCCCATTGTGGTATTGCCGGGCTTATATTTTCCGCGAACCCAGCTGCCGTCTCGTGTATCATACAACCGGACAATATCAAATAAGTTCAGCACGTCCCAGCCCTCATTTAACATATTCACGGCAAAAATCGCTCTTATTTCATTATTTTTATCTTCCAAGGAATTTAACTTTAATTGTCTTTCCTCATCAATGTTTTCAGAGTCCAAAAGCATGCATTTTTCTTCCGCAAAATCTTCTCGTAATTCTTGAATAAGATTTTCAAAACTTATGCCGGATTTCGCCAAATAAGCAAAAACTTTCTCGAGGGTTGTTCCTTTAGCTCTCGCGGCTATCGTTTCAAAATCGCGAGCTGATATGTTCTTTATCTTTTCCAAAAACGCGGAGTAATTTTCTCCCGACTCTTTAATTGTTTTTGATTTAAAAAGCAAAACCGGCTTTAGATGTAATTTATGCTTTTCCGCGATTTTGCGACGATATTGACTTAAAACCGCTGCTTGCAGAGCGCGGTCCACCGGCTCCAAATCCGCTTCCAAAACTTCAATTTCCTTTGAATATTTATCTAGCCGGAAATGCTTTAAATCATACTGATAAATAATTTTGTCTTCGTATTTTTTGCGGATATCTTCGTTGCCTAAATCTATCGTGGCGGTAAATTCCAGCAAAATATTTTTCGGATTTTTCCCGAAAATCTTTTTCAAAACCGTGTATTCCCAAGTCTTTTCCAATTCTTCCTCTTTTTTATTCTTTGTTATTGCTTGTACATGATGGGCTTCGTCTGATATAAGAACAATATCTTTTCCTTCAAATTCTTCTTCGGTTAAAGCATTTTCTTTTGGATTGTTTATGCGGATATGCAAAAGTGATGTAGTAGCAAAAAGAATGTTTATATCTTCCGTACTTGCCGCTTCAAAATTATTAACTTCTTTTACAAAAACTTCTTTTTCTCCAAATTTGATTTTGGGCGCGAATAAATATTTTTCCGAAAGCGGATTTAAAAAATTGTCTTTTGTTTTTTCAATAATGTTTGTGCTATTTACGAAAAAAATGAAATTCCGGTAGCCCTGCTTATAAAGTTGTAAAATGTTAGCGGCCATAATAAGAGTTTTGCCGCTACCGGTTGCCATATGAAAAAGCATCTGCGCCGGAAATTTTCTTTGTTGATAACCGCCAAAATAAAAATCAAAGCGCCCAATCGCTTCCTTTTGGTATTCTCGCAACTCAAATTTTGGATTCAAATTTTGGACTACTTCGCCATCAAGCCGAGAAGTAAAAAAATCCTGTCCGAACGATTCTTTGTTGGCGTTAAAGGTTTTGTAAAGCATATCAGGTAATTTGCCTGTTTATCTCCGCTCCCAGCGCGCGTTGAAAATCGCGTATGATTGCTTGTTGGTCGGCTGGTAGAAAGGCGCTGAGTTCGCCACGGAAATCGATAACTCTTGCATCTGCAATAATCATATCTTTTATTTCTTTCAACCGTTTTTTATGCTCGCCGGAGAGCATATTTTTGCGCATTATAAAGTATAAGTCATAAAAATCGCGCGGTTTTTTACGCTCTAAAAGCGCACCGAAGATTTTTTCTTCTACTAATTCGTTCTGCGGCAAATGTAAAAGGGTGTACGTCGGTACAAAATCGTTCGCCACACTATCCACCTCTTCCACTATTTTTCTGCCGTCTCTCGACGAAATGTTTATCTCCATCCCGACAGGTTGAAAGTCTAAAATCGTAAAAGTTGCAACGCCGAAATAGCCACCGCTTGTCTGGTTGGATTTTTCACCAACTTCCACTTTTATTCCCGTCCATTCAATTTCCGCGAGCACGCGCAGAAATAAATCTTCAACAAACTTTTTAATTTCACGATCATCAACTTTAAACGCCGAAAAATCAAGATCTTCAGAAAAACGCGGGCTGCCATAAATAATGCGCAACGCCGTGCCGCCCTTGAAAAGTAAATTATTAGCTGCGGGAAGTTTGTAAAGTTCGCTCAAAAACACGTGCTGAAAATACTCCCGCACGATATTGGGGAATATGCCGGTTTGATACCGTGTTGCCAATTTTTGCAATGTTTCTTTAGCAATCATTTGAGCGTAGTTTTTATGATGCTTGTTAATTTTTCATTGTGGAAAAGTGAAACGTAGCGTCCTGCTTTCGCTGGATTGATTTTTTCTTTATCAAACCGCGAAATTGGCTTAAGTCCGTCAAGGAGACGGAAATAATTGGTATCCACAAACGCCTTTTCGGCATCGGCAATTCTGAAACTTAAATTATCCTGTCGCGCCGTTTCATAACCGGTGAATGCCGCCTTTTTTATTTTTCGATACGAAAAAATTTTGCCGAGCTTTTCAAATCGCCGCGTGGCTTTGGGCGTCACGGAAGTTATTTCATATACCGTCTCCGGTATGACGCGGTGATACGAAAGCGCGAATTCACGGGAAACATATGACGGTTCGTAAAGTTTATTGGCTAAGAATAATTCCGACGGCTCAGTATCGGCTAAAGCGTAAAGACCGCGCTTAAGTCGGAGTATAAAATGTTGTTGCGCGTAGCGGTGAAGCAATTTTGAAACTGCCGTTTCCGAAAGCCCGAAAAGCGCCCGAACATCGCGCGCGGTAAAAACAGGGAGTTTTTTCTCCTTTATTCTAGCGGCGAATTTTGTCTGGTTCACTAATTTGACCATATTGTCATTTTACCGAATTAAAGTTAGGGTGTCAAATCTTCAGCCATAAAACGCCTTGTTCAGCGCCTTCTCTTCTTTGCTTATTCTATATTCCTCATCGTCAATCTCGCTGTAATTGATGTAGAGATGGTTTTTGTTCAGCGCTTCAAGCAAGAATCTCTTTTGGTTTTCAAGCGATAAATCGGCAAAATCTTTAGCGACTTTATCAAACACGGCGATATCAACTTTGTAGCTCAAGCGCGCTTTTTCTTTCATTGTCTCCCATAATTTCTGCAATTCTGCGGCGGTTTTTGCTTTCTTTACTTGCTCAACAAAATTTTCATTCCATTTCGCTAGCTCCATATATAGAAAATCGGTCTCAATTTTTTCATTTTTCAAAAATTTATAAATTCGCTCATTACAATCTTTTACATGCTCACTGAGTTGCTCAATTAGGATAAATTTTCTATTTCCGCCATCTTCCTTGTTTAGTTCCAGTGTTGCATGCCCGGTTGTGCCCGAGCCAGCAAAAAAATCTAAAACTATATCATTCTTTTTCGTCATGATTTTTAATACATCAACTACCGTATAAAGAGATTTCGGGAAACTTACCCGTAATTTTCTCCCTAATAATTTCTCAACTAATCTTGTCCCGTAGAATGTGGCGTTATATTTTTTATCAAACCAATGCGTAATTAACATCTGCTGCTCTCTATACTTCTTATAAATTTGAATGTTTTCGTTTTCGTCTTTTGCGGCAATATATTCTTCGCCACTATCCTCACTTGTTAAATTTTTCGCAAAAGTATCTTTCTTTAGTTGCCAGGCTTTTTCTTTCCCATTAACTACGGGTAAAACTTTTACATAATTTCTTTTTTGCTCCAAAGTAATTTCTTCCAAATCCGGACTTACGAAAATTGGATAGAAATAATTTTCTTTTTCGTTTCTTAGCTTCTCTTCGATATTGGCCAACCTTATGAAGTTTTCTAACCTGTATTTTCCTTGCTCGTCTTCAAGATTAAATGTTTGCTTCTTCTCGATATTGATTGCTACTTTATTAAAATTCGCATGTTCTTTGTTTTTGGCATAAACCAACATGAAATCAATCGTTACCGAAAAAAACTTAGTAAACTGCCTTCCTCGAGGATTCGTCAAAACGCAAACGACGCCCAATCGGTTATCTCTGCCAAATATCTCATCCGCTATTTCACCCAGATAGAATAATTCATTATGGTCTATGGCAATAGCAATAAATCCGTCTTCCGCTAAAAGGCTCCTTGCGATTTCGAGGCGATTTTTTATAAATGTCAACCATGTAGAATGATTGAACGCGTTGTTGTATGTAAATGTTTCCAAACTTCCGCCAGTATTATACGGTGGATCAATGTAAATCAGTTTTACTCTTCCGGCGAAGCGTTTTTTGAGAGAATGGAGAGCTAAAAGATTGTTACCTTTAATAATGAGATTGTCTTTAATGTCGCCATTCTCATCGATTTTAAACTTATCAAATTCATACTCACCAGTTTTATCAATTCTTTTTGCGTTGGTAAAAACCTTCGAGTCTAAAAGCCGGCTAATTTCATCCGGCGCTAAGGTTTCGTTCCAAAAAATCTCATCGCGCTTTTGGTCTT
>CAZMJP010000004.1:0-15155 GCA_964566895.1 uncultured Gammaproteobacteria bacterium
GGTGGACCCGAGGGGAATCGAACCCCTTACTCTTCCATGCCATGGAAGCGTGTTACCGGTATACCACGGGCCCCTTTCCCGCGATTTATGCCTTGCACAAAAAACTCTAAACTCTAAATTCTTCAAATTTTGGACACTTTGAATTTCGAATTTTTTAGGATTTAGAAATTGTGATTTTGAAATCCCGTTGATTTACAACGGTGTGGTGCCCAGGGCGGGACTTGAACCCGCACGCTCAAAATGAGCGCAGCTCCTCAAGCTGCTGTGTATACCGAATTCCACCACCTGGGCCCAAATAAATTTGAAACCCTAAACTATAAAATTGTATAAACCTGGAACCAGCGACACTACTTTATCTCTTTCATTTTCTTCCCATAACCGCGACGCAAATAATACAATTTGGCTCTTCTGACTTTATATTTTCCGACTATTTCTATTTTCAGAATACTGGGCAAATGTAAGGGGTAAATTTTTTCCACGCCCACGCCGCCGGCGGCAATTTTTCGAACAGTAAAAGTCGCTCCGGGCGTTCTCCCGCCATGGCAAGCAATAACCGTACCCTCAAAAACCTGCGTTCTCTCCTTAGGTTTACCTTTAGCGTCCAACTCTTTTATTTTTTGATGGACCCGAACAATCATCCCTGGCCTAAGGTCGGGAATTTGTCTTTTCTCCTCCTCTTTTTTATTTTCTTGTTTTTCTTCAGACATAAAAATTTCGTTTAAAGCTTGGCTTTAGGCATTCTACTTTTGTTCTTTAGAAACTTCCTCAGCATTTGAATAGTCCTCTTTTTTAGAATCTCAATGCCTCGCCTGTTATTATCAATAATTAGGTCGTATATTTTTCTTTGTCTTAAGTTGACTCCATAAAGACGTCGATACCGCCTTTGGTCGCCGTTGTCTCTTTGTCCAACCATTTTTCTGGCCTGAATAAGGGTCAAGTTATTTCTTAAGGCCAACCTCTTAATTCTGATTGATTTTCGACAATTAATAAAAATCTTGCAATCAGCAAAATCGCCAGCCACCCAGGCGGCTAATCGGCTAGCAATAACGCAATTTCCTCTCATAGCAATCTTCAACATTTGTTCATCCGTAAAGTAGTCTATCTTCGCCGGCAATATCCCGGAGGCCCTAGCTAAAGAAACTTTTTTTTCTTTGGCAAATCTTCTTAAAATGTCGCCCGCGTTAACGAATTTTAAATTAAAACAACGAGCTATTTCTTTAGCGATTGTGTCTTTACCGGAGGCGGCAAGCCCGGAAACGGTTATAGTTAACCCTCTCTTTTTAACATTCGCCTTTTTGATTTTTTCTAAAGATTCTAAATATATTCCCATTTTAACCTTTTCTAAAATTTTTTAAGAAGTCCTTTAGCTCTCCCGGCATTTCACTTCTAAATTCCCGCCATTGATTTTCTAAGTCATAAAAACCAAGGTAAGAAGCATGTAAAAATATTCTATCTAAACTACCTTTAACTTTAACGCGTCGCTCGTCGCCAAAGATTGGACAGCCAACTGATTTAAGATGAAGGCGAATCTGATGAGTCCGACCGGTTAGCGGTCTTACTTTTAATAGAGTCAATTTTAAAAACTTCTTAATAACTTCGTATTCGGTGAAGGCCTTTTTTTCTAATTTAACCTTCTTCCTTGACCTAACTGCCACTAATTTGCCTTTTTTGGTTCGGCCAATCGGCAAGCTAATTAAACCCACTTGCTCCGGCGGAGCTCCACAGACTAAAGCTAAATATTCTTTTTTAATTTGATTGTCTTTAAACTGCTCAACCAGAGAATAAAACATTTCTTTTGTCCGGGCGACAACCATCAACCCTGAAACGTCTTTATCTAACCGATGGACAATACCCGGTCGGTCTTCTGACCCGATATTTTTTATCTCCGGATATTGTTTTAACAACCAATTAACTAAAGTATTTTCTCCGCTGACCGACCTTGATTTTTTAAATAAAGACAGCGACTTTAATTTTTTCTTAGATATCCTAACGGAATGAACTAACAATCCGGCCGGTTTTTCAATAACTAAAAAATCCCCGCCTTGATAAATTGTATTTATTTTCGACGAAATGTCAAGCATTATAATATTTTAACAAAACCAAATAAAAAAATAAAGAAAAAAGGTCTAAATAAACCCTTTTTATACAGATTATTCCATTTGGTTAAGAATGATTAGCTAATTCTTTTTTCAAGAACTTAATTGCCTCGTCTTTGTCTCTGATTTTTCCGTTTAATTGTTCCTCTCTTAAAACTCCAAGTAACTCTCCAACTTTCGGACCCGGCTTGAGATTAAAAATTTCCATTATTTTATGACCGTTTAAAAGCGACTCGGGCAAATCCTTTTTGTTTTGACTCAATTTTCTCAAGTTCTCAATTCTCTCCAACATTTGATTAAATTTGTCAAAATTGGGGCCACCTTCTTTGGTAATCGTCGCCGAGATGTCGGCAAAAGAGACCTGGAGTAATTTATCTCCGGAAAAACGGGGACTAAAAAAGTATTTTTCAATTGTCCCCGGTCTCATTTTAGCAATATCGCCTCTGATTAAAATCATATGATTTTCTACCAGCCAGGACATCTCTTCCGCATCAAGCCCGATTTTATCCGGGCTGGAAAGTTTCAACCGGTCAGCAATTTCTTTCGCCATTCTCGCGCCAACCACGTCATGCTCGTTAAAACGAATCCTATCCGCTCCGTCCTTTTCCGGGGTCTGGAGAGTATAGGGTTTTCCCAAATCATGGAGTAAGACGGCAATAATCACCTCGTTTGACAATTCGGTTTCGAATTGTTTTTTAAAATCGGCGGAAGTTAAATTCTTTAAAGCCAAACGAGTATGCTCCCAAACATCTCCTTCGGTGTGATAATTTTCCGGCTGGGGACAATCTTTCATTTTCAAAATTTCCGGCATTAATTCCTGAAAAGCGCCGCTTTGGTCGTATAAATCAAAAGCGCGAGAGGGATTGAAAGCAAAGGCTCTTAAAAATTCTTTGGCGATTGTTTCATAGGGCACTACTCTTGTTTCCGCCACTTTTGGCTCGGCAAATTGTCCGTCGGGAATCAGCTCAACACTCCTTTTTATCTCGTTCAGACCTTTAATTTTTTCCTTTATCGCCTGCCAAGTGTACTCTTCAATCTGAAAATTGAACTGACAAGCCAATCGTATCCCTCTAAGCAGGCGGGAATAATCTTCTTTAAATCTTTGTTCGGGCCTGCCAACGGTGCGAATCAGTCCCTTTTTCAAGTCATCCAAACCGCCAAACAAATCAACTATTCGTTTTTCCCCCTGTTCTTTGGTCAGGTTAACCGCCAGGGCGTTGATGGTAAAATCGCGGCGACTTAAATCCTCCTGAATCGCCAAATTGGGATTACTTTGGATTTCCACGTCGCGATATCCCCCTATAGCCAGGGAAAAATCTTTTCTCGGCAAAGCAATGTCAATGGGATTATGAGGATCGCCTTGGCGGGGGATAAATTTAAAAACGCCGAAGGTCTGACCAACCAAATTCACCGTTCCTTCTTTGGCTAAAAAATCTTCTAAATTCCCGGCCGGAACATTACGGACGACGAAATCATAATCCTTAGTCGGTCTTAACAAAAGCAAATCCCTAACCGCCCCGCCAACCAAAAAAACTTCAGCCTGAGGGAATTCACCTTTAATCTTGTTTAAAAAACCAAAGTCTTCTCCCTTTTCCAAAAACTCGAAACCAAAAACAGAATCGCTTTTTTTATTTTTTTCAAGTGACATAATATCTATTTTGACAATCGGGGATGCCAAAAAACCGCTATTATTTGACGGTAAGACTTACTGCCTTTTGAACCGTAAGTAAAATGATGGCGGACTGGAACGCGTTTTAAATAACCGTTGCTAATCGCCTGCTTATTGCCGACATAAAAACCGATGTGCTCATTGACGCTCCTCCCGATTTTTCTCGCCCCCCAGACAATAACTACTCCTCTTTTCAATTTTTTGATTTCGCGCCAACCGGACTTTTTCATATCTTTAACCGTGCCGGAGACCGTCAAATGGGACTCTTTAATCAAATTGAAAATATTTAAAATCGAGGAAACGAAGAAAGCGCAAGAAAATTGTCCATCTTTCGTAATATCTTGTTTTTTGTTGCCAACGTCGGCGTAAAAATTCCGAAACAGGCGCGTTCCCACGCTATTATTTATAACTTTCAAATAAGAATTTCTGATCAGGAGATTTAATTTAATTTTGGGCATGCGATTATCCGCAGAGATTTAGTGTGATGGCGGCCCCCATTAGAAATGATTTAAACCAATAACTTTCATCTTTGATTTGTTTTAATTTTTTAAATCGCAATTTCCCGCTTCTAACGGAGTGGGCTCGTCCAGACTCGAACTGGAGACCTTTTCGATGTCAACGAAACGCTCTAACCAACTGAGCTACGAGCCCTTGGTGGGCGTGGAAGGAATCGGACCTTCGACCTCTTCTTTATCAGAGAAGCGTTCTACCACTGAACCACACGCCCATAATTATTATAACATTATAATATTATAACATTCTGTCAAGAATATAAAAACAATAGCAAACAATAAATAAAAAAGCTAATTTTATAATTAGCTGGTTTGCCCTGTTTGCAGATAATAAAAAACTTATCAAAGACAGAGAAAACCGCCCCCCAATCCGCTAAACGCAAATTGGGCAGCAGGTCAATCCTTCATATATTCTAAGAATATATGGTCGACACCTTTACTCCGACAAAGTCGAAATAAATTAATCTCTAAAATGAGGTGATCCAGCGACAGGTTCCCCTACCGCTGCCTTGTTACGACTTCGCCCCTATTACCAATCCTACCTTATCTCCGTGAACGCGGATTTTCGGGTATTACCGGCTTTCTTGGCGTGACGGGCAGTGAGTACAAAATTCGAGAACGTATTCACCGTACCATGCTGATATACGGTTACTAGCGATTCCAGCTTCATGAGGTCGAGTTGCAGACCTCAATCCGAACTGTGACCGGCTTTAACGGGATTAGCTTCACCTTACGATTTTGCGTCCCTTTGTCCCGGCCATTGTATCATGCGTGTTGCCCAGGGTATAAGGGCCGTGCTGATTTGACGTCGTCCCCACCTTCCTCCAGTTCATCACTGGCAGTCCCATTAGAGTGCCCCTTCGATAAACTCAGGGTAGCAACTAAGAGTAGGGGTTTCGCTCGTTTTCCCACTTAAGGGTACACGTCACCGCACGAGCTGACGGCAACCATGCAGCACCTGTACTAGGTTCCCCTTTGCAGGGGTCAGCCAACCTTTCGGCCAGCTTACATCCTAATATGTCAAACCCTGGTAAGGTTTTTCGTTCAGTGTCGAATTAAACCACATGATCCACCGCTTGTGCGAATTCCCGTCTATTCCTTTGAGTTTTAACCTTGCGGTCGTACTTCCCAGGCGGGATGCTTAACGCGTTAACTTTTTTAAAACGATACTGAAAGGGTCGACACTTCCAATATCCAGCATCCATCGTTTACGGCGTGGACTACAAGGGTATCTAATCCTTTTTGCTCCCCACGCTTTCGTGTCTCAGTGTCAGGGCCGTTCTAGCAAGCTGCTTTCGCATTTGGTGTTCCTGCCGATATTAACGGATTTAACCCCTACACCGGCAATTCCGCTTGCCTCTCCCGGTCTCTAGTTTAATGGTTTTTCCAGCACTCCCAATATTAAGCAAAGGGTTTTAACCAGAAACTTATTAAACCACCTACACACGCTCTACGCCCAGTAAATCCGGATAACGCTTGCCGCCTTCGTCTTACCGCAGCTGCTGGCCCCACACCAATTATGGCATAGGTAGTGGACTATATCATCACCCCGAAATAATGTCGGGGGTCTCGCGTGTAGTCTCTGAGGACTCTCTCCTGATATAAAACCAGGAGGTTGCCTGCTGATTGTCTTATTATGCGGTTGCCATTTAGGCAACACAATCTGCGGACATAATAAGGTGTTCCAGCATATAGCGAGATTTTCTTTCATCATATTACTATGACGACTTCGCACCGAAGTCAGCCCCGCCCCACCAATTTAATTTGGTGTTAGGGCTGGCACGAAGTTAGCGGCGGCTTATTCCTGGGGTACACTCAACCGAAGCTTGTTCTCCCAGAAAAGCAGTTTACACTCCGAAGAGCTTCATCCTGCACGCGGCGTCGCTCCTTCAGCCTTTCGGCCATTGAGGAATATTCTTAACTGCAGCCTCCCGTAGGAGATTGGGCAGTGTCTCAGTCCCAATGAGGCGGGTCGTGCTCTCACACCCGCTACCCGTCATTGGCTTGGTAGGCCGTTACCCTACCAACAACCTGATGGGCCATAAGCTCCTCGAAAAGCGCGATTGCTCGCTTTACTCCGACACAATGCCGGAGCACATGAGGTATTAGCCCCGCTTTCGCGGAGTTATTCCTCACTTTTCGGCAGATTACTAATGTGTTACTCACCCGTTTGCCACTATCCTCCGCTTCGCGCTAAGCGCGAAACTTCGGAATAGCAAGCTATCTTAAAATAAGATCGCTTGCGGTTCCGTAGATTCACACGCAGTGTGAAGCGAAGGACCGTTCGACTTGCATGCCTTAGACACGCCGCCAGCGTTCATCCTGAGCCAGGATCAAACTCTCTTAAAAAATAAGAGTAAATTTGATTAAGCTCGTCTTGATTTTGAATCAAAAACATCCTGCCCAGCACTAAAACGAAGTTTAGGGCTGGGTGCTCCAATTTTCTAGTCGCTCGCCTGAAGGCTCGCGAAGAAAATGGACAGACCAAACTCTCTTAAAAGAGTAGTAAGATCTAATAAAAACAAAGAAATAGATTGACCATTTTTTTGCTTCGCAAAAAACTATAAACGACAAAAATAAATCCAAGGTTTGGGTTTAAGGTTTAAAGTTAAAATTTGCAAAGCAAATTCTTAATCTCTGTCTTTGATAAGCTTTTTATTTGTTTGACCTAATTGTTAATGAACAAAACACTCCCGCCATTCCTTAATTCTCTGATGATCGCCCGATAATAATACTTTCGGTACCTTCAACCTCCTAATTTTACCAAATTTATCTTTATAGGTAAACACCTCCGGCCGGGTATATTGGGGATACTCTCTCGGAGTCTTAAATCCTAAGTTAAACCCATCCTGTTTATTGTCAAAGCTAAATGTTTCTTCTTGCAGAGATTTAGTTTTTATCACCCCCGGGGCTAATCTAGTCACAGCGTCGACTATTATCATAGCTGGAATTTCTCCGCCTGTCAAGACATAGGGGCCGATTGAAATTTCCTCATCAACGAATTTTGTTACCCGCTGATCAACCCCTTCATATCTACCGCAAATAAAAATTATCCTTTTCAGTTTCGACAGCCGCCCGGCCATTCTCTGGTCAAATCGCTTTCCCCCGGGCGTTAATAAAATGACTTTTGATTTTTGGTTTTTCCCTTTTAAAACACTTCTGTCTCTAACAAAAACTTTTGACCTCAGGGTACGGAGCGCTTTATATATCGGCTCAATTTTCAAAATCATGCCCGGACCGCCTCCATAGGATTTACCATCCACCGTTTTGTGCTTATCGTCAGTCCACCTTCTTAAATCGTGGACTTTTATTCTAATCAGCTTCCTCTGTTGAGCCAATTTAATTATTGAAGTACCAAAATAAGAGTCAAAAATATCGGGAAATATTGTGATGATGTCAAACCGAATCATAGATTATGCTAATCGCCGCAAACTAAAAACACAAATTTCTACAAATATATAAATAAGCAAAACGCCACCCAATATGGATGGCGATTCGCAACCCTTTTATTGGCCTGCCTGCCGGTAGGCATTGGGTATAATTTTATAATTTCAACTCGTCATCAGCACTTGCTCTTGGAGCTCTTCTGGTTGATCCTTCGGGTTCCTCAATCTTGAGATTAACTCGGGCGTTATTTCTTAAACCGACAATCCGCAGCAAACTTCTAATGGATCGCGCGGTTGCTCCCTGTCGGCCAATAACTTGTCCCATATCCTCCTGATTAATCTTAAGAGAAAGAAGCACACCCATTTCGTCAACGTTGCGAGTAACCACGACGTCTTCCGGATGAGTTACGAGCGATTTGATAAGGAACTCTAAAAACGCTTGATCTTTGTGTTTTTCAGCCATACTCTTAATTTTAAGTAATCCAACTTACATATCTTTAATCTAACTCCGCAGTCCCATCGACCTTTTACCAAAACCGACTTAAAAATGGACGGATTTATGGTTTTGGAAGTGAATCTATCTTCAGATTTTCTACCCCGTTGAAGACCCCAAAGGGCAAAGTCATGACTCCAATAAAGTCTTTAACGAAGTCTAGGCTGGGATATATCAATTAATCTGTTATAAGTCTAGCAAAAAAAAATATTCTGTCAATACCGTTAGAAAATAACCTTAACCATCAAAAAGGGACACAATTTTAAACAGGGTCAACTTTTGGCTCCCCCTTTGGAAATTTTGACTCGAGTTACCTTAATTTTCTCCGCCTTAACAATCTTCTGGTTGACTAATAAATTATGTACTGAACCGGTTGGCTGAGCGCCCCGGGAAAGCCAATATTTTATCCGCTCAACTTTTAAAGAAGTCCTTTTTATCAAAGGGTTATAAAAGCCCAAATCCTCTAAAAAATCGCCTCTTGGGTCTTTAGATTTTTCTAAAACAATCACCCGGAAAAACGGCTGGTTTTTTCTTCCTTTTCGACTGAATTTAATAGCTAACATAAAAAAATCATCCTCATATTAAAAACTGCGATATTAAAATATGGTAATACTTTAACACAATCTTTTCAAAAAGCAATGGCGATCTATCCATTTTATGACGTTCACGTACGCTCGATATCTATCGTATTCTTCTTGGATTATGATATACAACCCATTAAATCAACCCTCCTTATCTAACCCTTTCTTCTTCTTTATTTCTTGATAAACTTCAAGAATATCGCCAATATCAATAGCCATCCGACTGATGAATTTAATTCCACACTCACTGATCTCTTTAGCCTCCTCAACATCCCTTTTATTTATTTGTAATTGCCCTATTTTCCCCTCACCCTTTAGTTCTTGCTCGCCCGCCTTCCAAACCCGGGCTGGAGAATTCTTAACAATTTTTCCCTTAGTCACCCTGCCTCCTAAAATTATTTCATTAGCCCGACTTTGAAAAACCTTTAAAATCTCAACCTTCCCTAATCTTTGTTCAAAAATTTTTTCCGGCAATAATTCATTAACTCGCTCTTTAACATCCCGAATCAGGTCATAAATAACAGAATAAGTGCTCACTTTTAAGTTTAATTCATTAGCTAACTGTTCAGCCAGACTAATAATCTCCACCCCAAAACCAATTAGCCAGGCTTGGGAAGTCTTAGCCAAATCAACATCCGACTCATTTAAATTGCCTAACCCCTTTTTTATAATCTTAATCTTTACTTCTGGATATTCTAATTTCTCTAAAGAGTGAGCAATGGCTTCAAGCGACCCTAAAACATCAGCCCTTAAAATAAGATTAAGCCATTTGACCTTGTTTTTTGCCTGTTCGGACGCCATTCCCCCCTCCGCTTCTTTTTGATAAATATCTGCTGCGGACATCTGTTTAACCCTCTTTTTAAACTCTCGATTATTAGCAACGACTTCTATAATATCGCCAGCTTTTGGCACGCCCCTCAAGCCAGAAATCTGAATAGGTAAACTGGCTTCTGCTTCAACGATCAGTTCCCCAAACTGATCTCTAATAGAGCGTATCCGGCCATAACTTTCACCAATAATAACATTATCTCCCTTTTTCAAAGTACCATTATAAAGAATTAAACTGGCCACTGGGCCTAACCCCGAATCTAAATGCGCTTCAATAATTGCCCCAACTACCTGACCAAGGGGATTAAAAATCAAGCGTTTTTTCCCCATTTCCGCCACCAAATTTATCATCTCTAACAATTCCGGAATCCCTTCGTTTGTTTTTGCTGAAACCGGAACACAAATCACTTTACCCCCCCAATCTTCGGGTATTAAATTAATCTCAGACAATCCTTTTTTTATTTTTTCTACATCTGCCTCCGGTAAATCAATTTTATTAATTGCCACGATAAACGGCAAATTTTCCTGCTGAATGACCTTAATTGATTCAAGTGTTTGAGGCTGAACTTTATCGTCAGCCGCAATGACCAAAACAGCAATGTCAGCTACAGCGCCCCCTCTGGCCCGCATAGCCTGAAATGCTTCATGCCCAGGCGTATCAATGAAGGTAACCAAATGACCGTTTCTTTCCACCTGATAAGCGCCGATATGTTGGGTAATGCCGCCGGCCTCTTTTTCTGTCAGATGGGTCTGACGAATTGAGTCTAAAAGAAGGGTTTTCCCATGGTCAACATGACCCATAACCACCACCACCGGCGCTCTTGGTTTTAATTTATTTTTATGTTCTTTTAATAAAATTTGTTCTATCTTCTGTTCAATTGAAATGTTTGATTTTTTTTGTTCCGGCTCTCCTTTCTTTGGCTCAAATCCCAAATTTTCAGACACAATAGCGGCTACTTCAAAATCTAAATTTTCATTAATGCTGACTAAAACGCCATTTTTAATTAATTCACCTATTACCTTAGTGATTGGTAAATTTAATTTTTCCGCCAAATTATAAACTCGAATAGTCGGCGGGATAAACACTGATTTGTCGGTTTCAGTTATTTCTTTTTCTCCCGCCCTTTTAGAAATTTTTTCCTTAATTTTTTGAAGAGATAACTCCTTATCTCTCTTTTTCTGCCAAGCTCCCACAACTTTCTCCGCTTGTTTGTCAGGAATTTGAATAGCTCTCGGCCCAATGTGAAAGCCGAGCTCGGGTAGAGCTTGTCTAAGCTCGTTGGGAGTAATTTTAAGCTTTCGCGCAAGTTCAGTGATGTTCATATAACCGTTTAAACATTATAACATTTTAGCATTTTAACATTTTTAAACCACCGATCCCAAGCACCAAATAATAAACAAATTCAAGGTTCTAAATTCCAATTTTAAAAACTGTTTTGAATTTTGGCCATTGTAATTCGGATATTGTTTGAAATTTGGAATTTGTTATTTGGAATTTTTGTAAAAGCATAAACCCCCGAAAACGGCTATTTCTCTGTCGACTTGCTGTCTAACTCTTCTATCTCTTTCCCAATTAGCCAAACCTCTGGCCAAGAACGGTAATGGCTCTCCCAAATTTCTTCTCGAACAATACCGTTGGCGAAAGTAATTATATTTTTAAATTTCGCGTCAGCCCCGGGATGAGATGACTCAACCTTTTTTTTCTCCCCCGGCTTTAATTCGTCCGTTTCAATAAACTTGGTCGGGCCGGGCTGAGTAACATTAGAAATTTCTGTTTTAGTGGTAAGCACCGTTCGCCCATCAGGCGTGCCATAAAGGTTAAAAATCAAACTATCGCCGATAATTTCTGACTGCCAAAGTATATAATACCCAGTATCATTAATAAACTTTAAATCTGGATGAGGGGTATAAAGGGTCGCGTCCATACCGGCCGGTTCATAATAAACCACTCTATATGAATGGGGCTGACGTTCAGTAATTGGCAGACCGACATTCAAGGCGGCTCGAAAAGTGGTAGTAGCAATTTGACAAAGACCACCGCCATATTCGGGAATCGTTCGGTCCCCTTTAATAACTAATTCGGGGAGAAATCCGTTCTCTTCGTTAACCTCCCCTAACGCTTTAATTAAAGAAAATTCTTCGTCCGGTTTAATTAAAATGCCGTGCAATTTTTCCGCTCCAACTTTAATATTATGCTGGCGACTTTTAGGACTGCCGGAAAAATCGGAGACTCCCCGACCAATTAACCCTTCTATCCCTAGATTAGCAATATCTTCCGGGAAAGGATTTGGGTCTATTTTCTCAACCACCAAATCCACCTCCTTGGTCTTATTTAAAATTCCCTGAATTATATTATCCGCGCTTTTTTCAAAATTAAGAAGTAATCCTGGTTGGCCGGTTTGGAATTCAGTCACCCGGCCATTATCCATGGTTAAGCGGCGTTCAACCGGCTCAATATTTACTTGTTTGGCAATGTCTTGCAAATAATCTGAGACCCCCTCCCGGTTAAACGTTAGGCTAACCTGTCCCAACTCGTCCCTCCCTATTTTAAACCACTGAGCGATTTGTTCCGGAGTCAGTCTCCACTTCCTATTTTGATAAAACAAGGTGTAAGGAGCGAAATCGTATATCTCTTGAGCTTGATTCAAAACAACCAAAGAGTCTTGCGCTTTTATTGGCGAGGGTTGTTGAATAATGGGGATTTGAATTTCTTTATTCTTAAAACTTATCAAATTGTTTTTTAACTCTTCAACGGCTTCTTTATAATCCAAAATAAACCCCGGTTTTTCATTAGTTAAAATTAGTTTATCATCAGAGATTGTCAGTCCGGCATTCTCAGCCGGTTTTTCTAAACTTCCAAAATTCTCCTTTAGGACTCGCTTTATTTCAGTCTCATCAACTTTAATAACCGGATCTATGTTTCTGCCTTTAGCTAAGACAGAAGTTATCTCGTATATTTCTTTAAAAAAATTACCCCCTCGGCCGACCCGGAAAGCCTCCTCCGTCATAGCAGCGACGTCGAAATAGACTAAAGAACGGCTGAGGTCTGGATCAGCTAAAGCAATCAAATTAGAATAAATAACGGCTTGTTTTTCTTCCGAGTCGGTCCTGACCCGGAAAGAAAAACCCTCTATTTCTATTTTTTCAACAAATACCTTTAAAAGAGTTTCTGCCTGTTCAAGACTAACTCCGCCCAGATTAAGACCATGACAACAATAAACTCGCGGATAGATTGCTAAGGCATAAATCTTTTGAAAAATAAAAAAACTAATTCCAATAATAATTAATATTATTAAGGAACAAAAAATCGCTTGTCGCTTATGATAACGTTTTTCCCCAATTCCGTATTCAGCTAAAATAGAACGATGCATAAACACTCCGCCCCAATTTACTCTTCTATCTTAATACTATCCCCTCCTTCTTCTGCTTTAGGTAAAACAATGGTCAAAACGCCGTTTTTCAGGTTTGCTTTGACTTGATCCGGTTTTATTGGGCAAGGTAAAACAAGGGTCCGAAAAAATTTACCCCAAAAACATTCCTGATAATAATACTGCCCTGGGTCAAGACTTTTGGGTTTTTCTCTTTGCCCTCGGATGACGATCAAGTCCGGTTCAACGGTAATATCAATATCTTTTGAATTAACACCGGCGATTATTGACTCTATAATCAAAACATTATTTCTCTCATCATTATAAACGTCAACCTTCAGTTGACCCTGATTATGATCTGGTAGCCATTCTACCGGGGGTATTTCTCTGCGCTTTTTTCGGCCTAAAAATTTTTCGCCCCCAAGGTCCTTTTCGTCCCTTTTCTCTTCAAAAACAACCATCACCTCTTCTCCTTGCTTTTCTAAAATATCTTTACTTAGACCTAGTATTTTTACCCAAGACATAAATGTGGTTTTATCCCAACCCTTAATTTCCAATTTCTAAACACAATGACATAAACCCTTTGAATTTAACTGCGGCAAATAAAATCGCCTATTCTAAAATTAAAAACAAAACAAATTATACTTTAAGGCTTAAAATCCTGAGTTTAGAATTTAGAACTTTTAAGGGTTGGATATTAGATATTAAAAAATTTTTATTTATTATCCCCGTCCTATCTTCAAATATCTGGCTGCAACTTCCGGGGCTAAAGAATTAACGACAATGCCCGACCCTAATTCTATCCCTCCCCAGATCGCTTCGCGAGGCTGAATTTTCAGATAAAAATGCTGATCTTTTTCTAAAATTGCTTGATGAAGGAAAAAATTATAAGACAACTTCAGGTGGCAAATTTTTTGTAAAATTTCTTTTAAAACTTTAGCTAAAATTTCAATCTCCGGGCGAGAAAGATTAGTAATATTATCAATATGCCTCCTGGAAAAAATCCAAGACTCATAATGATAAGCTGAGGCATAGGGAGTGAAAGCCACAATATAATTATCAGTATAAATCCGTCGAGGACCCTTTTCTTCTTTTTCTATTATTTCACAATAGGGGCAATGATGACGTTTGAGCCTGTATTGATGCGCAACTGAAAACTCCTCTGATAAGTCGGGAGGTAACAGTTGGGAGGCGAAAACTTGACAATGAGCATGAGATAACGTTGCTCCGGACCAACCACCTTCATTTTTAAAAACCAGAATATAGTCGATTTTGGGTATTTGGCTTAATTCTTTAGTTCTATCTTGAAAAACCCTTAAAAGACTAATAATTTCTTTAACACTCAACTGGGAGAGTTCTCTATCATGGTCTGGTGTTTCAATTATCACCTCGTGCTGACCATAGGCTCGTGGATTGGTAAGAATAACGGCCGGATATTTATTCTTTAAAACTAGAACTGACCAGGGCCATTGTTTATTAAATGAAGGATATTCTTTGATGATCAACTTTTTTTCTACGCCGTCGGGGCAGAAAGGGCATTCTTGATGACTATAACGGGGTTGAATTATTCTAGGCGCGGCTTGTTTCGGTCGCTTTGCTCGGGCAGGGGTAACAATAACATATCTGTTGAGAAAATAATCCTTACGAATCTCAGACATCATAATAATTGTTGGTTAATTAATTAGCCGGGCTTTCCTAACTGCCCGAACGCCCAAATACCTAATATCCGTTTGTTTTCATTGTCGCTACATTAACTCCGCCTTGAAAATGACGAGCATAAGCATAGAATTCAGAAAGCTGATTGCCTTGAAAGTTAAAAATCTCAACCTGAGATTCTTTATCTCGGCTAGGTGCAACGACAATCTCTACTTGATGATTTCCGTCAAAATCAGCTACTCCTATTTTAGCTCCGTAGTAAAAATCTCTGTCATAAGCCAAAAATTGAAGTCGCAATAGAAGAAATTCAGGATCAAACACTCTAATGTAAGAAGAAGCGTTTGAAGCCACGCTAACCATAATCTCGTCCTTACCGTCGCCGTCAACGTCGCCAGCGGCAACGTTAACTCCGCCAGTAAACTTCTTATCATAAGCGAAAAAACCGGCCTTAGGCTGACCAAACAAATCAAAAACTTGAACATGAGGACCGCCGCCGGCTCCGGATCCAACAATAATCTCGTCCTTACCGTCGCCGTCAACGTCGCCAGCGGCAACGTTAACTCCGC
>CAZMJP010000004.1:15255-24944 GCA_964566895.1 uncultured Gammaproteobacteria bacterium
ATAATCTCGTCCTTACCGTCGCCGTCAACGTCGCCAGCGGCAACGTTAACTCCGCCAGTAAACTTCTTATCATAAGCGAAAAAACCACTAACCGGCAAACCTACTGAATCAAAGACCCGAACATGAGGACCGCCGCCGGCCCCGGCTCCGGTAATAATATAATGACTCTGAGGCAACCCTCCTAATTGATTATAGGAATAGACTACCGTTTTATAGGCGTTTACTCGACCAGCCCCTAATTGGCCGACAAAATCAGAATTAATTGAATCAATTTCATCAGCCTGGCTTAAAATAAAATCTTGAACTTGCTTATTACTAAATAAAGGATTAATTGAAAAAACCAAAGCCGACAAACCAGAAATAATTGGTGCGGCAATAGATGTTCCTGACCAATATCCCCCATAATATTCTTGGTAATCCTGGTCATCGGGATTATAGACTAATGAACCATAAATACGCGTTCCCGGAGCAGAGATATCAACGCAGGTCGACCCATAATCAGAGAAGAGCGCTTTTCTATCAGTATTATCTACCGCAGCCACGCCGATAATAAAATTATAATCATCCTCATCAAGACAAATGGGATAATTAGGGGACTTATCCAAATTAACTGGCTGGCCAGCGGTCTCGTTGCCAGCCGCGGCAACAATAATCACACCCCTTTCCCACGCCTGTTGAAGAGCTTGTTTTAAAAAATAATTTTTATCCGTCCCGACAAAACTCAAATTAATAATTTTTGCCCCATTATCAACGGCGTATTTAACCGCCGCAATAACATGCTCCACACTACCCGTACCCTCGCTATTTAAAACCCTTAAGGGCATAATTCTGCTCTGCCAAGCCAACCCGCTAATACCCTCGAAATTGTCTCCGATGGCCGCAGCAATACCAGCCACCAATGTCCCATGGTGAATTCCATTCTCGTTATAAGGCTCATCAAACTTCGGTCTAGGGTCGGGGATATTCCTGACAAAATCCCAGCCATTAACATCATCGATATAACCATTATTGTCATTGTCTATACCGTCGCCTCTAATTTCATCAGCATTGAGCCAAATATTTTTCTTTAAATCAGGATGATTAATTTCTACCCCCGTGTCTAAAATGGCAATGATAATATCTTGACTACTCTCTCTAGTCAGGTCCCAAGCCTGAGGGGCTTTAATTTTATCTAAGTACCATTGCTCGTGATAAAATTGGTCATTGGGTAAATAAGCGTATGCATATCTACATAATAAAAAAGAGACAACAATGCAGACAAAAACAAACTTTTTTCTAAAAAATATCGTCATAATTACTCTAACGTTTGTCCTATTCTAACGCCCTCTAACTAACGGTACAAAGACAAACCCTGGAAAACGTTTTTTTCTATACTTATGTTCGGCTACCTTTTCTACTAAAACAATATCTTGTAAATTAGTTCCTTCTGGAATAACTAATTTGCCGCCAACTCTTAATTGCTTAAGTAATTCTGGCGGGATTTTTTCAACAGCCGCAGCTACATGGATCCGATCAAAGGGCGCTTGCCTAGATAATCCTTCAAAACCATCGCCAACAATGAATACAACCCGCCCTGATTTAACAAAGTTATACTTGCCGGCATTTCTCTCGCCAAAATTTTTTAGTTCTAAAATTTTTTCTAAAGCAAAGACCTTGCCTTTTCCGCCGATAATCTCGCCAATAATAGCCGTTGCCCATCCTGACCCAGAACCAACATCTAAAACTTTTTGACCTTTTTTCAAATCTAAAAGCTCAATCATAAAAGCAACGGTTAGGGGTTGAGAAATGGTCTGCCCATAACCAATAGAAAGGGGGTAATTTTCCTGTTCTCGGCCTCGCATTTCTGGCAAAATAAAGTCTTCGCGTTTAATTTTCTTAAAAGCCTGGATAACCTCTGGAGTTTTAAGATAACCCTGCTTAGTCAACTGTTGAATTAAATCCATATTCCCACAAAATATCCACAAAACCTTTGTCCGCCTTCGGCGGGAACTCTTTAAATTAAAGTGAACGAGCTAACTTTATCCTTGATTTGTTTGAATCTCATCAATCTTACTCCTTGGGTCGAGCGGTTCATCTTGGGAATACTTTGAACGGGTAAACGAATGGTCTGTCCAAATTGAGAAATTAACAATAAATCTCCTTTGTCTTCGGTAATTATTTCTCCACCAATAATTCTCCCGGTCTTATCGGTAATTTTACCCGTTTTTATCCCCCGACCGGCGCGAGATTGAATGCGATAATTTTGAATGGGCGTCATTTTTCCAAACCCATTTTCTGTAATAACTAATAATCTACATTGCTTTTGCAATTGCCCCAAAGAGGAAATAACCCCCATTCCCACAATACAATCGTCGGATTTTAATTTCATACCTCGAACCCCTGAAGCAACCCGGCCCATCGGCCTTAAATCTTTTTCTTTAAATCTAATTGCCTGACCGTTAGCCGAAACCAAAATAATCTCGTCATTCCCCTCGGTTAATTTAACCCAGTTTAGAGCGTCATCGTTCTTTAATTTCAAAGCAATTAATCCTGACCTCCTGACATTTTTAAAATCACTAATCGGCACTTTTTTAATAACGCTATTTCTTGTTACCATAATTAAGTACTGGCCCTTTTTCCAATTCGCCGAGTGAAGGGCTGAATCGGAAATGGGCAAAACTACTGAAACCCTTTCTTTTGGTTCTATTTCCAAAAAATTTACCAAGGACTGGCCCTTGGCCATTCTCGCAGTCTGCGGTATATCATAAACTTTAAGTTGAAAGGTTCTACCCTTAGTGGTAAAAAACAATAAATCAGCGTGAGTCGTGGTGGTAATTAAATGCCCAACCCTATCCTCCTCCTTTACCTCCAAACCGACCACTCCTTTACCTCCCCGGGCTTGAATTTTAAAACTTTCTGGGGAAATCCTTTTAATATAACCATCTTGAGTGAGGATGACTACGGTCGGCTCATCGGGGATTAAATCCTCTTGCTTAAACTCTTCTATCCCTTGACTAACTACCTTTGTCCGACGTTCATCGCCATATTTTTCTTCCAATTCAGCCGCTTCTTTTTTTATAATTTTCAGAATCATTTTCGGCTGGGTTAAAATTTCCTTCAACTCCTTGGCAATTTTTATTTTTTCTTTTAATTCTTCTTTAATCTTCTGCCTTTCTAAATTGGCTAACTGGTGAAGGCGGGTCTCTAAAATAGCTTGAGCTTGAATCTCGCTTAATTGATATTTCTTTATTAAGTTAATTTTTGCTTTTTCCCGGTCAGGCGATTGTTTGATAATCTTAATAATAGCGTCAATATGATCAACGGCCATATCCAGCCCCTGTAAAATATGGATTCTTTGTTTGGTCTTTTCTAAATTGTAGCCTGTTCTTTTGTAAATAACTTCTCGGCGATGTTCAATATATTCCATTAAGAGCCACTTTAAATTAAAAATCTTGGGTTGGATACCCTGGTAGAGCGAAACCATATTAACATGAAAAACCTGTTGTAAATCAGTTGATTTAAAAAGACGGTTTAAAATTTTCCGAGGATAGGCTCCCTTTTTCAAATCAAAAACAATTCTAATCCCTTGTTTATCTGACTCATCACGAATATCTCTAACCCCCTCTAATCTCTTGTCTTTAACTAACTCGGCCGCTTTACTCAAAAATAAAGATTTATTTAAAGAATAAGGCAACTGGCTAACAATAATCTGAAACTGATCCGAAGTTCTTTCAATAATCTCCGTTTTAGCCCGGATGACAATCGGACCCTTACCAAGAGCATAAACAGATTTAATCTGGTTAATGTCAAAGATAAGTCCGCCAGTCGGGAAATCGGGCCCTTTAATGAAATTGAATAAATCATCAATCTCAGCTTTTGGGTGGTCTATTAAATAAATAATAGCCTGACAAACTTCTGATAAATTATGCGGCGGGATATTGGTTGCCATACCTACGGCAATGCCGACTGAACCATTGAGAAGTAAATTCGGCAACTTGGCTGGCAAAATAACGGGCTCCTTTAGGGTGTTATCGTAATTAGGGACAAAATCAACCGTCTCTTGGTCAATGTCCGCCAGCATTTCCTCAGCAATTGAAGAAAGCCGACATTCTGTATAGCGCATTTGAGCGGCCGCATCTTCGCCCGAACCCCAATTACCCTGGCCATCGATTAACGGATAACGCAATGAAAAATCTTGAGCCATTCTGACCATAGAATCATAAATCGCCATATCTCCGTGAGGATGAAATCTTGCCATAGTCGTCCCGACTATGGCCGCCGATTTTCTATATTTAGCCGTGTGTCTTAACCCCATTTCATCCATAGCATAAAGAATGCGGCGATGAACTGGCTTAAGCCCGTCCCGAACATCGGGTAAAGCCCGGGAAACAATAACGCTCATGGCATAATCCAGATAAGAGAGCTTCACCTCTTGCTCAAGGTCGACCGGTTCAACTCTTTCCTTAGCGCCGGTCGCCAAATTTAATCGATCATTTTTATTTTGCGATTTCTTTTGCCCCACTTCTATTAGAAATTATTACAAATTATTTTTTCTCCAACCCCTATTGGGGACCTCATCAATCCAGAACCCCCAATAAGTGGAGCTAATATTCTAGAACTTTTTTTCTTAAGCGCTCTAGTTCCTCATTAGTTAATGGCGCGGATATCTCGGGATTTTTAAATTTTTTCAATTTTTTATCTATATCCTTAAACGATTCATTGGCCCGCAAAATCAATTTTTCAATTAGGGAGACAAACTCGTCTTGATTTTCTTTTTCTCCCCAAATATATCTTAAATTACTCGCCCAGAAAATGAAAATAACACCCATAATTAGACAAATTAACAGCCAAACCAACCTCTTTCCCCAAAACATATTTTATTTTTTATCCCTGCGCGAAAAACCTCGGCGAAGGAAATTATCTACCCTCCCGGTTCTAGAACAACGATTTTTATCTGTTCCTGAATTAGATATTTTTTTTGTAATGACAACTTATTTAACTTCTCCACGTCTTTGATCCCAGCCTGATTTAAAAATTGACTCAGAGGCAATAAATTAGATCTAATCCCAGGAATCTTAAAACAACAAGGGACAACTAACTTAGGCTCAAGAGAATCAATTATTTCTATTGCTCTTTTAGGGTCAATCAGATCTATTTGTTCGCCTTCGCGGACTGGCTCATCTGCCTTCTTATCTTTGTGGACACGCGGGTGGACTGACGAAGGAGAATAACGAGCGGGAAGACTCAAATTTCCTCCACCAACCGGAATAAATAAAACATCCAAGCCGTCCAATTTCTCTATTTCCTGATCATTGAGTAGGGTATCAATCTCGCCTAAAATACCAAATTGAATATCATCCATCTCCAATCGATATATTACCAATCTTTTATTTTTTCTGACAAAATCAAGGCCATAAACAAAAATATTTTTTATTTCATATTCACCCGGACCGTTAATTAGAAAACACTCTTGCTTTAAGTCCCGCCTAACTATTTTTTCGTCTTCCGGGTCTGTTAAAATTATTATCTCAGCCTTAAAATTTGGTCCGCGCAATCCGTGTTTACGTGGACTATACGGGTCTATTAAAATAGTCTGTTGGCTGTTTTGTAATTTAAAACAAGATTGTCCATACCAAGTAACATTCATATTTTGACGATTAGTTAATTAAGGGTTAGCCAACGCCTAAATAACCAACCTTTTATAAAGCTCTATATATTTTTCAGCTGATCCTTCCCAAGAAAAATCTTGTTGCATGGCGTTAATTTGTAGTTGCCGCCAAAATTTATCCTGAAAATAGATTTTTAAAGCCCCCTTTAGGGTGGCAATAAATTTCTCAACATTGAAACTAACAAAGGTAAATCCAGTCCCCTGAACCCTTTTCCTTAAACCAAATAAATCTGATTTGATTCTCGCGTTTCTGACTGTATCGATCAAACCGCCCGTTGCTCTAACTATCGGAATAGTCCCATAGCGCATAGCAATCAGTTGGCCCAGACCGCAGGGTTCAAAACGAGAAGGCATTAGAAAAATGTCGGCTCCGGCATAAATTTGCTGGGCCAAGACCGGGTCAAATTTAAGATAAACAACCACTTTTCTTGGATACTCCCGCGAAATTCGCGAAAGCATATCTTCATATTTCTTTTCTCCAACGCCTAGAAAAATAAATTGACATCCTAATCTTAATATCCCATCTGCTGCCTGACTAATTAAATCTATGCCTTTTTGAATATCCAACCGCGAGACAACACCTAACAAAGGAGTCTCTGGTTTCTGCTCAAGTCCAGATTTTTTTTGCAAAGCCAATTTATCAATCAACTTATTTGACAAACATTTGATTGAATAACGCTCTTTTATAAATGGATCTGTCTCTGGGTTAAAAGTATTTATATCCAGACCGTTTAAGATGCCATAAATATCTTGTTTTCTTTTTTGAATAACTTCATTTAGCCCACGCGCTTGATAAGATTTTGTTTTAATCTCTTTAGCATAACTCGGGCTGACCGTGGTAATCAAGTCTGCGCAGAGAATGGCCTGCTCCATAATATTAAAGTCGTCTCCGTAAATACCGGGCGTTTTTCGCCCCAAAGAAGGTATCTCATCTCCCTTAAGTCCTAAAAATTTCAATATTTGAGCGTAACCCCATCGTCCCTGAATTAATAAATTATGAATTGTAAATAACACCTTAATTGTCTGCCCTACATTGGTCGGTCTATTATCGGACTGAAATGGAATTGATTGCTGAATTCTTACTAACAATGGTATAGCCCCGGTTTGCCAGTCATGGGCATGAATAACGTCCGGCTGCCAATTAACCGCTTTCGGTATTCTTAAGGCGCCAATAGAAAAAAATAAAAACCTGGCTATTGATAAAAAATTTTGGCTATCTAAATAAACGCCGCCATTACTTAAATATGTTTTATTTCTAAGTAAATAAACGGGAATTTCCCCTTTCAGTCTTGTCTGAAAAATATCTACCCTCTCGGCGTTCTGACCAACGTCTATTTTTAGACTACCTACTTTTTTAAGGGGAGACAATTTTTTCTCCTCTAGAGATTTATAAAAAGGAATAATAATCCTTATATCATGGCCGAATTTTTTTATTTCCTGAGTCAAAGAACTAACCACATCGGCGACTCCTCCCACCTTAATAATTGGATTAACCTCAGAAGCGGCAAATAATATATTCATAATCATTTCAGTATTTTAACATTGAAACGTTTAAACATTCTCTGCCCTTTAAAAACTTTAATAAGAAGTTCTTAATTATTACGTCTTAATATTTTTGTGCCCCAACATTCTAATGTTATAATGGGCTAAATCAATCTATCCTTGCCAACAATTATCCTTAATTTCTCATTAGCCAATTCCACTATGGCTGGAGTCTTAACAACTTTATTTTGGTCAACCTTGATTAAAACCTCGTCTTTAGGGTTTTTAGACTTGATCCTTAACTTTTTAACGAAAAATAAGCTATCTAACTTTTCTTTTCTTTTAAAAAACCAAAATTTTTGCCCAGGCGTACCCATTAAAACTTCTAAATAATCATCTTTGGGGTTGCTGGCGACCCTTGAAAAGCCGGCCTCTTTAGATAATTTACTAAACCCCATTAAATAATTAATCTTCTTCTGAGACGGGACGAGCTCTCTTTTTGTCGAGTTTAACGGGGTAAACTGCAATAAATCTAAATTAATGACTTTAACTTTCTTTACTTTTTTGGGAATAATTTGATATTTGCCATCAGCCAATAAAATAGTTTTGTTGGCTTCGAACTCCAAAGATGAAAAGAAAAGTTGTCCATTGATTTTCCCAAAATTAATCTGCTCAACGCGTCTGGCTGAAATGACGTCGCAAGCATATTCATTAACTGGCAAACCTAAAATATTAGCCATTAAAGAATTGTTCTTTGCCGGGATAAAACCCAGAGTCGCCCTTTGCCCAGCCATAGGAATTGCTGTCTGACAAAAGGTTTGGTCACTGCCAATTACCACGATTGTCGGCGATTCTTTCTCAAGGATATTTTTCACTATTTCATTAATACTTTTTAAAATAGAAAATTGAGACTTCTGTCCGGCAATATCTAAACTGGCTAATCTTATTTCAATTTTAGAGACAATTTTAGTATATTTCTTCCTAACTAAAAAGGAATCATAAATATAAAAATACATAAGCGCTCCGCTTTATTAAAACATAAAAACACAAAAATATAAAAACGTAAGGATAAAAAATTTATTTTAACGTTTTAATGTTTTGATGTTTTAATTTTAGTTATATTTCCTTATACCTCTTTCCCTTCTTTTTCTCTGATACTGGACGACCCCTGGCTCCCGACGCTACAACGCCCGTTTAAAATAGCCCCTTCTTCAATGGATAAAACCCGACAATTAAGGTCTCCGGACACTTTGGCACTTGAACCCAACTCTATTTTTTCTTCCACATTCAAATTACCCTTTACTTCGCCGGCAACCACGGCATTTTTTGCTTTGATATCAGCCTCAATTTTCCCACCTTGCTGTAAATGAAGATCGCTCTTTGTCTCCAAAGATCCGAGAAGTTCCCCTTTAAGAATAACGTTTCCGACAGCGACAAAGGTGCCTTCTACTTTCACGCCGGCGCCGACTATTGTTTCGGCGTCTTCCGATTTAATTTTAGAATCTCTTCCCATCATAAATATAAAACTATTGTTTAATTATTATTGCACCATTTATTATATTATCTCTGGACCCCGCCTTATACCTACAAATTAATAAATTTAGTATAACAGATAAATTTTAAGAGTCAATTGACAATAATATTTTTAGCTCTAAAATAAAAACGGGTTCCAATAAAAAATCTATTAAAAATTCTCCGTAAAAATATGAAAAATAAAAAAAACATCCCCAACCCCACAGGACTCTCCACCCAGGTGGACAATAAAACAAAACTTTTGGCTAGAGACCTAAAAAAAATAGTCATTATCAGCTTGATTATTTTAGTCGTCCTAGTTGCTTTGGTCGCGGTTAATTCAAAAACGAAATTTTTACTTGATTTAACTGAAAAAATAATGGGAAATTAATCAATGGTCTAGCCCCCGTAGTTCAACGGATAGAACAAGGGACTCCTAAGCCCTGGATAGAGGTTCAATTCCTCTCGGGGGCATCCTCCAAACAGATTTAAAATATGAGTAAGATAAAAAAAGAGCGCTATTCTTGGGCCCAATTAACCAAAGATTGTTTAACTCTTGGCAAAAAACTTAAATCAAAAAAATTCGACCTGATTGTCGGCATTTCACGGGGAGGATTAATCCCGGCGACAATTTTATCTTACTTGTTAAATATCAAAAAAATCTGTTCCATTGGCTATTCTTATTACTTAAGACCGGGAGTAAAGGGAAAACTGAAATTAACCTTGCCGCCGTCTTCTGAAATCAAAAAACAACGAATACTTTTAATAGATGAAAAGGCCGACACGGGACAAACTTTATCAGCCGCGGTCAAGCTGCTTAAAAAGAAAAAAAACAAAATAACTATTCTAACCCTCCACTACGAACCAGGGTCCAAGGTCAAACCGGATTATTTCGCCCGCCAAGTAAAAAATATCTGGATTATCTATCCGTGGGATGAGTCTTTAAAAAAGAGCTCATTATAATTCACCGCTTTAAAAACTTTGGGCTCGTAGTACAATGGCAGTACACCGCATTCGCATTGCGGAGATATGAGTTCGACTCTCATCG
>CAZMJP010000004.1:25044-35713 GCA_964566895.1 uncultured Gammaproteobacteria bacterium
CTGAAAATGCAGAGCTGATTGCCAGGACTCCCATCGGCAAGGGCGACGTCGATGAATTCCTCTGTAGAATTCCAATGGACTTAGACTAAATTATTTGGCTCCGGGTGGCTTTTATTTGCTGCGCGGAGCCATTTTTTTTCTAAAAATTTGCCGGCAAATCAAAAAACATTCGTTGAAAAATCTTCTGAAATGAGTTATGATTAACTCTTGGCCGGCAAGAGAATAGACAAAAATTTTAACAGGATTTCATTTAATCTATTTTTAGATTTATGCCTCAATCCGAGATAAAAATTTGTCAGAATTGTCAACAAGAGTTCGTTATTGAACCCGAGGACTTTGATTTTTACGAGAAAATACAAGTCCCAGGGCCGACTTTTTGTCCGGAGTGCCGAGAACAACGACGAATCGCTTTTCGCAATGAAAGGGCTTTATACAAAAAGAAATGCGATTTATGCGGAAAAGAAATTATTTCTCGAGTCTCTCCTGATAAAAGTTGTCCGGTGTATTGCCGAGAATGTTGGTGGTCAGACAGGTGGGATTCGCTGAAATATGGCAGAGTTTACGATTTTTCTCAGTCCTTTTTTGAACAGTATCACCAGCTTTTACTTTCTACGCCCCATATTTCTATTTTAAATCAGAACACGGTGGATAGCGATTGGGTTAATCAAGAAACCGATGATAAAAATTGCTATTTAAACGTCGGCGGTCATTATAACGAAGATTCAGCTTATAATACTTACTCATTATACGGCAAATGGACGTTTGATAATTTTTGGGTGTTAAATAGCGAATTGGCTTATGAAAATTTGAATTGTGAGCGCTGCTATAAAATTTTTTTCTCTGAGTTTTGTTTTAACAGTCAAGATATTGCTTTTTCGTTTGATTGCAGAAATTGCTCTAATCTTCTTGGCTGCGCCGGCTTGCGGAATAAAAAATATTGTTTATTCAACAAACAAGTTTCCCAGCAAGAATATCAGCGCTTCATCACAAAAAATCCGCTTTCGTCGTCTCAAAATATTAATAAAATTTGGAAACAAAGCGAAAAAATTTGGCTTTCAGTCCCCCATCGCTTCGCTTTAATCCAAAAATCGATTAATACCAGCGGCAACATTATTAACACCTCAAAAAACGCAAAGAATTGTTGGAATGTGGAAGATACAGAGGAGGCAAAGTATATTTACATCGGAGGTTGGTTAAAGAACAGTTATGATGAGAGCTCTCATGGTGCTACCGAATTAGGATATGAATGCTCGAGTGGAGGGGGCATTTATCATCCGAAATTTTTGGTTTTTTGCCTGAGTGGCGACCCTTTAAAAACAATTCATTCCTCCTATCTTGAGTATTGCTATAGTGTTGTTAATAGTAATAATTGTTTTGGCTGCGCCAATCTGCACGACAAACAGTACTGCATTTTTAACAAGCAGTATAGTAAAGAATCCTTTAGCGAGCTCAGGACTAAAATCATCCAGCACATGAACGATCTGCCCTATGTAGACAAAAAGGGCCGGATTTACAAATACGGAGAATTTTTCCCGATTGAACTTTCGCCTTTTGGCTATAATGAAACCGCCGCCATGGACTATTACCCTTTAACGCGCTCTCAGTCCCTAGAAGAAGGTTACCTTTGGTGTGATTTTAAATTAGAGAATAAGTATGAATTTTCCGATTATACTATTCCCGACGACATTCGCGACGTTGGGGATGACATTTTGAAAAAAATACTCAAATGCGAGGTTTCGGGCCAGGCCTACAAAATTATCCCTATGGAACTTCAGTTCTACCGCCACATGGGTTTGCCTATTCCCCGCCGAGCGCCCCTTCAACGCCATAAAGACAGAATAGCTAAACTCCTGCCAAGAAAACTATATGACCGGCAATGCCAGTGCCCAGGCAAACAAAACGCCAAAAATAAAACACAAAACGTTTATCTAAATACTATTACCCATTTCCATGGCGATAGTCCTTGTCTAAACAAAATCAAGACACCTTATGCTCCCGATAGACCAGAAGTTATTTACTGCGAACAATGCTATCAGCAGGAAATATCATAAAATCCAAAATTAACAAAAACATTACCTGATTCTGAATAGCATAAAAAGTAAACACTAAAAATACAGCTCTTCCCTTTGCCCGAGGCTGTATTTTATTATTTGAGATACAAAATAATTATGCTATAATAACGCTATGTTTATTGTCATTGATATCGGCGGAACCAACACCAGGGTCGCCGGTTCAAAAAATTTAAAAACAGCTTTTCGAAAAAGGGAATTTCCCACTCCTAAGAATTTTCTTTTAGGGCTGATGAAAATATCCGAAACCATAGAAAATCTTAGTCAAAACAAAAAAATAAAAGCCATTGCCCTAGGGTTGCCTGGTGTTATAGACCGAAAAACCGGACAACTTTTAAAAGCCCCCAACTTAAAAAATTGGGTTAAACAACCGATCAAGAACCTAATCTCCCAAGAATTCCGTTGCCCGGTTTTTATTGCTAATGATGTGGAACTGAGTGGATTAGGTGAAGCAGCTTTTGGCGCCGGGAGAAAATACCGGCTTATTGCCTATGTTGCCATTGGGACTGGTTTAGGGGGAATAAAAATCATTGATAAAGAGATTGATAAATCAACTCAAGGTTTTGAGCCTGGACACCAAATTATAAAACTAAACGGGCCTTTTTGGCCGCCCTGTGGCCAAAATGGTTGTCTTGAATCTTATGTCGGCGGAAGAGCATTCGCCCAAAAATACAAAATCAAACCTGAAAATTGCTCTAATCCCAAAATCTGGACTGACTGGAGCCAAAAACTAGGGCAAGGGTTGATAAATATAATTGTTTTATGGTCCCCTCAAATTATAATAATTGGCGGGGGATTTACAAAAAAAAGCGGTTTATTTTTAAAACCATTAAAAAAATTCATCAATAGAAACCTCTTAATATTTAAAACTCCCTTGATTGTCAAAGGCGCCTTGGGTGATAGGGCCGGGGTTTACGGCGGATTTTATTTGATAAAAAAAGTTTTTAAATAAAAAATTAATATTTTTGTTAATAAAAAGACTTAAAACTAGTTTTTTTATTTTATTATTTATATTTTACGGCACTAAATTAAAAATAAAAATAAATCTAAAATTTTCTTTGTTTTCCACTTTTATTATTTGATTTATTTTTATTAAACATTATAATGTTACTATAAATAACAAATTGTTCTTTGAGGAACAAATGACTAAAATTTTAGAAACCAAAGATACCAAACAATTATCCTTAGACTTCATCGCCGGTTTAATTACCAGTCAAGGATATTTTAATTGGATAAATCAAAATAAAGGCTGTCAAAAAGTGCCCGTTTTCCAACTTAAAATGTCGGTCGACAATAAAAATTTAATCTTTGCGGTCCGGAATACTTTAAGACTAAAAGAGCCTATTTATGAATATAAACAAAAAAAGAGTCAATTTGTGCTTTTATTAGTTCGCAAAAAAGAGAGTATTAAAAAAATTATTATCCCGGCATTTGATAACAGACTGCAAGGAAGAAAACAAAAACAATTTGATCAATGGAAAGAAAAATTTTTCCAAGAAGAAAAAAAATGGCAATACCGCCATTTAGAAAAAATTAAAGGGCCGAAAATAATGGATGTTGAAAAACTGTAATAAGGGCTGAGTTAGGGTGAATCTTATTAATAATTGGTTACCTGTATTTAATATAAATATAATAGAGAATTGAATACAATTCGTGCGTCGTCAAATATAATCTATTTAACATTTTAAATCTTGAGTAAAAATATTTTGATAAACCCCTAACGTCTGTTGAGCGCATTTTCCCCAAGAATATTTCTGAACCTGGATCCTCCCAGCTCTTTTTAACCTCTCTCTTAAAGTATCGTCATTAACTACTTTTAAAATAATCTCGGCCATTTCCCCGATATCCGTTGGATTAAAATAAACTGCTGCTCCTTCATATATCTCCGGCAAGGGGCCCTGATTAGAACAAACAACCGGCAAATTTTCCGCCATCGCCTCTAATCCAGGCAAACCAAATCCTTCAGAGAGGGACGGAAAAACGTAAAGTAAAGCATTTCTATATAATTCGCTTAATTTTTCATCGGAAATTTCACCGGTAAAGATTACTTTATTCTCCAACCCGATTTCTTCAACCCTTTTTTGTAATCTTTGATAAAAACAATCATTTTTTCCGACTAAAACTAAAAATAGTTCCGGATTTTTTTGTAAAACAACCTTAAAAGCCGAAATCAGCCGCGCTAAATTCTTGTGCGGATAAGCATTGCCGACGTACAATAAATTCTTAGTCCCGGGATTCATAAATGACCGCTATTTTATTCGCCTTAATCTTATAATATTTTAAAATCTCTTTTTTGGTAAAATTTGAGACAGCAATAATTTTTTTTGCCCTTTTTAAAACACTTCTAACTACCAAAAAATATACGATTTTTTTCAAATAAAAAAGGGGCAAGGGTAAGGTGGAGGCGTTTTTAGAGATTCCGCGCTGGGTCAGGTCGTGAATGGTAACAATAAATTTTTTAAAATAAAGCGCTGGAGCGTTAAAATGCAAAAAATGGACTAAGTCTAACTTAGATTGATAAAGTTTAAAAGGAAAAAAAAATTGCTCTTTAAAAGAATACCACCGATAATCGGCTAAAACCTTATGAAATCGCGGATTTTGCGGCGCATAAAAATCAAATCCCTTTTTTCTAACAAAAACAAAATAGTCGTTTTCCAAATCGATTTTCTCTAAATGTTTGATTAACTTTTCCGTATAACGCCCCAACCCTCCCTTCATCCCCAGAAAGCGAGCGTCAATGCCAATACGCATATCCCTTAAATTAATATTAGTAGATTAGATAGAGATACTTCTTAAGTATATTACAAATTAAAAAAAAATCAAAAAAATTGTCGTAAAAAACGCGCGGCCGTGTGGTTTTTACGACAATAGAAACTTAGAATTAATCGGGATAAAAATAAAATACTAAAACTAAAATAAAATAAAACAAACACGGTAATTTCCGTAGTGTTTACGATATTTATAACAAACCTATTTGAAACTCGTAAAGTTGGCGATAAATGCCGTTAGGAATTTTAATTAGGTCCTGATGTCGGCCCTGCTCAGCGATTTTACCGTTTTTCAAAACTAAAATTTTATCTGCCCTTCTGACGGTGCTTAAACGATGAGCAATAATAAAAGTTGTCCGGTTTTTCATTAAATCCGCCAGCGATTCCTGAATAAATTTTTCTGATTTGGCGTCTAGGGCCGAAGTCGGTTCGTCCAAAATCAATATTTTGGGGTCTCTTAAAATTGCCCGAGCAATGGCCACCCTTTGTTTTTGCCCAACTGAAAGTTTAACCCCCCTCTCTCCAACAATTTGTTCGTATTTTTTAGGAAATGACTCGATAAACTCGCTGGCATGACTTTTCTCCGCCGCCTGTTTCATTTTCTCATTCTCGACCGAAGATTTAAAACTGCCGTAAATAATATTATTTTTAATCGTATCGTTAAACAAAATAACCTCTTGAGGAACAACCGCAATTTTACTGCGAAGAAATTTCAAATCAAAATTCTTAACATTATGGCCGTCAATTTGGACCTTCCCCTTTTGAGAAAAATAATAGCCGGAAATCAAGTCAATCAAAGTGCTTTTACCGACCCCTGATTCGCCGACTAAGGCCACAGTTTCGCCGGGGTTGATTTCAAAACTGACATTATCAAGCACCTTATTGCCTTTTTTATAAGCAAAACTGACATTTTTAAAAGTTACCTTTCCTCTAATACCGGAAACAGCAATTTTATTTTTAGGAGAATATTTTTCCTTAGGCAAAGATAAAATCTTTTCCGACCTTTCGATGGCGATTAAACCGTTTTGAACGACCCGCCAATTCCGACTTAAACGGACAAAGGGGGTAAAAAGCATCATCGTATAACCGTTAAACATCACTAAACTGCCGATGGTCATCACTTCTTTTTTGATAAAAAACACTGACAAGCCGAAAATAATAAACTGGGTTAAAGCGATAATTAAGCGTTGATAAAAATCCATTCGGCCCTCAATAAAAATCGTTCTCCGCCAAAATTTTGACGCTCTCAAATAGAAATTATTAAAAAGTTTTTTTTGTTCATATTTTTCCGCTACCCCTTGTTTAACCGCTTGGATATTGAAAATCGCATCATAAGCGTCGCCAAAAGCTGTATTATATGTCCGATGGACCTGACGGTGTAATTTGATTAAAGGAGGGGTCACTTTAAAAAGGATTAAACCGTATAAAAAGACACTCAATAAAAGGAAAACGGTTAAAAAATAATTGACGTAAAAACAAATAGATAGGGCGACCAAAACGCTCAAAAATTGAGGCGCTAACTCGATAATCACGTTGTCAATAATTTGTTCCATCCAATTTGCCGCTCTGGCTATCCGGTCAAAAATATCACCCATTTTCCGGCTTTTATGGAAAGACAACGGCAGTTCCAGAAGCGCTCCAAATCCTCGGGTGATATAATTATCAAAAATAGTCTGACTTAAACAACCCCTTTTT
The DNA here is from genome assembly GCA_964566895.1 of uncultured Gammaproteobacteria bacterium. Taxonomy (GTDB): domain Bacteria; phylum Patescibacteriota; class Patescibacteriia; order UBA2591; family UBA6264; genus CAZMJP01. Next base: position 31,577 of record CAZMJP010000004.1, read on the forward strand.
ACTCCGCATTTCCAATCAATAAAATTCGCCGTTAATTGTATCGCAATCCAAACTAAAATAAAAAACAAAAATAAAGGCATTTGGACGGTTGTGCCGACAAAAATTTTTGACGGCTTTAAGATGGAATCAAAGAAATGGCCGACTAAGTAAGGCACTAAACCATTAGCCACCGCCGAAACCACGCCTAAAACCGAAAGAATAATCAAGATCTTTTTATGCCGACTCAAATGTTGAAAGATAATCTTTAAACCTTCGATTTTTTGTTTTTTTATTTTGGATTTCATTGGCTTATTAATTTAAAGACAATTATCTCCCGCCAAACTTTTTGGACCGGGTCGAGAATAAATGACTGACTGACGGCGAGTAATATTAATTTTAGGGTTTTTCAACAGATAAGAGGGTAAAAGAGGTTCTGGACGCCAGTCGATTTTTCCCAGAGCCGCTAAAATCGGCAAAAGGTGCGCTTCTTTTCCGATTTTGTACACCAGAAAAATAATGACCACTCGTCCGTTTGCTTTTAAAATTTTTCTAGACTCTTTAAGGGCGCCGATATATAGGGCGGATAAATTTTTAATTTCTTTATCAATATAGGTAAGCCCGCCGGTGCCGACGGGCGACCTCCGATTTTCAAATCTTAACGGCCCTAAATAAAGTTCGGTGATAACGACATCGACGGAATCGGGAGGTAATTCTTTAGAAATATCTCTGATATCGCTTTTAAAAAATTTCATGTCTTGGATTTGCGTATTTTTGTCCCTTTGACCGTCGGCTAGCGGACTCTTTTTTAATTTTTCCAATCGGCAAACGTAATTTATCTTATATTTTCCCCAAAAAAGCCGAAACACTGATAATCTCGACAATTGAAAGAGTCGGGTTATTACCTAAAATAAAAAAATAAAGCATGGACCGATTATGCCATAAACGACGCTAAATATCAATTCTCCCTTGTCTTATTTTTTCATTATGTTAAAATGTTAAAATATTAAAACGCTAAAATAATTCTTATGTACGAATTGCTCTATATCGTGCCGGCTCCTTTTACGGAAAAGGATTTGCCAAATGTTTCAAAAAAAATAGAGGAAATTATTAAATCCTTGGACGGCCAAATTACTAAAGAAAACAATCTGGGCAGTAAAAAATTGGCTTATCCGATTAAGCAAGTTTATCGGGGATTTTATGTTTTAGTAAATTTTGAAGTTGAGCCTAAAAAACTAAAAGAGCTAAATCAAAAACTAAAATTAACCCCAGGGGTCTTAAGACATATGATTGTTAAGGCTCTTATCCCCGGGAAGATGCCACCTGAAGCTAAGAAAAAAGAAATTATAAAAACAGAAGAAAAAAAAGAAATTAAAAAAGAGAAAAAAATTGACCTCAAAAAATTGGGAAAAAAAATTGACGACTTGTTTAAAATATAATATAACCCAAGTCTACAAGTGGAGCACGAAAATGAATAACGCGATAAAATTTGTAGACTAGACTAATGTTATTAATCAAAACGCTTATGAACGTCAACAAGGTTATTCTTTTGGGAAGGTTGACTCGGGACCCGGAAATAAGAAATACTCCCTCAGGGCAATCGGTTGCTTCTTTTGGTTTGGCAACTGACCGATTTTGGACAGACAAGGAAAGTGGCGAGAAAAAAAGACAGGTTGAATTTCACAATGTTATCGCCTGGAGAAGACTGGCTGAAATCGCCCAACAATTTTTAAAAAAAGGCAGCTTAGTCTATGTTGAAGGAAGACTCCAAACAAGAAATTGGGAAGATCAACAAGGTAATAAAAAATACCGAACAGAGATCGTTGTCGAAAGAATGCAATTAGGCCCTCGTCCATCTACTCGGGCGACAGACAGTCAGCCGAGTGAAGAAATGGCGGAGAGTGAACCTGTTTCTTCAGAAGAAATTAATGTCGAGGAAATCCCGTTTTAATTAATATAATTCAAATCGCGACGGATGTATACGCGAAGACGACAAATTCGCAGCCTTCGAAACGGCTTTATAATAGTATGAATAATCAAAAATACTGCTATTTTTGCGTCAATAGTATTAAGGAAATCGACTATAAAAATGTTGAGCTTCTGCGGCGATTTATTTCGGTTTACGAAAGAATCCTCCCCAAACAAAAAAGGGGTACCTGCGCCAAACATCAAAGAAAACTATCCCAAGCCATTAAGCGAGCCCGAATTATGGCGTTACTGCCCTTTGTTAAAAAGTAAATAACCGAATGGCCAAAATCTAAGATTCTAACATGGAGATAAATGATCTTAAAAAAATTGGGTTGGTTATTCTTTTAAACGACGCTCCCTATCAAATAATTTTTTCTCAGCATGCCAGAACCGCTCAGAGGAGAGCTTTTGTTAGAACAAAACTCAAAAATCTGATTACCGGACAAATTTTAGAAAAGACTTTTAATGCTTCTGACAAAATCGCTGAAGCTGATATTGAAAAGTCAAGGGCCAATTATTTATATGCTGAAGGGAATAAATTTTTTTTCATGGATACTAACACTTATGAACAATTTTTTCTTGACCGTGGTCTTCTCTCCGGCCAAGAAAAATTTCTAAAGCAAGGACTTGAGGTTAGTGTCTTAATGTTTAACAAAAATCCAATCAATATAGAATTGCCCAAAAAGGTGGACCTCAAAGTTACTGAAGCGCCGCCGAGTATTAAGGGAGATTCGGCGACTACGCCGACAAAAATAATTATCTTAGAAACCGGGGCAAAAATTACCGCGCCTATATTTGTCGAAAAGGGTGACATTATCAGAATAAACACAGACACGGGAGAGTATGTAGAAAGAGTGTGAAAAACCAGAAACAAGAAAAAATACAGGATTAAAAAAATAAATGTCACAAAATATAAAATGTTATAATAACCTCACCTATGAATATTGAGGAAATATTTAATGGAGCGGCCGATTTAAGGGCTTCCGACGTCCATTTATCCAATAATTTACCGGTTTTTTACCGAATTGACGGCGTTTTGAAACCGGTAAAAAATTGGCCGAACCTTAAACATGAATCTATTTTATCCCTAATTGAACCAATTATTGACCAAAAGCAAAAAGACCTTCTTTTTAAAAATAAGAATCTGGAACTTTCTTACCAAATCAAGAATGATATTCGTCTTAGAATTAGTATTTATTGGGAAAAAAACAGTCTATCTTTGGCCGCTCGGCTCGTTTCGCCCAAAATACCAACTATAGAAGAAATTGATTTACCTAAATCGATTTATAAACTGGCTGAATTTAAGGAGGGTTTAGTCTTAGTGACTGGACCAACTGGCTGTGGAAAATCAACTACTTTAGCCGCCATAATCGACTACATCAATGAAAAAAGGGCCTGCCATATTATCACCTTAGAAGACCCGATCGAATTTGTTTTCAAACCCAAAAAAAGTGTTATTTCTCAACGGGAATTAGGGAGAGATATGATTTCTTTTCAATCAGCCCTTAAACACATTGTCAGACAAGACCCGAATGTTATTTTAGTCAGTGAGATGAGAGATTTAGAAACAATTGCCTTGGCAATCACTTTGGCCGAAACAGGTCATCTAATTTTAGCCACTCTTCATACTCCTAATGCTCCGCAAACTATTGATCGAATTATTGATATTTTCCCGACTGGCCAGCAAAGACAAATCGGTTTACAAATCGCTCTGGCTTTAAGAGCAATTATTTCTCAACACTTGTTGCCTAAAAAGGATGGCGGTCGGGTTGCCGCCCGGGAGATTCTTATTAATACGCCCGCGGTAGCCAACTTAATTAGAGAAAACAAGATTGCTCAAATTAGATCTGCCATCCAAACAGGAAGTCAGGCGGGTATGTATACTCTAGAACAAGACCTTAAAAGACTTTATCGTCAAGGATCTATTACTTTAGAGACTGCCACCGCCCACGCCAATTACCCAGAGGAGATATTAAGAGAATAAAATTCGCTGATGCAAACATCTTAAACATGAACCCTAAACTTTCAATGGTAAATTGTTTGTTTAGAGTTTATAATTTTTATTTGACCCCTATGGCTTAATGGATAAAGCGCCGGTTTCCTACCCGCCACAGTCCGAGCCTCTATAGCTTAATGGATAAAGCGCTGGTCTTCGGAACCAGTAATGGGGGTTCGATTCCTCCTAGAGGCACC
>CAZMJP010000005.1:0-35523 GCA_964566895.1 uncultured Gammaproteobacteria bacterium
AATATACTCCACAATTTGACTTTCGGGAATTTTTCCGAAAGTCAAATTGTGGAGCCCGCGGTCGGAATTGAACCGACGACCTACTCCTTACCATGGAGTCGCTCTACCAACTGAGCTACACGGGCATTGATTTTAGACAAATCTTTTACTTAGAAAATTTTCTTATTATTTTAACCAATTTTTTAGAAACTTCAAGAACTCTATTTGTCCCAACTTTAATCTGTCCAGCCCCCTTTTTAAAACAATCCCAAAAACCCTTAGCTCCAAGTTTAAATTTATCCTCAAAGTCTCTTATTTGGCGACTAACTTTCTTCTTTAATAACTCCTTTTTGGTTTTAGCGGCTATCTCTTCGGGTGTCCGCGATAAATCAATCTTGGTTAAAAAAAATAATTTTTTACCAACGATAAAAAGAATTCCACTTAAGGAAAGAAAAAAAACCGCTAAAACAACAATGTTTACGATCATATTTTATTTTGGCTACCAAACATCAAAATCTTATCTTTAACTACCCTTGCTACTTCATCAATGCATGGTGATAAAAGACATCGCGGGTCGTATTCTTGTTTCTTTTTAAGAGAATCAGTTAAGCCTTGTTTAAAAGCAAATCTAATTTCAGTATCAATGTTTATTATTCTTACCCCCAAGTCAATGGCTTTTTTAATTTGATTTTTGGGGATGCCCGAAGCGCCGTGTAAAACCAGGGGAATTTTAACTCTTTTTTGGATTTCTTTTAATCTGTTCAAAAAAAGACTGGGCACGCCGTGTTTCATTTTATAAGGACCATGGACATTGCCGACAGACACAGCTAAAGTGTCTATTTTTGTTTTTTTAACAAACTCCTGAGCTTGATCAGGGTCGGTTAAAAACTCCTCTGGACCCTTAATCAATCTCTTAATCTCCCCTTCTTTCTTCACCACCCGACCCAATTCTCCTTGAGCCCAAACATTGTAACGATGAGCATATTCAGACGATTTTTTAGTTATGGCCACGTTCTTATCAAAAGATAAATCTGAGGCATCAATCATAATTGAAGAAAAACCCGATTTAACACATTCGACTACGGCAGAAAATGTTCTGCCGTGATCAAGATGAAGAGCGATTGGAACGCCTTTTGCCTGATTTTCAGTTATAGTTTGAACAAGATGAGCAATGACTTCAACTCCGGTGTAACGAAGCGTTGTTTCGCTAACTTGGATAACAATCGGCCCTTGAGCCCAAACAGCTCCTTTAACAACACCCAGCGTCATTTCTAGATTAAAAGTATTAAAAGCCCCTAAGGCATATTTGCCTTTCTCCGCTCTCCGAACAAGTTTTTTGATATGGGTCAACATAAGCGCTGATGTTGAATAAAAATTAAAAATGAAAAATCACAATCTGAAATTAAAAACCATTCTCAAAATAACCAATGGCCAAAAAATAATAGTTGGGTAATCAGGTAATCGAACACTTAAAATCCCAATCCCCAGTCCCCAATTAACCAATTAGCTGACTGCTGTTTCGCACATTTTAACAAATTCCTGCGCCCTTAGGGAAACACTTCCGACCAAAACTCCGTTAATGGTCGGCTCGTCAATAAAGGACTTAATGTTTGTCGAATCAACGCTGCCACCATAGAGGATTCGAATATTATTTCTAACAATCGGCAAGGGGAAAAGGTCAACCATTCTTTGTAGAAGAACTTTAGCTGTATATTCGGCGTCTTCCGGAGACACGGCCCGTCCTGAACCAATTACCCAAATTGGCTCATAGGCAACAATAATTTTCTGGTCGGAGTTTAAACTAATTCCTTCCAACGCCCGAGAAACTTGTTCAAGAATCACATAATCCTTGAGTCCTTTGTGTCTTTCTTCAAGCGTCTCTCCAACGCAAACTACCGGGACCAAACCAATTTGAAGAGCCGCTTTGACTTTCTTGTGAACCATTTCATCTGTCTCCCCCAGGTTAAGTCGCCGCTCTGAATGGCCAAGAACCACATACTGACAACCTATCTCTTTCAACCAGACCGGAGAAATCTCGCCGGTAAATTCGCCCTTTTCCTCCCAAAAGCAGCTTTGGGCGCCCAAAAACAAACCGTTAATGGACTTTATCTTTTTCGCCGCTTCAGCCAAACTGACGAAGGGTGGACAAAAAACAATGTCAATGGTCAACAAACCCTTTCTCTTTTTTGACTTCTTTAACAATTTTACAATATCGTTAATCAAAACCTCGCCGTTTTTAAAGCCGGGATTCATCTTCCAATTAGCAATAATAATAGGCTTCTTTGTCATAATTACTAAATCAAAAATTTTTTAAAGAATTGAAATAATACCCAAGGTACTTAAAGTAACAATAGCGCCGGCGATTACCACTCCGACGAAAATCAAACCCAGGCTTCGCCAATAAGGAATGCCAAAAAGGAAAGCGGCGACCGCTCCGGTCCAGGCGCCGGTCAAGGGCAGAGGGATAGCCACAAATAAAGTTAAAGCCAAGTCGCCATAGAGAGCGTGTTTTTTATAAAACCGCTGACGGGTTCTGATAAAAAGCCAATTAAAAAACTTATTGAAATAAATGTTTTTAGCCATTAAAAGATTGACTAAGCGCCGCAAAAACCAAAGGAGAAAAAAAATCGGTAAGATATTCCCCAGACAAGCCAAAAAGAAAGCTTTTAAAGGACTAATTTGCCAAAGACTGATCGCGACCGGAATTGTTCCCCTCAATTCATTTATCGGCGTTAAGGCCAGTAAAATTGTCTTTAATTCCGAAATCATTTTAATATTCTAATGTTCCTATCTTACCATGTTCCAATGAAGATGTCCACCAAATCAGGCCTTTAACTTCCTGAAATCTATCTTGGTCAGTTGCCGCTCCCAAAACCACCACGGCTGTCCGATAGCCCTGATAATCGCTTAAACCGGCGAAACAATATCCACTTTCTCGCAAATACCCGGTCTTCGCTCCAATCAAATCAATAAAACCGCCCAGTAATTTATTGGTATTGTAAACCCGCTGATATATTTTCCCGCTCCCCGGTCTTAAGATTGAAACATCGTAGGTTTTAGTGTTTAGGGCCCGCTTGATATTATCGTTTTTCACCGCTTCAATAATTAATTTAGCCAAGTCGCTGGCCGTAGAACAATTCTTCGAATCCAATCCGGTTGGCTCGACAAAATGAGTGTCGGTCATACCCAAAACTTCGGCTTTCTTATTCATTAAATCAACAAATGCCTCGTTGGTATCGGACTCAATTAAACGGGCTAAAATCTTCGCCGCATTATTAGCTGACTTAACCAGACTGCCATAAAAAATATCTTCAATAGACAGACTGTCCTCCGGTTTTATCACCAGCCCAGCCGGTTCAAGGTCGGATTCAATGTTGGTTTCTATAACTAAATCCCCCTGTTCCACCTTAACCTTGTCGCTTAACGCTCTGGTATTGTTCTCCCAAAATACCAGAGCCGTCATCAATTTAGTAATGCTGGCAACTGGCAAAACAACGGTTGGATTCTTCTCAAATAAAACCTCCCCAGTCTCTACGTCAAGGGCCAAAGCGCTTTGGCTGGTCAATTTCGGTCCTAAAGAATAAGGAAAATTCCGGCCGTTTTGATAAGGGTCTAATCTGACAATATTGTCCAAAAAAACCGCTTGAGAAAAAACTGGCGACAAACCTAAAACCAATAAGATAGATAGAATAAATGAAAGCATAAACTCATTTTAAGATAAAATTTTGGTTGACCAAATCCTTTTTTTATCTCACATTTTAATGCCCCTGCCTATCCGGTATAAATAATACCAAAATCTGCAAATCGGCAAATCAAAAGTGCCCGGATAAGCGACTCTCTGACCGCCGAAACTACTTTTAAAACGGGTTAAGCTCGGCCAATTTTTCTCGCTGATTCCCCAAAAATCATAAAATTGGAAACCTCGCTCTTTGGCTTGTTTAATAATCTCCCAATGAAGCAAATGGGGGGCCATCGCTTGTTTATATTGCCGCGAGGAAGCGCCATGGACATAAGTAGCAACGCCGCCAAAATAAATAACGATATAAGCAGCAACGGTCTGCCCTCTATATTTAGCCAAATAAAGCCGAGAAAAATCGTGATTAAATTTTAGCATCCGATAATAATAATCAGCCGAATGCGGTTTAAACCCCTCTCGCTTGGCTGTCTGACAAAGCAAATTCAAGAATTCTTTTATAGATTGATCGCTTTTATCTTCCTTTACTACAACTCCGTACTTCTCGGCTAAATGAATATTATATCTGGTTTTAGCGTGCATCTGGGACAAAATCTCCTGTTCCGGCTTGGTTAAATCTAAAAGCAGAGTCTCGGACGGCTGAACATCTTTAATCTTTTTTAACCTTCCCGCTGTAAGTTTTAAATCTGTCTCTGGCTCAAAACGGAAAAAAATAGCTCCTTCTTTCTTAGCCAATTTCTTTAATTCATCAATAAAAAATAAATTCAATAATCTTCCGTTTCGGGGTTTTTCCAAATCTGCCCCTGATTGAAAAGGGCGGAAAAGCGGCCCCCGCGGACAATAAAAATAACTTTTTCTAAAGGGCAAAGGATATTTGATTATCAAAGATTGACCAATAACTCTCTCTTCATTTTTAACCGCCAACCGCCAAATCCTTCTCCCCAAAACCCTTTGAAAATCGCCCCATTGCCAGGATTGCAAGAATCGTCCCGCTTGCGTTGACGAGCCGCCATTGAAAGTAATAAAATTATCCCATTCCTTCTGGTTCGAAATTTCATTTATCTGCATGTTGTTATTCTAAACCGGTAAGGTTTGTCAGCCCATTGACCGGCGTATTCAACGCCGATTCTTTTTTCGGAGGCGATTCGACTCGGTTTAATTTTAACTCCCCTGTCTTCAATCCAAAGGCCTGTTTTTTTGCTGGCTGACCGACCATTAAATTTTGAATCGATTTTTAAGCGCTTTGTCAGCCGGGCCGGACCAATGGCTTGTTCCGTCCCTCTGATCAAAACCGCCGCCGGATATTCTTTCGGACCAGTAACGATGTTCAGCAGCCAATGCATTCCATAGATGAAATAAACATACCAATATCCGGCTGGGCCAAACATAATTTTATTCCGTTCGGTTTTGCCACGACTGGCGTGGGAAGCCCTGTCTTCAAGCCCATCATAAGCTTCTACCTCAGTAATCATCAAAACTGTTTCTTTTCCTCTATATCTTCTGACTAAAAACTTGCCTAAAAGAGATTTAGCCGCTTTTAACGTCGGCTGATTAAAAAATCCCAAAGACAAGACTCTCTTTTGAAAACTCCCCTTCGCCATATAAATGGAACATTTCCCAAACAAAGAAACGCCGTCTGCTAAAAAGTTAAATAAAATTTTTAGCTCTTTTCGCCGCTTGCTTAAGAATCTGCTCTTCCCCTTCCACTTTTCCGTCTCTCATTAAGATTCTGCCCTGGCAAATGACATCGGTAACACAATTCCCATTACAAGAATAAACTATATTTGAGATTAAATTATGACCAGGGGCAAAACAAACCTGATTTAAGTTTAGTAAAATTAAATCAGCTAGATAACCCTGCTTAATTTGACCAACTCTTATTTTCAAAGCTTGTCCCGCATTCTCTGTCGTTGCCTTGAAAATTTCTAAACCTGGAGCTACTGCCGGGTCCATTTCTTTTACTTTCTGTAAAAGAGAGGCGAATTTCATCTCTTCAAACAAATCCAAATTGTTATTGGAAGCCGCGCCATCTGTTCCTAAACAAACGTTGATCTTTGCTCTCTTTACTCTCAAATAAGGAAAAATCCCCGAAACCAATTTCATTTCAGAACAGGGAGTATAAACCAAACTGCATTTTCTCTGACTCAAAATCCCAGTCTCCCTCTCAGAAAGCCAAAGAGCATGAGCTAAAAGGCAATTTCTATTTAGAAATCCAATTTTGTCAAGATATTCAACTGGCCGAAGTTTATACTTTTTTAAACAATCGCTAACCTCCTTTTGCGTTTCCGATAAATGAATGTGCAAAAGCAGATTGTTCGCCTGGGCAAAATTTTTCGCCCAAACTAAATTTTCCCGACTAACACTATAAATGGCATGAGGCGCTATGGCGAAGGTTACCGTTTTGAAAATTTTCCTTTTAACATCTTGCCAGAGCTTCTCCACGTATTCCCGACGGCCCAAGGGAAAAGAATCCAAAATGACTAAACCGACAACAGCGCGCAGCCCCATCTCCTTAATCGCTTCAATCGCCGCCGGTTGAAACCAGTACATATCGTTAAAACAAGTCGTCCCGGTTCTAATCATTTCCAAACAAGCCAATTTAGTCCCCCAATAAATGTCGTCGGGGGAAAACTTTCGTTCAATGGGCCAAATCTTCTTTTCAAGCCAATCCTTTAAGGGCAAATCATCGCTGTACCCCCGCAAAAGAGACATTGCCGCGTGAACATGGGCGTTAACCAATCCGGGTAAAACAGCTTTTTGCCCGCGGCCATCAATTCTTTGGTCAGCTTTTCTGTTTATTCCAGGACTGATTTTTTCTATTTTCCCGTCTCGGATGAAGATATCGGTTTTCCTACTCTTTAAAATTACATTTTTTATTAGAAAAGTCGTCTCTCCCCCGGCAGTTATACTCCTTTTAGGATAAAACATAAACTTTATTCTACCATTAAACCTTTTTATTCAATCTCCCGCCCAGGAACGAGACATTTTTGTCGCGGCTGGACGAGAAATAAAATTTTTTGAACTATTTTCTCAATTTTCTTCCCTATTTTTAATTCATTTTTTTCAACCATCTTCTGGGTTAAAGCCGTTTTAACAACTCCGTGGGCATAATTATCTATAGAACACAAAGCCGCATATTCTAAATCAAGTTCCCTGGCCAAAGTTGATTCATTAGCCATAGTCATCCCAACCACATCGGCAAAATTTTTAATTAAATTAATTTCCGCTCTTGTTTCATATCTCGGTCCCCGAGTTTGAAAATAAATTCCCCGACTCTTAAAATTGAATTTTAGTTCTCTTAAAATCTTAATTAAGATCTTTCTTAACCGAGGAGAAACTTCGGGGGTAATATGCTTGCATTCTTCGCTATAAAAAGTGAGGGGACTAAAACTAATATAATCATCAGGGATTAAAAATTCCCCCGGTTTAATATTCCTTTTACAAGAACCGACTGAGTTAAAAGCGCAAATGTATTTTACCCCCAATTTTTTAAAAGCAAAGATATTGGCTTGATAATTTACTTGATGCGGCGGAACATTTCTCTCCGGCCCATGCCTTAAAATTAAGGGAGTGCCGTCAATGAAATAATAAAAAACTTTCCCATAGGGAGTGAGAAGATCTCTCGGCTTAATTTTTTTTAAAAAAGTGAGGTGAGACAAACCCCCGCCGCCAATAAATCCTATTTTAATCTTATTGTCCATAATTTTTTACTAATAAACAAAAAATGCCTTAATAGCTAAATTATCTTTCGGTTTTTCAAGGCGTCACTCAAGGTTATTTCATCGGCATATTCTATTTCTCCGCCTAAAGGTATACCTCTGGCAATTTTAGTCAGTTTAATCCGCTGACTTATTTTTGGATCTTTCTTAATCAGACTCGCAACGTATAAAGCGGTGCTTTCCCCTTCAATGGTTGAATTAAGAGCAAAAACAAGTTCTCTAACCGACGGACTCTTTAACCTTTGAATCAGTTCTTTAATTCTTAATTGCTCAGGACCTAAATTTTGAACAGGATTGATTAAACCACCTAAAATATGGTAAAGCCCTCTGTACTCGCCAATTTTTTCAATAGCCATTAAATCCTGGGGCTCGGCCACTAAAGCGATGACTGCTTGGTTTCGATTTTTATCGCGGCAAATTGAACAAATATTCCGGTCTGAAAAATTGCCGCAAATGGAACAAAAAAAAATATTTTTTAACTCTCTAATCAAGGTGATAAATCTTTCCAAGTCTCCTTGACTCCCCTGGAGTAAATAAAAAACAAACCGCTGAGCGGTCTTCGGACCAATACCGGGGAATTTACTAAACTCATCTATTAAGTTTTGAATTGGCCGAAGATACATAAGTATAAATTAAAACGGCTCTTCAATGCCTTCCCCCGACGGCATGTCTAGGCCTGTCTTTGACCAATTTTTAAAACTGGATTTCTCATTATCAAAATATAAACGGACAGTCACTCCAGCCGGACCATGGCGATGTTTATCAATATGAATCTCGGCTAAATTCTTTTCCTCATCGGGGCAAATTTTAATCCCCCGATCCATTGCTTTACGATAAATAAACATCACCACGTCCGCGTCCTGTTCAATCGAGCCTGACTCGCGTAGGTCGGACAATTTGGGAATGGCCGGCGTTCTCAATTCAGGAGCCCGAGAAAGTTGGGAAAGGGCTAAAACTGGAATATTCAATTCGCGGGCTACCGCCTTTAACGACCGAGAAATTTCAGAAACTTCTTGGACCCTCCCTTCCGACGACCCGGTTCCGGAATCCATTAACTGCAAATAATCCACAATTAAAAGACCCAAACCATGTTCAATTTGCAAACGTCGGGCTTTAGTTTTAATTTCCATAATATTAGCCGTCGGAGAATCATCAATAAAAACTGGCGCTTCGGCCAAAACGCCAAGAGCTCGCCCCAATCTTTCAAAATCTCCGTCATCGTCTTTGTGGGAAAGTTGACCGGTCCGCAATTTCCAAAGACTGACCTCGGCTTGGGCGCAAATCATCCTATCAACCACATGTTCCTTTGACATTTCTAAACTAAAAATACCAACTGGAATCTTGTGATAAACGGCCAGCTGTCGGGCGATATCAAGAGCTAAACTCGATTTCCCGAGGCCGGGTCTAGAAGCTAAAATAATTAATTCAGAAGGCTGAAGCCCAGCTAAAACGCCGTCTAAATCAACAAAACCCGTCGGCATGCCACGGATTCGCTTTGTCCCTTTATGCATCTCATCCATTCTTTCAAATGCCTGAACTAAAGTATCTTTTAAGGGAATAAAATTCTGTTTTAAAAATTTCTGCGAGATAGCAAATAATTTCTGTTCTGCTTTATCCAAAACATCGGTCGTCTCTTCTTCCTCTTTATAAGCCATTTGAATGGTTTCTGTGGAAACTTTTATCAACCTGCGCAAAGTTGATTTTTTCTGAACAATTTGGGCATAAGATAACACATGGCTAGACGTCGGCACGCTATTCGACAAAGAAGCTAAATACGTCCGCCCGCCAACTGTTTCCAACTGTTCTTTCTCTTCCAAGCGATTAGCTATACTTAAAATATCAATTGGCTCATGACGTTCCCAAATCTCGAACATAGCGGAATAAATCATTTGATGAATGTCTTTGTAAAAATCATCTTCGGTGATTAAATCAGCCACTTTAATAATGGCATCTTTATCAATCAATAAAGAACCCAAAAGAGCCTGTTCAGCTTCAATGTTTTGCGGAGGAAGTTTTTCTAAGACCTGTTCAAAGTCGGGCATAAAACGCTATATTAACAAAAAATAAAATACAAAAAACAAAAAATTATTTACAGATTACTTTCTATAGTATATAATAATTATATTATCCTTTCAAGTTTTATTTTACACATTTTATCAACATTCTCTAACGACCTATCCGCTAAAGCTCCTTTGTTAAAAATTTGTTACTGCGGGTCTGTAGCTCAGCGGCAGAGCAGTAGCCTTTTAAGCTATTGATCTGGGTTCGATTCCCAGCAGACCCATTCCCTATTTTTTCTTTAAATCGTTCAGTGGTACTTGCCTGTGAGCGGACGGGGAAATTAAAAACCAAAAAATTAAAAACCCATTATGCGTAACTATTCAAGAAAAACAAATAAAAAATTAACTCGGTTTCGAACGCCGAGCTCGTTTATTATCAGAAAATCCATTAAATTAAAAAAGGGGAAATAAAATGTCTGAACCGGTCTGGCACAATTTATCAATAAAAAACGTTTTGGAGCTCGCCCAAACCAATAAAGACGGACTTTTTTTCAAGGAAATTGACGAACGGCTGAAAAAACACGGCCTCAACAGACTGCCGAAAGAAAAGAAATTTTCTATCTTGAAAACCCTTTTAACCCAATTTAAAAGTCCCTTGGTTTATATTTTGATAATCGCCGCCGCTGTCACTTTAGCTTTGAAAGAATTTATTGATCTGATTGTAATTTTAGCCGCGGTCTTAATCAACGCCGGGGTTGGTTTTTCCCAAGAATACAAAGCGGAAAAGATTTTCAAGCACCTTAAAAATTTAATCCAGTATAAAGCTCGAGTTTTACGTCAAGGATCTCCTGATAACCCATCGTCAACCGAAATAAAACAAGAATACGTTATTGACAGCCAGAAATTGGTGCCGGGCGATATTATTATTTTGGAAGCCGGCGACATTATTCCGGCTGATGCCCGACTAATTGAAACCCATAACTTAGAAACTAAAGAAGCGGCGCTAACCGGCGAGTCTCTTCCCTCTTTTAAAAAAAATGAGATTTTAAAACCGGACACTCCTTTGGCCGACCGAAAAAATATGGTTTATTCGGGCACTAATGTGGCCAAGGGCAAGGCAAAAGCGGTGATAATTGCCACTGGTTCAAAAACCGAGTTGGGTAAAATCGCCAATCTAATTAGAACTACTGAGGAGGATAAAACACCCTTGCAAAAAAAAATCTCCAGTTTAGCCGAAACCTTAGGTATAATCATCGCCGGCCTATCTTTAATGCTCTTTATCGCCGGTTTAATTATTGGTCGACCGTTTCTGGAAATGTTGCTTGTTTCCGTGGCCGTGGCCGTAGCCGGCATTCCGGAAGGTCTGCCTATCGCGGTAACGGTTTGTTTGGCTGTCGGCATGCAGAGGATATTAAAAAAGAAAGCTCTAATCAAAAAACTAATTGCCGCGGAAACACTTGGATCAATTACGGTTATTGCTTTGGACAAGACAGGGACATTGACTGAAGGTAAAATGGCCGTAACTCATCTCATCCCCTATAAAGATGCCTCAAACAAAGACCTGCTAAAAGTCGGATTGCTCTGCAGTAATATCATTATTGAAAACTCGGAGCAAGAATTAAAAAATTGGAAAATGACCGGCGACTCAACGGAAATCGCCTTAGTTCAGGAAGCCGTTCAAGCGGGATTAGAAAGAAAAAAACTGCTCAGCAATTATCAACGGATCGACGAGATACCCTTTGAATCAGAAACAATGCGCATGGCCACCTTGTCTAAAATGAGATCTAAAAAAAATCAATCTGCTCTTTTTATTAAAGGAGCTCCGGAGCGAATCCTTGATATTTGTTCACTAACAATTGAAGAAAAAAGGGAGATAAAAAAAGAATTTGAGCAACTGACTGACAGAGGTTTAAGGGTTTTGGCTTTTGGACAGAAAATCTTTTACCCCCAAAATAAAGAAAACCTGTCTGAAAACGACTTAAATAATATTAAATTTATCGGTCTAATCGCGCTGAGAGATCCTTTAAGACCGGAAACTAAAAAAGCCGTCAACGACTGCAAATTGGCTGGGATTAGGTCAGTTCTTGTCACCGGAGATCATCAACTAACTACCCGAGCCATCGCTCAAGAAATAGGATTAATAAGACAAGAAGAAAAAATTTTACAGGGCGGTGATATAGACAGACTTTCTGACGAGGATTTAAGAAAAAAATTGAAAAAAACTAACGTTTTTGCTCGAGTTGAGCCAAAACACAAGATTAGAATCGTTGACGCTTTGCAAGCCCAGGGCGAAGTAGTAGCTATGACTGGCGACGGAGTTAATGACGCCCCGGCCATCAAGTCGGCTGATATTGGTCTGGCTCTTGGTTCTGGGTCAGAAATAACTAAAGAGACGGCGGACATCGTTCTTTTAGACGATAATTTTAAAACCATTGTTGAAGCAATCAAGTCCGGGCGAGATATTTTTAATAACATCAAAAAAATCGTCCTTTTCCTTTTAAGTGACACCTTTACTGAATTTATTCTCATCGGCGGATCCCTTTTTTTGGGGTTACCCTTACCTGTTTTAGCCGGGCAAATTCTTTGGATTAACATTATTGAAGATACCTTGCCGGCAATGGCTCTTTCTTATGAAAAAGAAGGGAGAGAAATTCTTAAAGAAAGGGCTCGCGGTCATAAAACCAAGATATTGGACAAAAAAATGAAATTTCTTATTTTGGTTATCGGTGTTATAACCGACCTAATCCTCTTAGGACTGTTTTTACTCCTTTATTATCAGGGGAAGGATATCGCTTACATTCGGACAATGATTTCTGTCGGATTGGGAATCGATACTTTGTTTTATGTTTTTGCCTGTAAAAATTTGAAAAAAATAATCTGGAAATACAATCCTTTTAATAATCTGTTTTTAGATTTCAGCGTTGTTTTTGGTTGGGGAATGCTTTTTGTCGCTCTTTATGTCCCGTTTTTTCAAAAAATTCTTCGTCTCGTCCCGCTCCATAGAAATGATTGGCTGATTATGGTAGGATTAGGATTGATTGAAATTGCCTTAATTGAATTAGGAAAATTTTTCTTCACTCCTTGTCCGATCCGCCGGTTAAGGGACAGGGAATTGTGAAAAGCGACATAGACATTTTCAATTTTTATTATTAACGCTTTTACTCTTATGAAATATATACTTCTAAGAGATATTCAAAAATATCTTGAACAATCCGTGATTTTGAGGGGTTGGATTTTTAATTTTCGCTGTTCCGGCTCGATTTACTTCTTACAATTCCGCGACGGCACAGGTGAAATTCAAGCCGTAATTTCAAAAAAGGAGGTCAATAAAAATTTTTGGTCTGTTTGTAAAAAATTGACTATCGAGTCCAGCCTTGAAATAACCGGCAGGATTTATTCTGAAAAACGTTCGCCCTACGGTTATGAGATGGCTGTCAAAAAAATAAAAATCATCTCTCTATCTCAAGAATATCCCATTAGTAAAAAAGCTCACGGAATTGATTTTTTAATGGACTATCGCCATCTTTGGATTCGTTCCAATCGTCAAGCGGCTATTCTGAAAATCAGGGATGAGATCGTTTTTGCCCTTCGCGTTTTTTTAAGAAACCAGGGCTTTGTTTTAACTGACGCCCCCATTTTAACTCCAACCAGCTGTGAAGGAACAACCACCCTTTTCTCGACTAAATATTTTAATCAAAAGGCTTATTTGTCTCAATCAGGCCAACTTTATCTTGAAGCCCTAATTTACTCTTTAGGAAAAGTTTACGATTTTGGCCCGACTTTTAGGGCGGAAAAGTCAAAAACTCGGCGTCACTTAACCGAGTTTTGGATGATGGACGCTGAATCCGCCTTTGTTGAACATAAGGAAAATATGAAAATCCAGGAAAATCTAATTTGTTTCGTTGTCCAACAAATCTTAAAAAATTGTCAGAAAGAATTAACCCTTCTGGGAAGAAATTTAAAACTGTTAAAAAATATAAAATCGCCGTTTCCCAAAATCACCTATGACCAAATAATCAAAAAACTTCAACAAAGGGGAATCAAAATTAAATGGGGAGACGACCTTGGCGGCGATGAGGAGACCGTCATCTCAAAAATGTTTGATAAACCGGTGTTTATTGAAAAATATCCGGGGGAAATCAAAACCTTTTATATGGAACCAGATCCAAAAAATCCAAAATTAGTTTTAAATAACGACTTAATCGCCCCGGAAGGCCATGGAGAAATCATCGGCGGCTCCCAAAGAATTGATGACTTAAAAATCCTAAAACAAAAAGTAAAGGAATTTAAATTACCAAAGAAATCATTAGAATGGTACATTGATTTACGGCGCTACGGCTCAGTGCCCCACTCTGGATTTGGTTTAGGTCTTGAAAGAACCGTGGCTTGGCTTTGCGGTTTAGACCACGTTCGAGAGACCATTCCTTTCCCTAGATTAATTAACAGGTTGAACCCCTAACCCCATTGGAAGCCCGCTTTCCGAAAAAAAGCGGTAAAAACCAACGATTTCTTGCTTCTAATGGGATTGACATCTCTTAAATTTATGTTATTATTAAAACAATGTTAGAACGAGTTCCCCAAAACTTAAATAATAACAACAATAATCGTCTCCGGCGGGTCTGATTGATTTTTAGTAAAATTGTTGCGAACAGACCCGCTCTGAAAGGCGGGATTTTTTATTTAGAGCGGTTTACGCCGTCCCCCGCTAAATTCTAGGGTAATTCAATTGGTAGAATGCGCCGCTGTTAACGGCGAAGTTACTGGTTCGAATCCAGTCCCTAGAGTTTAGCGGGGAACTAACGAGGTTATAAAAATCCAAATTTCCTCCCCTAAAATTTCTTAACCGCGTCAAACCGGATAACCGTCTAACTGAACCAGAAAGGGGGATAATCTTTTATCAACTTCTTAATCATCCTTTTGTTTTTTCTTATCTATGCTATAATCCCTAAGGGTAAACCAAATGGAAGAATTATTCTTATTTTGGTGAATTCTAATAGAATTCCAGGTTTTGCTCATATTTTCACCAAAAAGTAAAAAAACAAAAAGGTTTTTAATTAGAAAAACTATGGAACGGACGCAAAATATAGAAACAATTAAAAAAATCGGGCAAAAAATTGGCCTCTGCGGCTGGGTCAATAGCCGCAGAAATATGGGTAAAATTGTTTTTATTGATTTAAGAGATCGCTCTGGTTTAATCCAAATAGTACTCAATCCTTCTGAACTTGACCAAGAATCGCAAAGGACGGCAAGGGAAATCCGTCCCGAGTTCGTCGTCGAAATAGAAGGAATAGTCAACCAAAGACCCAAAAACCAAATTAATAAAAATCTGCCCACCGGAGCAATAGAAATAGCGGCTAAAAAATTGACTATTTTAAACCAGGCCAAGACTCCGCCGTTTGAAATTGACAACGAAACCTTAAGAGCCAATGAAGAACTTCGTTTAAAATATCGCTATTTGGATCTGCGTCACGAAAGAATGAAAAACAATCTAATTCTCCGACATCGAGTCATTAAGTTTATCCGCGATTATCTGGACAAAAAAGGCTTTTTGGAAATTGAAACGCCAATTTTAACCAAAGGCACGCCTGAGGGGGCGCGGGAATTTATCGTTCCTTCCCGGCTTTATCCCGGTAAATTTTATGTTCTGCCTCAGGCGCCTCAGCAATTTAAACAACTCCTTATGGTCGCCGGCATCGAGAAATATTTCCAAATTGCCCGCTGTTTCCGCGACGAAGACACCCGCGGCGACCGCCAACCGGAATTCACCCAACTGGACTTGGAAATGAGCTTTGTCAACCAAAACGACATTTTAAGCTTAACCGAAGAACTATTTATCGCCCTGGTTAAAAAGATAACTCCCGATAAAAAAATATCCGTCGTCCCATTTCCACGACTGACCTTTGAACAGACGATGGAAAAATATAAAACCGACAAACCTGATTTAAGGAAAGACAAAAAAAATCCGGACGAGCTGGCCTTTTGCTTTATCACCGATTTTCCTTTGTTTGAATATTCAAAAACAGAGAAAAAACTGGTTTCCGTTCACCATCCTTTTACCTCTCCCCAAAAACAAGACATCCCTCTTTTGGATAAAAACCCCCTAAAAGTAAAATCTCAACAATACGACTTTGTCTGTAACGGTTATGAATTGGCCGGGGGGTCAATCAGAATTCACCAAAGAGAACTCCAGGAAAAAATCTTCAAAATTTTAAAACTATCCGATAAAGAAGTGAAAAGACGCTTTGGACACTTGCTTGAAGCTTTTGAATACGGCGCTCCGCCGCATGGCGGCATCGCCCCCGGTTTAGACCGGGTAATTATGATCCTAGCTAACGAGCCCAATATTCGTGAAGTTATCCCTTTTGCTAAAACAGCCGATGCTAAAGACCTAATGATGGACGCGCCCAGCGAACTACCAAAAAAACAACTCAAAGAAGCGCATGTAAGAATCATAAATCATAAACCATAAACCAACCAAATCAATGAGGATTTTAAAATTATCTTTGCAAAATTCATTCCGCAATTTCTGGCTTTCCTTGGCAAGTATTGTTATTATGCTTTTAATGCTTCTTTCTTTGAGCTTGATTTACTGTCTTAATGTTATCGGACAAGAAACATTAACCTATTTTAAAGATAAAATGGACTTGGGGATTTACTTAAAACAAAATATTAACGAGAGTACTGTTAATTTACTCAGAACAGAATTGGAAAGTATGGACGAGATCAAAGAAATACGCTACTTGACTCCGGAACAGTCTCTTGAAGAATTTGAACAAAAGCATCGGAATGACCAACTCATTTTAAAATCCCTAAGGGAATTAAAAGAAAATCCTCTCGGGGCAACTATTACCTTGAAGTTTTATAACCCGGAAGATTATCAAAAAGTCCTCTCAGTAATCAGCCAACCAGAATATCAGGACTTAATTCAAAACCAAGATTTTTACGATTATCAAAAGCTCATCCGGGGTTTTAGTAAATTCAATCAAAAAATCTCCTACCTCGGACTGGGGATCAGCGGGGTTTTTATCTTCGTCGCTATTTTAGTAATTTTCAACACTATCAAATTAGGCGCTTTATCTCAACAAAAACAAATTAAAATAATGAAATTAGTCGGGGCTACTTCTCGATTCGTCCGGGCTCCCTTCTTAATCCAAAGCTGTTTTTACTCTTTAGTTGCCTGGATTTTAGATATAGGGATTCTCGTTGCCGCAGCTGTTTCCGTCCAGCCGTACATTCAGCAACTCTTAGAATTAAATTTTGATTTTCTTTTGTATTTAAAAACCGACGGCTTAGTATTCTTAATTTGCCTTTTAATTTTCTCCTTGTTTGTCTCAACTATTAGTAGCGGTTTAGCTATTCGAAAATACTTGAAAATTTAGTTTAGTGTTCAACTCTTGCGTCTAAAAGTGGCCCGATAGCCAAGTAGTAAGGCAACTGTCTGCAAAACAGTTATACGCGGGTGCAATTCCCGCTCGGGCCTTTAAAAATAATTTTCACTTTGGTGTTTCCGCCAGTGGCAGACAGGCTAATCTTCTCTTGGCCTTTTTGTTTTTAATTTAAATTTATGGTAAAATAAAAATATGTCGGGAAAAATTCCAAAACTCGTGGCCATTGACGCGCCAGCCGCATTGCACCGGGCTTGGCACGCCTTACCAAAATTAACCGACCCAAAAGGCCAAACGATTAACGCCGTCTATGGTTTTACTGTTCTATTGCTTAAACTGCTTCGTGAGCAAAAACCGGACTACTTAGCCGCGTGTTTCGATACCAAAGCCCCAACCTTTCGGCATAAAAAATATAAAAATTATAAAGCGACGAGAATACCTCAGCCGCAAGAGTTTTACGACCAAATACCTCTGACCAAACGGATTATCCGGGGTTTTAATATTCCAATATTTGCCTTAGACGGTTTTGAAGCCGACGATTTGATCGCCGCCATAATCAAAGAACAAAAACAAAAAATCTCCGGTTTAAAATCTTTAATCGTCACTGGCGACCTTGATTTGCTCCAGTTGGCCGATGAACAGACCTCTATTTATTTTCTCCACCAGGGTTTAAATCAAATTAAAATTTACGGGCCGGATGAAGTGGGGGAACGGTTCGGGCTTAAGCCGAAACAACTGATCGACTTCAAGGCCCTGCGCGGCGACGCCTCTGATAATATAAAAGGCGTGCCTGGCATTGGAGAAAAAACCGCCCTTGATTTAATAAAAAAATTCAATAATTTGGAGAACATTTACGCCTATCTGAGAAAAAACAAAAAACAAAAACTTATTAAAACAACTATCGCTGAAATCCTCCAGAAAAACAAAAAACGGGCTACTTTAGCTAAAGAGTTGGTCACCATTAAGCAAGATATAAAAGATTTAAACCCAAAAGAAATTATTCCTTTTGACAGACCGAATCGCGAAAAAATAACCCAAATTTTCAAAGAATTCGGTTTTAAAAGTTTAATCAAAAAATTAGGGGAGGACATCTCTCTGCAAAATAAATTATTCTAATAAAATTATTTTTAGATGATTTAATATGGTTATCTTTTTATACGGCCCGGATACTTACTCTTCCAAACAAAAATTATCCAAGTTAAAACAAAAATTTTCCCAACAAAAAGATAAGCAGGGCTTAAATATCTCGGCCATTCAGGCGGGAGACTTGTCTGTTGATGAACTGCGTAAATTCGTTCTAACCGGCGGTCTTTTTGCTGAGAAAAGATTAATTATCATTGAAGGAATTCTGTCGAAAATTGAGACAACCCCCCGCCGGCAAACAAACGGGCAACAACCCTCAGAATCCCTTATCCAAGAGACGATAAATATTTTAAAAAAATCCTCCGCCTATTTTGGGAAAAAAACGAAGGACAAAAATAATATTATTATTTTTTGGGACAGAGAAATTAAGCAGAAAGAATTAACTAATTCTCAGCAAAAATTATACCAACTTCTGAAAAAAGAAAAGTATGCCCAAGAGTTTAAGCTTCTAAAACCCGACCAAATAAAAATCTGGATTAAAAAAGAAACTAAAAAACAGGGAATGGAAATTGAAGAAAAGTCGGTAAAATTTTTAATGGATATTTGCGGAAACGACCTCTGGACGCTTAAAAATGAATTGGATAAACTGGCTGCCGCCTCTTTTTCTCCCGACCTGCCCAAGAGAGAATCAGTTATTTATTTAGAAAATCTAAAAGATATTATTTTGTCTAAAACTGAACAAAGCATCTGGCAATTAACAGACGCTTTGGGACGGAAAAACAAAGCCCTCTCCCTTAAACTCCTCTCCGACCAGCTCAGAAACGGAACAAGCGTTGATTATCTAATCTCTATGTTAGCCCACCAATATCGAACTATTTTCCGAATCAAGTCTCATCTCGAGACCAATAGATTTTCCTCTCTTTATCAATTAGCCAACCAGCTCAATCTCCATCCATTTGTTTGTCAAAAAGTTCTGGAACAAGAAAAAAATTATACTTTAGGAGAATTAAAAAAAATCTATCAACGACTGTTAGAGATAGATTTCTTGCGTAAAACCCGGCCGATCAACCCCGAGGTTTTATTAGACCTATTGATTGTCAAAAACCAATAAAATAGAGTTAACCCGCGAACAGAGACGAACCCCGCGAATAAAAAAATAATTTTATTAAAATATCCGCTGTCCCCGGACAAGGCTTGCCAGCAAAACCATTTAAATTATTTCATTAAGTTAAGTTTTTTAGCTAAACGCGATTTTTGACGGCTGGCCGTATTCTTTTTAATAACCCCTTTCTGAAGAGCTTTATCCATCGCCTTTTGCAACTTTAAATAAAGGCCGCCGGCATTTTTTTTATTTTTGGCAGAGACTGCTTTTAAAAATTGACGTTTGAGCCAACTTATGTTTTGTTTGATTTTTGTATTTCGCTCTTGACGCTTTTTTGTTTGACGAAGCGCCTTGACCGCGGATTTCTTAATCGACATATAAAATTATTTCAACATTCTGACATTTAAACATAAGAATTTTTGCCCTGCAAAAATTCTTTTCTCGTTTGCCGAGATTATAACTCGGCGAGACAAAGACAAAGAACGCTCGCTATCGCCCCGCAATATGTTCCCCCTGCTTTAATAACTATAAAATGTCCTCCTCCTCTTTTTCAAGCATTTCCTCCTCATGGGCAATTAATTTATCCCATTTATCTCTTCCGTTAACCAGAATGTCTAATCTAGCTTTAAAATCCTCGTTAAATTCTTTGATTATTTTTGGGTTTTTTGTAAAAATCCGGCAGAGGTCATCAACCGCCTGTTCTGGTAAAACGGGCAAAAAAATAAGCAGGTCATTCTGATCAGCTGGAGAAACCTGGGAAGTTGTAATAATCTCCCGTAATTTGTCCAATGCCTTACTCATATCTAAAATATCTTCGGGCTTAAATTTAAGCTCCGGCCATTTCAATCATTTCTTTGGTGCGTTTCGGATTTTCTCGCAATGAATCCGCCCAATTCAAGGAATGAAAATAAGCCGAGGATAAATCCGTCTTGGTTGAACCCAAAACACCCTCATTGCGGTGTTTCATCGTATTATAAAACAAAAGAGCCTCTTTCTCCGGATTCTCCCACTTAAGCATAAACGCTCGGGCAAATTCTTGCATGTCTCTCCCTGTTTCAACTTTTTTCTCCGGACGGGGGAAATTTTCAAACTTAAATGCCATATGGATAATATCTTATAAGTCCTCCGAATTATTTACTCTTATATTATACAAGATTTTTAAAATCTGTCAACCCCGTTAGAGATAGGTCTTTTGAAAACCGGACGAGTTTCGGAGAGAAACTCTATCTCTAATGGGGCAACTCCCCGAGCAAGAAACCCCTGTCTTCTGCCGCTTTTTTTAGAAAGCGGATTTCTAACGGGGTCAGCCCCCTAACAAATTAATTATTTTGTGTTATAATTTAGAAAAGACAGGTCAGATAAAAGTCGTCTTTCGCCTTCAATCTTATTATAATCATACCATCATCATAACACAACTCTTTGTTAAAACAATTGTGGATAAATAATTGCCGATCTTTGGATCAAATCATAAATCTTAAATCATAAATTTTAAATTAAATGATTTACTCTATCCAGGGGACAATCAGCCATAAAGACAAAAATTCTTTGATTATTGAAACTAATGGATTGGGATATCAAATTTTTGTCATTGGTTCATTATTTAAAAAAGTAAAAATCGGACAAACCCTCAAACTATTTACTTACCTGTCTATAAAAGAAGAAACTATAGAATTATACGGCTTTGAAAAACAAGAAGAATTAAAATATTTTAAACTTTTAAAAACTGTCTCCGGCATCGGGTCAAAATCAGGAATGAATATACTCTCTCTGATTCATTGGCCGGATTTAGAAAGGGCTATTGTGAATGAAAATGTGTCTATTTTAACCAAGATTTCCGGTATCGGCGCAAAAATCGCCCAAAAAATCATCCTTGAACTTAAGGGGAAAATCGAAGAGACTGTTTCTAAAGCATCAGAGTTAGAAAATGATGACTTGGTAATCGACGGTTTAGTTAATTTGGGATATACCTTAGCCCAAGCGCGGGAAGCGACAAAACAAATTCCGCCGGATATTTTGGAAATAAAAAAAAGAATTAAACAGGCCCTGAAAATCTTATCTAATAGATAAAATCTTAATAACAAAATTCTAAATTCTTGTTTTTTCCACCGCCTTCGGTTTCTCGGTTGAGCCAATTTTTAATATCTTCACTTTTGTGTACAACTGCCGATACCCCCGCTTTTTATGATAGCGGGTTTTTGGTTTATATTTGACTATCCACACTTTTTTGCCCTTTTCCTGGGCGACAATCTCCGCTTCAACATTGACTTTGAGAGTCGGCCGGCCGATTTCCGCCTTTTTGTCGTCAAAACTCAAAAGAACATCTTTAAAAGATATTTTGTCACCAACTTTCTTGTTTAATTTTTCAATCCGAAACACATCTCCTTTTTTAACCAGATATTGCTTGCCTCCGGTTTTAATAACAGCAAATGAAATCATAAGTTTATTCGTTATTTTTTCCCTAATTATACCAAATTAAAAAAATTTCTCAATAACAAGTAGAAACAAATTTATCTCTTTTCCGCGTCGTTTTTTATCATTTTCACAAGTTCCGGGAAACTAGATATTCTAAAATGCCCATTCTTGCTTTTATAAATTATGATCTTCGCTTTTTCCAACCTTTCTCCGTATTTTTTCGCATCCGCCACCGGAACTATATCGTCGTCTTTTGAAAACAGCAAAACAAGTCGCGGAGAATTTTTTTCAAGCAACGACAACTTCCGCCTAAGTTTAAATCCTCCGGCCGAACCTCGACCGGGCAATGTTTCGTCAAACGGCGGACAAATCAAATAAGTGGAAAGTATCTTTTTGGGAAACTTATTCTCGGACAAATACTTCGCCAAAAAAATTCCGCCCAATGAAATTCCAATGAGAACAAGGCGATTTTTTAAAAAAGAAAAATGTTTTTCAAAATGAATTTTCCAATCGCCATATCTCGCATTATCATTTGAAGGCATCTGCGGTCTGATAATCTCAAAATTTCTGCCCATTTTTCTGTCCAAATAGTCGTTTTGCCATTCTACCCTCCTCTTAAGGTAAATCTTCCTCGTTCTTAAAAAGCGCAAATAATCTTTTCTGTTTTTAGAGACCATTCCTCCGTGAATTATAAATATCTGAATTTTGCCTTTCATCATAACTAAACTTTCTAAATTCTTCATTTAAATCTTCCTGGCTTTTTCCACTCTGATTTGCCCGCCTTTTTCCAAAACCACCACGTCCCGCCGTTCAAGTTTGCCGGTCAAAAGAAATTTGGCTAAAACATCGCTGACCCGATTCTGAATCGCTCGGTTTAAGGGACGGGCGCCAAAAAGCGGGTCAAATCCCGCTTCAGCGATTTCAATAATCGCCTCTTCAGTCAACTTTAAAATAATACCTTTTTGCTCCAATTGTTTAACTAATTTATTTAAAAGTAACTTGGTAATTTGTCTTATTTCCTCTTTCCCTAACGGCTTAAAAACAATCACTCCGTCAAAACGATTTAAAAACTCGGGGCGAAAATACGGTTTTAATTTCTCCCGAATTAAAACCTCAGTAATTACCTCAATCGACGTTCCTTTGGTAATTTCCTCTTGAATAAATTGGGTTCCGGCATTAGAAGTGCCAATCAGGATAATATTGGTAAAATCAATAGTCCGCCCCAAAGCATCGGTTAAACGACCGTCATCCATCACCTGAAGAAAAACATTTAAGATGTCGGGGTTGGCTTTTTCAATCTCATCAAGCAAGAGTAATGAAGAAGGATTTAAACGCACCGCCTCGGTCAATTGGCCGCCTTTTTCACCTCCCGGAGTGCCAATCAAACGATTAATACTCGCCTTTTCCTGATATTCGCTCATATCCAAACGGATCATTCTGTCTTCTCGGCCAAAATAAACTTCGGCCACTGTTTTAGCCAGTTCTGTTTTACCAACTCCGGTTGGCCCTAAAAAAAGCAAATTAACAATCGGCCTTTTAGCACTACGCAACTCTGTCCTCCCTCGTCGCAAAGCCGCGGCGACCATATCAACCGCCTCATTTTGGTCAACTAAACGTTGATGAATCTGCTCCTCGAGATTAAGCAATTTTTCTGACTCTTTTTCCGTAATTTTAGTCACTGGAATTTTAGTTTTTTCAGCCACTAATTTAGCCACATCCTCGGCCTGAACAACGGTCCGCTCTCCTCGCTCACTTTTAACCGCGATAGCCACCTCTTTTAGAAGACTAATCGCCTTTTCCGGTAAAAACCGCTCATGCAAATACCGAATTGACAAATCCACAACCCGGTCAAGAGCGCTGTAAGAAAAATATACTTTCTCTCTCCCTTCAATCAAAGCTGTGTGGGCTTGTAAAATTTGAATAGTCGCGTTTTTGTCCGGTTCTTCAATATTTACTCTCTGGCAAACCTCTCCTAAAATTTGTCCATCAATTAATCGCCGATATTCAGAAGGATTGGAGGTAGCTAAGGTTAAAAAAAGTTTGCCTTCCAAGGCGTCGGCTAAAATTTTAGAAACATCAAGCTCGCCTTCGGTTGTTTTGACTCCGCTCATATTATGAATGTCTTTGACAAAAAGAATAATATTCCCGGACCTGACGATTTCATTAATAATAATTTGCAACCTTTCTTCAATTTCGCCTGGACGAGAAGCGCCGGCAATCAAACTGGGAAGATCTAAACCAACAAACCTTTTATCTTGTAAAAATTTTGGCACGTCTTCCGCAACCATTCTCCGGGCTAACCCTTGAATAATCGTCTTCTTACCAACTCCGGGCTCACCAACCAAAATAACACTTTGCCGACCGCCTTCGGCAATCCTTAATATCTCTTGAATTTCCTTTTCCCGATTTATGCAAAAACCGAAATATCCACCCCGGGCTAATTGAGTCAAATCCTGACTATAAGCGTCAAGATACGGGGTAGCCGTCGCCGTATAAGCTCGGTTAATCGGCCCTTTGGGTTTAAATCGGGCCTGGCCAGCAAAACGGTACTGCTCTTGCCTTAATTGATTATAAACATCTATCCAGAGGCAGACGTTTTTTACCTGGACAGGCTCTATCTCTAAATCATAAAAAATCTCTTTAACCGGCCCTTCAAAACTAACAACAGATTCTAAAATCTCCAAAGGAGACAAAGCTAAACGGTTTTTTACTCCGGCTAAATTATAAGCCTGCAAAAGAGCTTTTTTGGTCTCTAATGAATAAACAATTTCCCCCCCGTCTTTAGCGACCGGGAGGTCAACCAAGGCCCTGGCTACTTTGCTTTGCAGAACTTTCCGGTTTAATCCTAAACGACCTATAACCAAGACAATGTCATTAATTTCTAAACCGGCGGCCAAGATATGAATTGACTCTATTTTCTGATGCTTAAGCCTTTTAGATAAATTCCAGGCTTTCTGCATTAACCTAATTGCCTGACGAGAGAAAGCGCTAGCAACATCTATCTTAAACCTTTTTGGCAAACGATGGATTTCCGCCCAGGTATCGGGTTGATTAGCGGCCTCTCGGCTGGATTTAGGCCAGCTTTTCTGTTGGCTCTCCCGATTATGCTCAATAAAATAGAATAAGTACGAATCAAATAAAACCGACAACCAGAAAAATAAAACCAAGCTTTTCTGGTCCAAATTCAGCCAAACAAAATAATTTTTTAAAAAATCCAGAGAAAGGTTGGGCAGATCAATTATTATTTTTAATAAGCAAAGCAATCCCCCTAAGCCAAACAGAACTAATAAAATATTGATAATGGCTCTAAAAAACCTTTTTATTTTAAAAGTAATTATTTCGTTCCGGCCTAATAGCTTATCTGAAAGTAAAACATAACCGCCAAACCAAGAATAAACCCCCCGACCAGAACAAGTCTTACAAACCTTGTGGTCAAAACTCCCTTCTCCGTTACATTGTGGGCAAAGAATAAAATCCATAACAATTTATTTTAGTATTAGAATGTCTTTAACATTTGAACATAAGAATTTTTGCCCCGTGGGAATCCTTTTCTTGTTTGCCGTAGGCGGAAAATGTTCTAATATCCAATTAAAATAATAATTTGCCAAACCGCCACAATAGGCAGGGCGAGCCAAAGAATAAAAAATAGCACCCGACCGGCCATCCCTAAACAAAATAAAAAAAGGCGCCAGAACAAAAGAATCAGACGCATAAAAAAACTGATGATTCTTCCTGTTTTTGAACGCTCGCCGAACATTGGCTTAAAAAGATATTTAAACATTATACCTAGGGCGAGATTACGGGCCGACACCTTGCTCCCTTGAATAAAACCGAGAAACCTCTTTTTCAAACCTTGGGTATACCACCAGAGAGGAAAATACAAAATATTTATTAGAGCGTCCAAAAATATAGATTTAACCAGGGTAGCAACTAAAGCCATAATATAAAAAATAAAAGACATTTAGACTTTAAGTTTTTATCTTTTTAATTTCTCCATTTTTTAAAAACCGTTTAAAAAACGACAGGCGGCCAAACGTAACTTCTTGCTCCAAAATGCTGATTAAAAGACTAGCTAGCCAATAAAGCATCAAGCCGCTGGGCAAACTTAAACCAATAAAAAACGTCATGGCGGGCATTATAAATTTCATTTGTTTATTCATCATTGACATCATATTCTCGTCCTTAGCTACGTCTTTTTTAATAAATTCCTGAGGGGGCTTATGCACGGCCAGCATTTTGGTCTGAAGATATTGGCAAAAAGCGGTTATCAAGGCCAGAAAGATATTTGGTTTGGCTAAATTTAGAAAACCAAAAGCCAGGACTTTTAAAGTGCCTGGGTTGGAGATAAAAGAGTACACTGGCAAAACACTCTCAGTCAAACCAACCCTAAAAACCTGAAAAACGGCGATTAAAATAGGCAGTTGAATTAACAAGGGCAAACAAGAAGAAAAAGGATTAATCTTATTTTCTTTATAAAAATCCATTATGGCTTTAGACTGCTTTTCTTTGTCATGAGCGTATTTCGCTTTGATCGCATCTAATTTCGGTTGAATACCCTGAAGCGACTTTTGAGCTTTGATGCTTTGCCGCGAAAGCGGGTAGAGCAATAATTTAACCAAAACCGTCAATAAAATAATAGCCACGCCCAAATCATGACCGGGGACAATATTATAGAATAATATCAAAAGGTTTAGCAGCGGCTCATATAAAATGATTTTAAAAAATCCAATCATATACATCACTACGTTTATCCACCAGCTGGCGGATTAAAATTTAGTTTAAGGTTTATAGTTTAAATACTCGGCTTACGGTTCGTCCCAACCGCCGCGCGACCAAGGATGGCATCGCAAAATGCGACCCAAAACCTTGAAGCCGCCCTTTAAAAGACCGTATTTAGCAATGGCTTGATAAGCATATTCCGAACAGGTCGGTCTGAATTTACAAACTCCAGGCCAGGGATGAAAAAGAGAAAGGGGTCCATGGTCCGGCGAAAGCGTTTTTTGATACAAACGAATCAATTTTAAAACTGAAAGTCTAAACAAAATAAATAAATTTTTAACCATAAACTCTTTCCAAGTACGCCGAAGATAAATAGATAAGTTATTAAGGACCGATAACTAAATCGTTTCTCTTTAAAATATTCAGTAATTTATTTTTTATCTCCCGGTAGTTTGACTCTTTTATCCCTGCCTTGGTTAAAATTAAAAAATCATAGCCTTTAACAATCTGAGATAAATTCTCTTTTAAGATTGCCCTGATAACTCTTTTGACGCGATTGCGGACAACCGCCCTTTTATCAACTTTTAAAGAAACAACAATGCCAAAGCGGGAGTAGGGCAGATTATTTTTAATCCATTTAAATCCCAAGTCTCGGACAAAAGCCGCTTGTCCTCGGCGAGCCAATTTGGCAAAATCCTTATTTTTACTTAAACGATAACGTTTTGCCAACATAAACATCGTTCCGCTCAAATTTCGTTTAGAGTTTCGAATTTAGGACCTAAAATTTGCTGTCTAAATTTTAAGAAATTCAAGCAGATTATCAAACGGTTAGACATTTTCTGCCTTTAGCTCTTCTTCTTTTTAAGACTTTTTGCCCGGATCTCGTCCGCATTCGTTTTAAAAATCCGTGAGTTCTAACCCTTTTTCGTTTTTTAGGCTGATAAGTTCTTTTCATTTTGACAAGATAACAATTTAATAACAAAAACATTATACCACGAATATCAGAATTGCTAAATGGTCCTAAGGTTAAGCTATTGAGCTGTTGTTGGCAGGCGATTCTTTACCGGGCGTATTCAATTACTCTATTTTCTCTAATCACCGCTACTTTTATTTCACCGGGATATTTTATATCTTCCTCTATTTTATCAGCAATGCTCCGGGCTAACTTGTGAGCGGCTAAATCATCAATTTCCTGGGGTCTAACAAAAACCCGCAACTCCCGACCAGCGGCAATGGCGTAAGCCTTTTCTATACCTTCAAAAGTTTTAGCTAAATTTTCCAGCTCCTCCAACCGTTTTATGTATTCTTCGTAACTGTCTCTCCTCGCCCCCGGTCTAGACCCGGAAAGGGCGTCGGACACTTTAACAATTATCCCTTCCAGGGTTGGCGGATGATCTTCGTGGTGAGACATGGCGGCGGTAATCAAATCTTCGGCCAGTCCAAATTTCTCGCATAAATCTCGGCCGATTTCTGGATGTACCCCCTGAACCTCAAAATCAAGCGCCTTGCCAATATCATGAAGTAAACCGGCTTTTTTAGCCAAAGCGACATTGGCACCCAATTCAACCGCCAGCATCGCCGACAAATTAGCCACTTCTATAGAATGAAGCAAAACATTTTGTCCGTAACTGGTGCGAAACTTCAATCGGCCTAAAATCTGAACCAATTTCGGATCAAGCCCGGCAATACCCGTTTGATAAACCGCATCTTCACCCGCTTGTTTGATTTCTTTAGCCAATTCTTTTTTGGTCTCCTCAACCATCTGCTCAATACGAGATGGCTGAATGCGACCGTCTAAAATCAATCTTTCTAAAGCCCGCTTAGCCAATTGTCGCCTGATGGGGTTAAATGCCGAAACAAGAACTACCTCTGGAGTATCATCAATAACGATTTCTACGCCAGTCAACTGTTCAATAACCTTAATGTTGCGTCCTTCGCGACCAATAATCCGGCCCTTCATTTCATCTGTGGGTAAAGAAACAGAGGCCGTCGAAACTTCAGCCGCATGAGAAGAGGCAGAACGCTCAATTACTAAAGTCATCAAATTTTTCGCTTTTTTCTCAATTTCCTCAGATCCATACTCCTCTAATTTCTTTATTCTCAACAAAATGTCATCTTTCATCTTCTTTTCCACGTTTTCTAAAAGTACTTTTCTCGCCTCTTCCCTGGTCATCCCGGCGACTTTCTCCAATTCCTGTTTAGCTTCATTATAGAGCTGGCGAATTTTTTCTTTCGCTTGTTCTAAACGATCGGCTTGAGAAGCTAAATTTTTCTGGCGCTCCTCTAACTCAAAAATTTTTTTCTCAAAAAGACTCTGCCTCTTTTCCAGTCTATCTTCTAATTGTTTTAACTCATGACGACGGTCTGTCTCTTCCTTTTTGGCTTTTTCAATTATCTTTAGCGCTTCTTCCCGGGCTTTGAAAAAAATTTCCTGCTGCCTGACCTTAGCCTTAGTCAAAATATCCTTAACTTTAGCTTCGGCCGACTCGGTCTGATGTTTAGCTACTTGCTGACGGATTAACCAGCCTACTGAAGCACCGAAAACAACAGCAATAAAGACGAAAATGTAAATCATATTTAGATTTAAAGTTTTAGACCTAAGACTTCAGTTAACTTTAATCCGTTAACTTATAATCTTAATCTTGTTAATTAAAAACCGAGACCTTTGTCTTCGGCTTTTAAAAAGGAAAAAATTATATTTATTCCAATTATTTCTTAATAATCTTATCTATAATACCGTATTTTTTGGCTTCTTCGGCGGTCATATAAAAATCGCGGTCTGTATCTTTCTCAATTTTAAGCAATGACTGTCCAGTATGTCTAGCTAATATTTTGTTTAGTCCATCCCTGACCTGTAAAATATGCTCAGCCCTAATTTTAATGTCTGAAGCCGGGCCTTCGGCTCCACCCATAACCTGATGCAACATTATTTCCGCATTGGGTAAGGCAAAACGTTTTCCCTTCTTTCCAGCCGCCAAAAGCACCGCTCCCATAGAAGCGGCAATGCCAACACAAATAGTTGTCACGTCTGGCTTAACATATTGCATAGTATCATAGATAGCTAAACCGGCGGTTACTGAGCCGCCCAAAGTATTAATATAAAGCTCGATATCCTTATTCTTATCTTCGCTTCCTAAAAACAAAAGCTGAGCAATAACCGTATTGGCTACGTCATCGGTAATAGTATCGCCAAGAAAAATAATTCTTTCCTTTAAAAGCCGAGAATATATATCATAAGCTCGCTCGCCATAAGTAGATTTTTCAATAACTGTCGGAACGAGATACATATATATTATATAATTGATTATTGATGAATTTATTGTAACAGGCGAAATATAAATGTCAATCCCGTTGGAAGCCCGCCTCGCTAATTCTTTTTCAAATTATTTATTCATTGGCGCATCATCTACCCCTCTCTAATGGATCAACTCTTATCTCCGGCAAAGGCAAACTTTAATAAAAGCTTGAAACAGAGGATGAGGAAATAACAAACGCGATTTATACTCGGGATGAAATTGAGTGCCAATAAAAAAAGGATGATTGCCAATTTCAATTGCTTCAACTAATTTCCTGTCCGGGGAAATTCCGCTAATGATCAGCCCTTTTTGTTCCATTATTTCTCTATACTTATTGTTAAATTCATAACGATGGCGGTGACGTTCAAAAATTTTATCCTTTTTATAAATCTGGGCAATCCTCGTCCCCTTTTTTAACTGACAGGGCCAAGCCCCTAATCTAATTGTCCCTCCGTATCTTCCTTCTTCTAAAATATGTTTTTGCTTTGGGATAAGATGAATGACCTGATCTGGGGAATGGGAATTTATTTCTTGAGAACTTGCTTTCTTCAATCCACAAACATTCCTAGCAAACTCGACAACCATCATCTGCATGCCGTAACAAAGACCCAGGGTGGGTATTCCAGCTTCTCGGCAATATTGAATCGCCCTAATCATTTGTTCAGCCCCCCGAGACCCCCAGCCTTGAGGAATAATCACCCCGTCTAATTCTTCCAAATTTTTCGTTCCTTGTCTATCTATTTGATCCGTGCTGATCCAACGGAAAACTGGCTGGCAGCGATTTGTCCAACAGCCATGCTTAACCGCTTCAATAACCGAAATATAAGAATCAGACAAAATAAATTCTCCTGTCCTAAAATATTTGCCGACCAAACCAATTTTGACTTTTTTTCTGCTGGTTTTGATTAAATTAACTACCTTACTCCACTTTCTAAGATCTCTTTGTTTGGATTTTAGATTGAACTTTTTTAAAATTCTGTTTCCTAACTCATCTTTTTCAAAGTTAATTGGGATGTCATAGACTGAATCAACGTCAGGAGCAGAAATAACGTCTCTCTCGTCAATGTTGCAAAAAATAGAAATTTTTCTTTTTCTGACTTTATCTAAAGAGACCGGAGCTCGAGCCAAAATAAAATCCGGTTGGATACCGGCTGAGTTAAGAACCCGAACCGCGTGCTGAGTGGGCTTAGTTTTCATTTCACCAATCTTAGCCGGCACGGGTAAATAAGAAAGCATAATAAAAAGAACATTTTCCGGCTCCCTTAAATGCATCATCCGAGCCGCCTCCAAAAAAATAATATTCTGATACTCGCCAACTGTTCCACCAACTTCAATAATCATTATCTCGGCTTTAGTTTTCTTAACCGCTTTTTTTATTTTCAAAATTACCTCGTTAGGAATATCAGGGACTACTTCAACACAACGGCCGCCATATCCTAAATTCCTTTCTCTTTGAATCACTTCCTGATAAACGCTACCCGTCGTCATATAATTTACCTGGTAAATATTTTCTCCCAAAAAACGTTCATAATTACCAATATCCTGATCTGTCTCCATCCCGTCTTCGGTAACAAAAACTTCTCCGTGTTCCATGGGGTTCATCGTCCCGGCATCAACATTGATATAGGGGTCAATTTTCACTGCCGAAACCCGGTAGCCTCTACTTTGCAAAATTTTACCAATTGAAGCCACAGCTATTCCCTTGCCCAAACCGGACATCACCCCTCCCATAACAAAAATATATTTAGTTCTCATACTTGTCTATATTATCGTAATGACGAAATTTCATCTAACCTAATGAGCTAACCATCCACCATCGACGACCAAAGTATGTCCGGTTATATAATCCGAATCACCCGACGCCAAAAAAACCACCGCCCTTCCTATTTCCTCAGGTCTACCCACCCTTTTAAGGGGAATATTTGCCAATAAACCTTCCTTTGCTCTCTTATCCCCCAATATACCTTCTGTCATTTTTGTCACAATTATTCCGGGAGCTACAGCATTGACGTTAATATTATGAGGGGATAATTCTAAAGCAAGTTCTCTGGTCAGATTTATAATCCCCGCCTTAGAAGCGCAATAAGCAGAGATATTCATAAATCCAACCTCTCCCGCGATAGAAGCTATTGAAACTATCTTACCGCTCTTTTGTTTGACCATCTGTTTCACCACGGCGCTTGTGCAAAAAAATATTCCCTTTAAATTTATGTCTAAAATAAAGTCCCAATCTTTTTCCGTCATTTCCACAAACGGCTTCATTAAAACAACGCCGGCGTTGTTGACTAAAATATCTATTCTCCGAAATTTTTGGATGGTCCTTTTCACCAGGTTATCGACATCTCTTTTTTTAGAGACATCGCATTTCAGGGCGATCGCGGAAGAACCAATTTTTTTTATTTCATCACAAACATCTCGGCATTCTTTCAGATCAACATCAGAGATAACCAATTTAGCTCCTTCTTTCGCCAATTCTAAGGCTATGGACTTACCAATACCCCTTTTTGAACCGGTGACAATGGCAATTTTGTTTTTTAACTTCATTATATTAATAAATTTATAGCCGATTAAATGCCACCTTGCGACAATCCACCAAAATGGATTATTTAACCGAGCGGAGATAAAAACTCGACGTCTTGAATTATAACATATTTGGAAAACTTGAGAATGTCTAAAAAACCGCCTTTTTCAACCCTCGCCAAAGTCTTTGGCGAGGGTTAACCCTTTGAAAACGACTGCCTCACTCAGCCAAATATGACAAAAAGGGTTCAATAACGAATAAAGAACTCTTTTCCCTTTGATAAAAAAATTTTTAAAGCTCCCTTTTCTGGAATTCAAAACCTTGTTTTACTATGGCTGAACAGGAAGAACAACTTCCTCTAAAGGAGGGGCGACCGGCTCTTCCGGAGAAACAACTTCCTCTAAAGGAGGGGCGACCGGCAATTCTTCGGGGACAACCACTTCTTCTGGCTCGGCGGGGATCTGTTCCGGCTGCGGTTCTTCAATCATTTTGGTGGTACAGCCACTGCCGCTTACTAAAAAAAGAGTTAAAACAACGACCAACGCTGAAAACAAAACATTTCTTTTCATAAAATTCCCAAATTAAAATTACTCTTAATAAATATATTTTTTGACCTTTACTATAACAACATAATTCTCAATAAATTTTTTGTCAAGCCAAAAATCCTTTTGTTCTTCTATTCTTTAATATCGCAAAAAGCGTCCAAAACTTTTTTAGCCCGCGCCAAATTTTTCTCTTCAACTAAAACATAATTGGTCTCATAGGTCGAAACATTGAAAACGCTAATTCCCGCTTCGGCTAAAGGTTTTGTCAAAGAGGCAATAACGCCTATTGAAGCCAGCTCTAAATCGCCCTCTAGTTTAAAAGCTCGCCAGTCTCTTTCTGCGAGCACCCCCCCCGGAATTTTTTCTTGAGGCAGGGTTATGGAGAGCTCGTCCATTGTTCTGGTTATTGAAGTGAAATTCGTTTTCTCTAGCGCCCAAGATGGAAGCGGGCTGTTTTTATTAAAATAACAAATGCCTATTTTCTCGGGCAGAATAATTAGGGTGAACTTTTCAATTTTCATAATATAATGATTAAAATAATTTATGCTATATTTAATCTCTTCTCCGCTACTAGCAAACGATTAGCTCGCTTGATTTGAAATTTTGGCGGACAACTCAGGATTTGGCTGGACAAAAAATTAATTCCTAAAAACAGAAAATTTTAATTAAACTTCCATTCCTCTCAGGGCTCTGACGCGTTCTTCGACCGGGGGATGAGTCATAAACAATCTGGTGAACCAACTTTTGTTTTGTTCCCCTTTAAAAGGAGATGAAATAAAAAGATGGGCGGTGGAATTCGAGGCCGTTCTCATTGGAGTTGAATCAGAAGAAATCTTTTCCAAAGCTCGAGCCAGTCCTTCAGGGTATCTAGTCAAAAGAGCGCCTGATGTATCGGCTAAAAATTCCCTTTTTCTTGAAATAGCAAGCCTTATCAAGCTGGCTGCTAAGGGAGCTAAAATTGCCGCTACCAATCCCAAAATTAAGATTAAAGCTCCAACACTGTTTCTTTCCCTTCTCCCGCTTCCTCCTCTTCCTCCCCAAAAACTTACTCTTAAAAAAAAGTTGGAGACCATCGCCACAATCCCGGCCAGAACAACAATAACTGTTTGCAAAAGCATATCCTTATTCCCAATGTGAGAGAGTTCATGGGCTATTACCCCTTCAATTTCCGCTCTTTCTAACTTGCTTAATAATCCCTGAGTCACGGCAACCGCGGCATGATTTTTATCTCTGCCGGTGGCAAAAGCGTTCAGTTGGGTTTCCGGTAAAACAAAAATTCTGGGGAGGGGAAGACCGGCGGTAAGACAAAGATTTTCAACGATTCGATAAAGCTCGGGGTTGTCTTTTTTTTCTATTGGCTGAGCTCTGGTCATTGATAAAACAATTTTATCTGAATACCAGTAGCTTGAAAAGCTCACTAAAATACTGAAAATTATGGCGATGATTAAAACCAAAGAACTGTCCAAAATAAAACTTACCAGCCAGCCTAAGACAATAATTAAAATTAAAAAACCGCCAATCAAAAACCAGGTCCTGCGGATATTTGACTCAGCATGAGTATATAAAGTCATCTTAACAATTTAACAAATGTTTTCCTTTAACAACTGAAAATGATTTTGTTCAACCGTCAGGCCATTAAAATCTCACTTCCGGCACCTCTCGGACGGCTGATTCTGTAATCTCAAACAACTCCATCTTTTTGAACCTAAAAATTCTAGCGACTATGTTCGAAGGAAAACTCTCGATCTTAATACTCAGGTCACGGACATTACCATTGTAAAAGCGCCGAGCGGCCTGAACTTTATCTTCAGTATCGCGGAGTTCTCTTTGAAGCTCCAGAAAATTTTGGGAGGCTTTCAAATCAGGATAATTTTCCGAAAGGGCAAAAAGAGATTTTAAAGTTCCGGCTAACATATTTTCCGCTTTTGCTTTCTCCTCAATCGTCTGAGCTCCCATAGCTCTCGCCCTTGCCTGAGTGACCTCTTCCAAAACCCCTTTCTCGTGAGCAACATAACCTTTAACTGTTTCAACTAAATTCGGAATTAAATTATATCTCCTCTTCAACTGAACATCAATATCAGCCCAGGCCTCTTCTGCCCTGTTTTTTCCTTTGATCAAACCATTGTAAACTGCGATAAACCAAACGACGATTACAATAACTGCCGCGATAATTAGATAACAATAATTTGACATAATTGTTTTGTTTTTAAAAATATTCTCCGACCTTTGTATTATTATATCGTAATTCTAATTATTTCTCAACCAGAAAAAGGGAAGATGTTAAACAAAAACTATTTTAATCGCAAAAATTGGGCCTTAAAATCTCGTCCGGAAATCCGTATGCCTGTCGCATTTTATCGCAATCAACACTGCCGTTGCCATCAAAAACCACTTGCCAACCGCTTTCATCTCTAAACGCCAAAACCAAACCCCCTTCTCCTTGTCCGCCGTCGCGACCAAAAAAAACACTGGCGGTAACGTAATCTCCGCTTTTTCTCATCGTTCCGACACTCACTTCACTGACATCTTTTCCATATTTATCCGCCAAAATATGCTCTATTTCCTCCTCAACACTCGGATAACACGGAGTTTCCCAGATGCGCAAACATCTTTTTTGCGACTCGCACCACGAATACCCGGCCGACGGAATGCAGCCGTGTTCATCGCGGTCATCCCCAACCATATCGTCTTCGGGAATAATATCCGGAGAAATAACAAAAGGGGCATTATTTTGAGTCCTGTCTTTAAATAAAAACAAAACAAAAATCGACCCTAAAACCAAAACGATTAAAATAACGATCGCAATTTTTACTTTTTTAGACATATTCTTAAAATGAATTTGACTAAAAACATTCAAACCCTTTGACAGGGTCAGGTCCTGTTAAAATCCTGTCAAAAAAACTGACGACTTCCGGAAGTAGTCAAAATAGATTTTCGCCAGGAAATCCGCTTGAATAAACAATTTCCGAGCGCCGTTTTCAGGGGATAACCCCCCTTTAAACACTTAATGCCATTCCGAATCCGCCGGCTGGCAGAGTAGGATGGCGATGTATTCGAAAATATCCGAA
>CAZMJP010000006.1:0-8075 GCA_964566895.1 uncultured Gammaproteobacteria bacterium
CCCCGTCTTTGTCCCAATTGCCGCCATTACCAGAGATTAAAACAAAGGAATCCTTTGAAACTCTGGCCTCGTCAATGTATGTGTCATGGCGCCAAATCAAGCAACGGGGTCTATGCCAATACTGTCAAACACTTTCACGGCGATCAACCCTGTCCCAATGAGTTTGAAACCACTTATTCTCCGGACCGCTCGGAAATCGTCTATTGTGAAAAATGCTACCAGGCAGAAGTGGTTTAATCTACAGAGGTCCGACCTTTGTATAGTTTACTCTGTCTAATTTAAGAAAATCTTTTTATTCGCCGGCAAACAAAAGGAGAGAATTATTATTTAAAGAAAATGAATTAGAAAAGACATGATGATAGATAGATTTTTATTTTTAAAAATTTTCAATAGTCGGGTTTTGACAAATATTAATATTAAGTTAATATAATAGGGTTTCAAAAAGTAAGACGAATAAATTAGTATGAAAAAATTTTACATCACTACACCAATTTATTATGTTAATGATAAGCCGCACCTCGGTCATGCTTATACGACAATTGCGGCTGATATTTTAGCTCGTTGGCATCGGATGAAGGGAGAAAAAGTTTTTTTCTTGACCGGGACGGATGAGCACGGAGAAAAAGTGGCTAAATCGGCCGTGGAGCAAAAGGTTACACCCCAGGAGATGTGCGACCGGAATTCGGCTCGATTTCAGAAAGTTTTTGATGTTTTGGACATTTCTTACGACCGGTTTATCAGAACGACCGAGAAGGGTCACGAAAAACTTACAACCAAAGTTCTAGAAGAATTAAATAAAAAAAAGTTGATTTATTCCGGAGTTTATAAGGGTCTTTACTGTGTTGGTTGCGAAAGGTATTATACCAGCAAGGAGCTAGTCGATAATAAATGTCCAATTCACCAACAAGAGCCGGTTACTTTAGCGGAGAATTGTTATTTTTTTAAATTATCGGCTTTTCAAAAACCATTATTGCAACTCATCAAAACAAAAGAATGGGTTATTAAACCTGAGCAGAGGAGAAAAGAGATTTTAGGGTTTTTAACCTCGGAAAAATTGGAAGATTTGGCTATTTCCCGGGAAAAGGTGGAATGGGGTATACCCATCCCTTGGAATAAAACTCAAAGTGTTTATGTTTGGGTGGAGGCGCTTCTTAATTATTTGTCGGGGATTAATTGGAAAGGCCCTGGTCAAAAGCGTCCCGAGTATTGGCCGCCCGAGGCGCAATTAATCGGTAAGGATATCCTAAGGTTTCATGCTATTCTTTGGCCGGCCATGCTTTTATCTTTAGGGGTGTCTTTACCCAAGGAGTTATACGCTCATGGTTATTTTACTGTTAACGGACAAAAAATGGGCAAGTCGTTGGGCAATGCCATCGACCCGGAAGAGTTGGCTATGATTTTTGGGGTTGACGCTCTACGTTGGCTCGTTTTTTCTTCTTTTCCTTTTGGCTCTGACGGAGATATCTCTCAATCTAGGTTTTATGATAAATATAATAATGAATTATGTAATGGATTGGGGAACTTATTCAGACGGGTCTTAGCTCTGGCTGTCAAAAGTAAAGGGGATAAGCGGGGTTTGAATAGGTTTCTGCCCTCTAAGATTTCAGATATTAATTTTAAAAATAAAACTGCCGAGGTTTGGCGGAATTATGAAGAAGCTCTTGACAATTTTAAGTTTGAAGTTGCTTTAAATAATATCTCTGGGTTGATTGGTTTTTGTGATAAGTATGTTGATACAAAAAAACCCTGGAAATTGTTTAAGCAAGACGCGGTTCAATATCAGATGGTGATTTATAATTTATTAGAAAGTTTGCGGCATCTGGCTTGGCTGATCAATCCATTTATGTCGTTAAAAAGCGACTCTATTTTTGAGTGTTTAGGCGTTTTGTCGTCAGAGAAAAAAAAATCCCTTGCTAAGGGAAAGGAGTGGGGAAAGACGAAATTTATAAATGTTAAACAAGGAAAGATTTTGTTCCCAAAATTATAAGATAGGATAAAGTTAACTAATTAATAATTAACCAATAAACTGATAATAAATATGTCTTTATTTGATCTTGCTTTATTGCTGATTTTATTCGGTTTTATCTGGTTTGGCCTTTGGAATGGTTTAATCCGGACTTTAGGCGGGATTATTGGTCTTGTTTTAGCCGTTTTTATCGCCAGCCGTTGGTATGAGGATTTAGCCTTGAAACTTTTGTCTTTTTTGGGGGACAATTTAAGTTTAGCTCGGATATTGGCTTTTGTTATTATTTTTATCGCCGCTCAATTTATTATCATTTCTTTGCTGAAAGTCGTCAATAAGATTTTTAGTTTTCCGATTTTAAAAACGCTGAACGGTTTGGCTGGCGCCGTTTTTGGTCTTATCGAAGGAGCGCTACTTCTAGGTTTGATTTTATACTTCTCCACCAAATTTCCTTTGGGAAGCAATTGGGAAGAGCTTTTGAACACATCAAAGATTGCCTCGGTTTTAATCGGTTTTGGAAAAATTTTGTTTCCCTTAATTCCTGAAGCAGTGAAACAAATCAAGTTACTGATTTGACGACTGGTTTTCATAAATTGACGACGGATTTTCAATGAATTAAAATGAATTAATTCGTTAATAGTTTATTATTTTATTTATTTTTTATGAAAATAACCAAAATTAGAAAAAGAGATAACCGGATAGTTGAATTTAATCAGGATAAGATTACTCAGGCGATTTTTAAAGCTATTACGGCCGTCTCTGGTAAGGACGGCAAAGTGGCCAAAAAATTGTCCGACCAGGCAGTTAAAATTCTTAACCGTCGCTTTAAGGGTGAAGTGCCGGGAGTAGAAGATATTCAAGACATTGTTGAGGAGGTTTTAATTCGGGTTGATTTAGTTGAGGTGGCCAAGGCTTATATTATTTACCGAGAACAACACCGCAAAATTAGAGAGGCGGTTGAAGCCACCAAAGAGAGTGTTGATATGGTTGATCGATATTTACAAGAAGCTGATTGGGAAATCAAGGAAAACGCCAATATGACTTATTCTTTGCAGGGACTGAACAATTATGTTGACAATTTGATTACTAAAAATTATTGGTTGAATAAAGTTTATCCGCCAGAGGTCAGACGGGCAGCTGAATCGGGCGATTTTCACGTCCATGACCTGGGGAGTTTATCTCCTTATTGCGTTGGTTGGGATCTTTATGATTTATTAATCCAAGGTTTTACCGGGGTTACCGGTAAAATCCAGTCGTTTCCGGCCAAACATCTCCGGGTTGCCTTGGGACAGGTGGTTAATTTTTTATACACCCTTCAGGGAGAAGCGGCTGGGGCGATCGCTTTTTCGTCGTTTGATACTTATCTGGCTCCGTTCATTTATTATGACAAATTGACTTATCCGCAAGTGAAACAGGCGATACAGGAGTTTTTATATAATTGTAATGTTCCAACCCGAGTCGGTTTTCAAACGCCGTTTGAGAACGTCACCCTTGATCTTAAACCGCCGCAATTTTTGTCTAAAATGCCGGTTATCATCGGCGGTAAATCCCAAAGAAAGACTTATGGAGATTTCCAAAAAGAGATGAATATTTTTAATCGAGCCTTTTACGAGGTGATGACTTCCGGAGACGCCAGACAAAGGGTTTTTACTTTTCCTATTCCGACAATTAATATTACTAAAGGTTTTGATTGGGATGATCCATCTTATCAACCAATGTGGGAGGCGACGGCAAAATACGGCATTAACTATTTTGCCAATTTCATTAATTCGGATATGAACCCAGACGATATTCGTTCAATGTGTTGCCGGTTGAGGTTAAATACCAAAGAATTATATCATCGCGGCGGCGGACTTTTTGGAAGCGCCCCCTTGACCGGTAGTTTGGGGGTGGTGACCATAAACCTTCCCCGGATTGGTTATCTTGCCAAAAATGAAGAAGATTTTTTGGGCAAACTAGAATATTTAATGAACTTAGCAAAAGAAAGTTTGGAAGTGAAGAGAAAAGCACTGGAGAATTTTATAGAAAAAGGTCTTTATCCTTATTCCAGGTTTTATCTGCGCAACATAAAAAAAATGAGAGGTCATTATTGGGCAAATCATTTTTCAACCATTGGTTTAGTCGGAATGAATGAGGCTTTGCTGAATTTTATGGGCGAGGATATAACTGGTAAAAAAGGAAAAAATTTTGCTTTAAAGGTTTTGGATTTTATGCGTCGTCGTTTGCTTTATTTCCAGAGACAAACCGGGAATATCTATAATTTAGAGGCGACTCCGGCTGAGGGGACGAGTTATCGTTTAGCGAAGATGGATAGAAAACTTTATCCGAAAATAATTACGGCCGGAGAGAATGAACCCTACTATACTAATTCCACTCAACTTCCGGTTAATTCCAGCCGAGGGCTTTTTGAGGATTTAGAATTTCAGGATGATT
The DNA here is from genome assembly GCA_964566895.1 of uncultured Gammaproteobacteria bacterium. Classification (GTDB taxonomy): domain Bacteria; phylum Patescibacteriota; class Patescibacteriia; order UBA2591; family UBA6264; genus CAZMJP01. The sequence goes on from CAZMJP010000006.1 coordinate 4,397, forward strand.
TGCAGGTAAAATATAGCGGTGGCACGGTTTTTCACGCTTTTTTAGGGGAGAAGATCTCGGATCTAGCAGTGGTTAAGAAGTTAATAAGGAGGATATTTGAGAGATTCCGTCTACCCTATTTTACTTTCACGCCGACTTTTAGTATTTGTCCAAATCATGGCTATTTAAGCGGGGAACATTTTGTTTGTCCCCAATGTCAATCCGAAGCAGAGGTTTATTCAAGAGTGGTTGGTTATCTTCGTCCGGTTCAGCAGTTTAATCTTGGTAAAAGAGAGGAATTCAGGCAGAGAAAAACATACACCGTTACTTCATAACGGAATTCCTAATTTCTAATTTTTAATTTTCCCGCTTGCCGGCCTGCCTGCGCAGGCAAGCCTCGCTGGCAGAAAAGCGTTCTTTATGATTTTTAAGGGTTGGCAAAAAGAATCTTTAATCGAATGGCCGGGTAAAATATGCACGGTTGTTTTTTTATCGGGCTGTAATTTTAAGTGTCCTTTTTGTTATAATCGGGATTTAGTTTTATTTCCTCAAAAATTGCCTGATGTTGACGAAAAAGATATTTTTGATTTTCTTAAAAAACATCGGGATTTATTGGACGGTTTAATGATCACCGGAGGAGAGCCAACTATTTCGTTCAAGATAAAAAATAGAAAGCAAAACGCGGAAAATGATATAGTTGAGTTTATAAAAAAAATAAAGAAAATCGGATTAAAAGTGGGGATAGAAACAAACGGCAGTAATCCCGAGGCAGTTGAATATTTAATAAAAAATAAGTTGATTGATTATGTGGCTATGGATATTAAAGCGCCCTTGGAAATGAGAAAATATAATCAATTATCCGGCGTTGCCGTAGATTTGAAAAAGATCGAAAAAAGCGTTAGAATAATAAAAAATGCTTGCCTTGAAACTGAATTTAGAACCACGGTCGTCCCTGGGCTATTAAATAAAGAGGACATTTTAAAAATCGCTAGAAAATTAAAAGGAGTGAAAAAGTATTGTCTCCAAAATTTTCGGCCCGAGAATACCTTGGGAGAAATTAAAGAAAAACCATATCCGCAAGAGTGGTTTCAAGAAGTTGGAGAGGAAATAAAGAAAATAATTAATAATATAGAATTAAGAATTTAAGCATATGAAAAAAAATATTTTTCAGAATTTTTCTTCTCCCCTTATTGTCGTCGTTTTAATTAGTTTGATCGTTGGTTCTTTGGCGGGAGCAATTTCCGGCCTTTATGCCTCCAATCTTTTGACAGGAGATGAATACCCTTCTTTGTATTCACTTTTATATCAAAAGGTGTTTCACCCCGAAATAAACCGAAAGGAAGAGGTAAAAAAAGAAGAAGTAAAAAAAGAAGAGCTGGCGACGATAGACGAGGACAAGATTCAAATCTTTAACGAAGAGGAAAGGGCAATTAAAACGGTGGAGAAAGTTAGTCCTTCGGTGGTCAGCGTCGTCGTCAGTAAATATGTTTCTCAATATTATGGTTGGAGGAAATCACCATTTGAGGATGATTTTTTCGATGATTTTTTTAATTTTAATTATCCTTTCTTTGAATTTAGTCCTCAGGACTCTTTGCCAGAAAACGAAAATGAGTCACCGAATCAGGAGAGAGAAAAACAACAGGTCGGCGGCGGGACCGGTTTCGTCATTTCTTCTAAAGATGGATTGATTTTGACCAATAAGCACGTCGTTGCCGACGAAGAGGCGGAATATACGGTTATTACCAACGATGGGCAGGAATATAAAGCCGCGGTTTTAGCTCGCGACCCCTTCAATGATATTGCTATTTTAAAGGTGGAGGCAGAAGATTTGTCCGAGGTCGAATTAGGAGATTCTGATCAAATAAGGATTGGACAAACAGTCATTGCTATTGGCAATGCCCTAGGAGAGTATCGTAATACCGTAACTCAAGGAGTTATTAGCGGAATCAGCCGAAAAATAGTGGCTGGAGATGCAACCGGGCAAGCGGAAGCACTGGAGGGCGTAATTCAGACTGACACGGCGATTAATTTTGGCAACTCCGGAGGTCCTTTGATTGATCTAAATGGAAAAGTAATCGGTATTAATACCGCCATTAGTCAAGAGGGGCAGCTAATAGGTTTTGCTATTCCTATTAATCAGGCCAAGCAGGTCATCGAAAGCGTCAAAAAATATGGCAAAATAATTCGTCCTTATTTAGGGGTAAGATATATTATTATTAATCAAAAAATTGCTAAAGCTAACGGCTTAACCGTTGATTGTGGCGCTTTAATCGTTAAAGGAAATGACTTGAGCGAATTAGCGGTTATCCCCGGTTCGCCGGCCAATAAAGCCGGTTTAGTGGAAAACGATATTATTTTGGAAGTCAACGACCAAAAAATCGACGAAGAGCACCCCTTGGCCAAGGAAATTCAAAAATATCAGCCCGGTGATGAAATTAAATTAAAAATTTTTCATCAAGGGGAAGAAAAAACAATAAAAGTCGTTTTGGAAGAATATCAAGACTAATCATTAAAACATTAGAGCATGGGAACATGGGAATAAATGACATTGTATGCAAGAATTAATTACCCAACTACAAGGTTTTAAGAAAAGGCTCCGCAAAGTCGGAGACTATCTTTGACTTGGGGGAAAAAAGAAAAAAAATTGATGAGATAGAAAAGGAAATGGCTCAGCCGGAATTTTGGCAGAACCGGATTAAGGCGGAAAAAAAATCAAGAGAATTGAATAAATTAAAAGGAGAAAATGAGCAATGGGAAAAGATTAAGAAGTCCATTAGCGATTGTTTAGAAGTTGCCCAACTTGATAAAGATGATCAATCAGTAAATTTAAGAAAGGAGATTGAAAAGCAATTTTCCGAAATAGAAAAGCGGCTTAATAATTTTGAAAAACTGATTTTTTTAAACGGAAAATATGACCGAGAGAACGCTGTAATTTCAATTTTCGCCGGCGCCGGCGGCGTGGACGCCCAGGATTGGACGGAAATGCTTTTGAGAATGTATTCGAGGTTTGCCGAGAAAAAGGGTTGGCAAACGCAAATAATGGATTGTTCCAGGGGGACGGAAGCGGGTGTAAAAAGCGTCGTCTTTGAAGTTGAAGGCGAGTATGCCTATGGTTTTCTAAAAAGTGAAGCCGGAGTGCATCGCTTGGTCAGGATTTCTCCTTTTGACGCCGAGCAGATGCGCCATACTTCTTTTGCTTTAGTGGAGGTTTTGCCGGAACTGGACGAGATTGAAGAAATAGATATTGACCCGGACGATTTGAAAATAGACACTTTTTTGGCTTCCGGTCACGGAGGACAAAACGTTCAGAAAAACGAGACCGCGGTCAGAATCACTCATTTACCCAGTAAAATTACGGTTAGCTGTCGGGCTGAAAGGTCGCAAGTCCAGAATAAAGAGAGGGCTTTGAAGATATTAAAATCAAAACTTTATCAATACGCCCAGGCGGAACAAGAGGAGGAAAAGGCAAGGTTACGAGGAGAATTCAAATCGGCTTCTTGGGGCAATCAAATTCGTTCTTATGTTCTTCAGCCGTATCATTTGATTAAGGACTTAAGGACGGGCTATGAAACCGGGGAGGTGGAAAGGGTTTTAGACGGCGATTTGGAACAAATCATTGAAAGCTATTTGCGTAATAAAAAAGAATAAGTATATAAAAAAGTTTGGTGGCTCAAGTTTGGTGGCTCAAGTTTGGTGGCTC
>CAZMJP010000006.1:8175-35516 GCA_964566895.1 uncultured Gammaproteobacteria bacterium
AAGTTTGGTGGCTCAAGTTTGGTGGCTCAAGTTTGGTGGCTCGGTCACCAAACTTTAATATAATGAATATTCCTACCCACAAAATCATTACTTGGTTATTAATTTTTTTTGTTTTTGGCATTGGTGTTTCTTCTTTTTTGACCGTCCCGTTTTTCATTTATCTCCCTTTGTTTTTGCTGTTTTTGATTATTTGGTTGGTAATTTGGCCGAAGAAAGAGATTTGGCCGGCGGTTTTTTTAATTTTATTTTTTATCTTGGGAACGCTTCGTTACCAAATAAGTTTTCCTAAAATAGACCAATCTCACATTTCTTATCATAACGGTTCTCGGGTCGTTTTTCGGGGAAAAGTAATTAAGGAGCCTGACCAAAGAATTAACGGAGTCAAAATTACGGTTGGCGACATAGTTGCGGAAAATTTGCCGCTTCAAGGAAAGGTGTTGGTTAATATCCCTCTTTATTCGGGTTACCAATACGGGGATTTGGTGGAGGTCAATTGTAAATTAAGCGAGCCCGGAGTTTTTGCGGATTTTGATTATCATGAATATCTGGCTCGTTATGATATTTATTCGACTTGTTATTGGCCGGAGATTAAGTTGTTGTCCAGAAATAGGGGCAATTTTTTATACAGCCGCGTATTGGAGGTTAAAAATGAAATCAAAAATTTAATTGACGTTTATTTTAGCGAGCCGCAAGGTTCTATTGTCTCCGCTCTGGTTTTGGGTTTAAAATCGGGGGTTCCTCAGAAATTGAGAGACGAATTCAGTCGGGCCGGATTGGCTCATATTTTAGCCGTTTCCGGTTTGCATATCGGCGTCATTTGTTTAATTTTATCAAGATTTTTTAACGGTATTTTAGGCCTACGGCGGCAAAAGGCGTTTTATCTGACCATTTTAGTTATTTTTATATTCATTGTTTTAATCGGTTTTCCGGTTTCGGCAGTCAGGGCGGCGATAATGGGAACCATCTTGCTTTACGGGAAAAAAATCGGTCGTCCGGGCGATTTTTTCCGAATATTGGTCGCTACCTGTTTTTTGATGCTCTTGTTTAATCCGAAAATTCTTAAATCCGACCCCGGTTTTCAATTGTCATTTATGGCCGTCTTGGGCATCGCTTTATTTGGAGATTATTTTAGCCGTTTATTTAAGAAAGTACCTGATAACCGCCATTTTCCTTTACGTTATTATTTAAGTATGAGTTTAAGCGCCCAAATTCTGGTTTTTCCTTTGATTCTATATCATTTTGGCACTTTGTCTTTAGCCGTTCTTTTGTCTAATGTTTTGGTTTTGGCGATTTTGCCCCTGGTGATGATTTTTACTTTTGTTTTCATTTTAGGAGGGTTGATTTGGTCGGGACTGGCGGGCGTTCTGATTTGGCCGGCCTGGTTATTATTGAGCTACATTATCGCCGTTGCCGAGATTTTTTCCAAAATTCCTTTATTGTCTTATCAATTTAGTTCGGTTAGTTTAGCGGTTGTTTTTATTTTGTACTTTTTCATTGCCGTCTTTTTTTTAAAAATAGCGTCGTTGAAAAGTCAAGGGGGCGATAAATTGGCGGCGGAGGTTTATTTATGGGATTCGGAAGAAAAAAACGAAAAAGACAATTAAAAAATTTCAGTCTTGTTAAAAAATTGATTTTTATCGTCGGTTTGTTATTGTTTGTTAATTTGGCGGTTTTGGGTTATTTTTTTCTGATTGCCGCGCCGCCGGAAGATAATTTAAGGGTTATTTTTTTAGATATTGGACAAGGAGACGCGGCTTTAATTCAGACTCCCGGGGGACATAACATTTTGGTTGACGGCGGCCCCGACAAAAATATTATTTATAAACTGGATAAATATATTCCGATAAATAACCGGAAAATTGATTTGATGGTTTTGACTCATTTCGGACTTGACCACTTAAGCGGTTTGGTTGAAGTTCTGAAACGTTATCCCGTTAAACAGGTGGTCGGTAACGGTTTAAAAGATTTTACTTCCGCCGCTTTGGAATGGGGAGAGACAGTTAAACAAAAGAATATTCCCCAACAGACGGTTGACGCGCCTCAGCAAATTGCTTTGGATAACAAAGAAGTGCTGATGGATTTTTTCTGGCCGGTTCAGAGTCGGATTAAGGGGTTGAACGGGGATGATAATTTTGCTTCGGTCGTCTTTAAATTAACCTACGGCGACAACAGTTTTCTTTTTACCGGCGACGCGGATAAGGAAGTGGAACGGATTTTGACGGAAAGTGGTTATGATTTATCAGCCGAGGTTTTAAAAGTTGGGCATCACGGGTCAAAATATTCTTCCGGTCTTGATTTTTTACAATCGGTTAAGCCGCGATACGGCGTTATTTCCGTGGGTGAAAACAGTTTCAGCCATCCCAGTTTAAGGATTTTGACCAATTTAAAACAGGTGGCCGCGGAAATTCTAAGGACTGACGAGTTGGGAGACATTATTTTTTTCAGTGATGGAGAAAAATTAGGGTTGACATTTAAAAAATAAATTGATAATCTTATTTTTACTTTACTATTTTTTATTTTATGGCAAAAGAATTGGAAAAAGATTTTCCCTGGGAATTGCTCAAAACAAAGGTCAGGGGATTGAATAAAAAATTTAATTTAGCCAACGTGGCTGAAAGGCAAAGATATTTCAAAGCTAAGGCCGGCCGGGAGATAGAGAAGCTGAAGGAATATTTTGAAAGAAACACTTTTATTGCCTATTGGCTGGGGAAGAAAAATTCAGGCAAAGGTACTTATGCCAAACTAATGGTAGAAATTTTCGGTTCGGATAGGATTAGTCATATTTCCGTGGGCGACGTCGTCAGGGACGTCCACGCGGAAATTGTTGATCTGAAGAAAAGAAAAGAACTGATTAATTATCTAAAACAGAATTACCGTGGTTATCTTTCCATTGATGAAGTGATAAAATCTTTGTTAAACAGGGGGACAAGGTCTCTTTTACCCACAGAATTCGTTCTCGCCTTAGTTAAAAGGGAGATAGACAAAATGCCAAAGAAGACAATTTTTATCGACGGCTTTCCTCGGGGTATGGATCAGGTTTCTTATTCTTTATATTTCCGCGATTTAATCAATCATCGGGACGACCCGGACGTTTTTATCATTATTGATATCCCGGAAGAAATAATAGACCAGAGGATGAAATATCGGGTAGTTTGTCCCCGATGTCATACTTCAAGAAGTTTGCGTTTTTTGCCGACGCAAAACATTGGGTATGATAAATTAAAAAAAGAGTTTTATCTAAGGTGCGACAATCCGGATTGTCGGGAGGCGCGAATGGTTCCCAAAGAGGGGGATGACTTGGGAATAGAGCCGATTAGAGAGAGATTAAAAATGGATGGCGAGTTGATAGAGAAGGTGGTCGCTTTGCATGGCATACCCAAAATTTTATTAAGAAATGCGATTCCAGTCAAGAAAGTTAAAGATTTGGTCGATGATTATGAAATCACTCCAGAATATTCTTATAGATTAGAATCCGATGATCAACTTAGCTCTGTTAAATCCCGCCTGGCGGGGACGAAGCCATCTAACCAGATTAGGATTTTGGAAAAGTCTTGGGTGATAAAAGATGGTCAAAGCCGAGAGTCGTATAGTTTATTGGCTCCGGCAGTGATAATTTCCCTGATTAAGCAATTATGCAAGATTTTGCCCTGTTAAAGAGTGTTTAAAATGATGTGGAAAAGTGTCTTGCCAAACAGGATTAGTATGGTATACTAATTTGGTATTTAAATAGTCTATTATTAACTAATTCGCGGCTGTCATTATAAATTAATTTGTTGAGGAGGTCGCGAAGAAAAGAGGTAACTAATATGGCAGAAAAAGAAAAATTCGTTAGATCTAAGCCGCACGTTAATGTTGGAACGATTGGTCATGTTGATCATGGAAAAACCACTTTGACCGCGGCAATATTAAAATGTTTAAGAGCGGCCGGTAAAAGAGCCGATGATAAAAGTGTTGACCAAATTGATAATGCCCCGGAGGAAAAAGAGAGGGGTATTACCATTGCTTTGGCCCATGTTGAGTATGAGACGGACAAGCGTCATTACGCCCACATTGATTGCCCCGGCCATGCTGATTATATTAAGAATATGATTACGGGCGCGGCCCAAATGGACGGTTCCATTTTAGTTATTACCGCCACTGACGGTCCAATGCCACAGACCAGAGAGCACATTCTTTTAGCTCGTCAAGTCGGTGTGCCGGCTATAATTGTTTTTCTAAATAAAACCGATATGGTTGAGGATAAAGAGCTGATTGGTTTAGTTAAAGAGGAAGTTAAGGATTTGCTCAAGAAATACGAATTTCCCGGAGACGAAATTCCAATTATTGAAGGATCAGCCCTTAAAGCGTTAGAATGCGGCTGTGGTAAAAACGATTGTCCTCATTGTGGGCCAATAATGAGACTCGTTGAGACTTTGGATAGTTATATTCCTGAACCAAAAAGAGATACTGATAAGCCATTTTTAATGCCGATAGAGGATATTTTTTCAATTGAAGGAAGAGGAACGGTAGTTACCGGGAAAATTGAGAGAGGTATAGTCAAATTAAATGATGAAATAGAAATTATTGGTTTAAGGCCGACCCAAAAAACGGTTGTTACCGGCATTGAAATGTTCAGAAAATCTTTGGATGAAGGTATGGCTGGCGATAACGCCGGCATTCTTTTGCGCGGGGTCAAAAAGACTGATGTTGAGAGAGGACAGGTTATTGCTAAACCAGGGACGGTGACCCCGCACACTGAGTTTGAGGGTCAGGTCTACATTCTCTCTAAAGAAGAAGGCGGCCGTCATACGCCGTTTTTTACTGGTTACAAACCCCAGTTTTATATTCGAACCACCGATGTAACTGGTGAGGCGCTTTTACCTAAAGGGACAGAAATGGCTATGCCGGGCGATACTTTAAATTTGAACGTCAAATTATATAAACCTGTTGCTTTAGAAGGACAACAAAGATATGCCCTTAGAGAAGGCGGCAAGACAGTCGGAGCTGGAGTAGTAACTAAAATTATAAAATAAATTATAAAAACACAAGAATATAGAGATGTAAGAACAGGTTGTTTTTAGTGTTTTCGTGTTTTAATGATTTAATGAGTAGGTTCTTTAGTGATGGCAGAAGAAAAAAAGAAAATTTCAAAAAAGAAAGAGGTTGAATATAAACCCCGTATTCGTATTAAAGTCAAGGCATATGACCATCGGGTTATTGATGAGGCTTTGAAAAACATCATCGAATCCTTAAGGCGGTCCGGGGCGAAAATTATTGGGCCGGTCTTTTTGCCAACAGAAAAGAGAAAATATACTATTCTGCGGTCTACTTTTGTCCATAAGAATGCTCAGGATCAGTTTGAAAAGAGAGTTCACAAGCGATTGATTGATATTATTGATTTTAACCAGCAAACTATGGAGGTGCTGACAAGTCTTAATTTACCAGCCGGGGTGGATGTAGAAATAAGGATGTAAAAACGTACTTACGAATACATTTAGGCAAATTATCGCCTGCAATTTTTGGGCAGTTTACATATTAATATTTGTTTAATAGCCCCTTAATTATTATTAGTAACCCCTTTTTATTTGAAATAATGGGAAGTATTAATAAAAATTTTGTGACTAAAATAGGTTTAAAGTTCCGGTAATAAATTAGAAAACCAGATAAATGACAACATCTTAGCCAGTTAGAACTGGCAATTAGGCAGGTCTGGTTCTAACTGGTTTTTAATTACTTACCCGAAATTTGCGAGCAAATTTCGTTTGGGGTAACGAATTTCGACAATTATGGCTAAATTTATATTAGGGAAGAAAATACGGATGAGTCAGATTTTCAAAAATGACAAAGTTATTCCAATAACTGAAATACAGGCGGGACCGTGTTTAATTACCCAGATTAAAACTAAAAGTAAAGATGGTTATGAAGCCGTTCAAATTAGTTTTGAAAAATTAAAATCAGGAAAAATAAAAAAACCTGAAAAAAATAGACCTTATAAATATTTGAAAGAGTTTAGATCTTTTGGCCCTGAGTTAAAGGTGGGTGATCTGATTAAGGCTGACGTTTTCCAACCCGGAGATAGAGTGAATATTGCCGGTTTTTCCAAAGGGAGGGGATTCCAGGGAGTGGTGAAAAGGCATCATTTTCACGGTTCGCCAGCCACACATGGACATAAAGACCAATTAAGAATGCCTGGTTCAATTGGCGCCGGCGGTCCGGCTAAAGTTTTTAAAGGACAGAAAATGCCGGGGAGGATGGGTTACAGAAGAATAACCGTGAAAAATTTGGAAATTATAGACGTTGTGCCGGGGAAAAATTTGTTGTTAGTGCAAGGTGCCGTGCCCGGCGCCAGAAACGGTTTATTGGAAATTAAGAGTATATAAAAACAGAAAGGCCGGCACGCAGCCGGTTTGAAAACCTTATTTAATTGTCGTTTATGTTTTTTCCAAAATGTCAAGTTTAAAGGTTGACATCCACAATCAAGAGGGAAAGGTGGTTGGTCAGGAGAAATTAAATCCTGAGGTTTTTGGTATTAAACCAAAGCCAAACTTAATCCATCAGATTGTGGCTTGTTCTTTATCTAACCAGCGGTATTCTTGGGCTTACACCAAGACTCGGGGTGATATCCGCGGCGGCGGTAAAAAACCTTGGCGTCAAAAGGGTACTGGACGGGCCAGGGCCGGATCGATTCGTTCACCCCTTTGGCGCGGTGGCGGAGTTATTTTCGGTCCGGACAAAGCAAGGAATTACAGTAAAAAAATCAATAAAAAAGCTAAAAAACAGGTTTTGCTAATGTGTCTTTCGGATAAAGTTAAAGAAAATAGAATGTATGTTTTAGATAAACTAATTATGCCGGAGATTAAAACTAAAAAATTTGCCCAGATTTTATTGAAGTTAGTTCCTAGAAGTAAAAATAAGAAAAATATAAAAGTCCTTCTTGGGTTGCCTGAGAAGGACCTAAATATTATAAGGTCTGCCCGAAATATCAAAGACATAAGGATAGCGCCTATTGTTGGCTTAAATATCCTTGATCTTTTAATCTCCGATTATTTGTTAACCACCCGCGATGGGGTGAAAAAGATACAAGAACAATATAAGCCGCGTTCCGGGCGAAAGTCCTAAACAAGTTTTAAATAACAAGTCTCCCTCAAGGCGGGATCCAGCTCCGCGAGACAAATTTCAAGGGGTTTAAATTGGGAATTGGAGATTTAAGCGAAGTATTTATGTTATTTCTAAAGAAAAAAGTTAAGAAACTGGCAGTTAAAGAAACCAAAGAAAAGGAAGTTAAACAAAAAGTTGAAGAAAAAAAAATAAACAAAAGATCCGAGATTAGAAAAATAACGGGCATTGCTTCTGATGTTTTAATTAGGCCGATAATTACTGAAAAAGCTACTTTTAGCGAGGCGAATGGAGTTTATATTTTTGAAATATTTCCTCAGGTAAATAAAATTTCAGTTAAAAAGGCGATTAGAGAACTTTATAATGTAGAGCCGGTTAAAGTTAATATAATTCGAATTAAAGGAAAAAGGGTTAGATATGGCCGTTCTGTGGGTCGGACTAAAAATAAAAAAAAGGCTATGGTTTTTCTTAAAAAAGGAGAAAAAATAGAATTTGTAAAGAAACCCTAAATCCTAAATTCTAAACTCTAAATCCTGGATAACATCTAAATGCGGGATATAAAATTCAAAAAAGTGGAACAATTTCGAATTTTGGATATTTGACCTTTTGGATTTATTTGGAGATTGAGAATTGAAAATTGGGATTTGGAGCAAGGCAACTATTATGCTTAAAATTTATAAACCAACAACCCCTTCTCGTAGAAAAATGAGTTTGGTTTCTACCAAAGAATTAATCAAAGTAAGACCACAGAGAAGATTGATTAGCATTAAGAGGTATAAGGCTGGCCGAAGTAAGGGGAAAATTACGGTCAGACACCAAGGGGGGCAGGAAAAAAGATTTTATAGAAAAATTGATTTTAGACAAGATAAGTTTGATATTCCAGCTAAGGTAGAAACCATAGAATACGACCCAAATCGTTCTTGTTGGATTGCTTTGATTTGTTATCTTGATGGTGAAAAAAGATATATTATCGCCCCTAAAGAATTAAAAGTTGGCGATAGGATTCTCAATTCAAAAAATAAAATTGAAGCCAAAATGGGCAATCGCATGCCCTTGAAATATGTTCCCTTAGGTATGGCTATTTATAATATTGAATTAGCCCCCGGGCAAGGAGGAAAAATTGTTCGTTCAGCCGGTAGCGCAGCTATTTTGATGGGTTTTACCGAAGATAATAAATTTGTTCAAATAAAATTGCCTTCCAGCGAGATTCGACTTATTTCCAGTTCTTGTTTAGCCAGCCTAGGTCAGGTTAGTAATCCTGAAAGACGTTTTATTCGTTGGGGCAAAGCCGGACGGATTCGTCACAGAGGGATAAGACCGTCAGTTCGAGGTAAAGCCATGAATCCTTATTCTCATCCCCATGGCGGTGGAGAAGGAAATTCTCCAATTGGTCTAAAACATCCAAAAACACCTTGGGGGAAACCCGCTTTGGGAGTCAGAACGAGAAGAAGGAAAAAATGGACCAGTAAATATATTATTAAACGCAGGATAAAGAAGGGAAGGAAATAGAAGTATATAGTAAAATCAGGTAACGGAGTTAGTCTTTAATACAAAATATCTAACTTTAGTGAAATAATTTATATGTCGAGATCATTAAAGAAAGGACCTTGGGTTGACCCGAAATTATTAAAGAAGATTTCCAGACTGAAACATGGAGATAAGACAGTTATTAGAACTTGGTCGAGAGATTCTATAATTACGCCGGAAATGGTGGGCTTTACCATTGGAGTTCATAATGGGAAGGTTCATTTGCCAGTATTCGTTATCGAGAATATGGTTGGTCATAAATTGGGTGAGTTTTCGCCGACTAGAAAATTTGTTAAGCATGGCGGCAAAATGCAGAGGGGTTTAGAAGCAGCCGCTAAGGAATCAGAATAACAATTTATAATTTATTAGTATGCAAGTAAAAGCGATAGCCAGATATCTTAAAATATCTCCTAAAAAAATGAGGTTAGTTGCCAATCTCATTAAAGGGATGGATGCGACCCAAGTGATTGATTATTTAAAATTTGTCCCCAGAAAGGCGTCGCGATTAATTTTAAAAGTTCTAAATTCAGCTGCGGCTAATGCTGAACATAATTATAATCTAAAAAAGGAAAACCTTTTTATCAAGGAAATTTTAGTCAATTCCGGTCCAATGCTTAAAAGGTGGCGAGCTCGAGCTTTTGGCCGAGCGGCGCCAATCCGCAGAAAGAGTTCGCACTTATCAATTATTTTAGAAGAGAAGGTTCCGGCTCTTAAAATCAAGCCGATAAGGCCGAAATTAAAAGAATCGGTTGTTAAGGCAGCCCCCGCCCGTTCACTTCGCGAGCAAGCAGTTGAGGGCGGGCAAGAAATTACTTCCGGAAAAGTGACTTCTTTGAAACAAGAGTTTAAATCAGAGGGAGATAAAAGTAAAGAAATTTTTGATGTTCGCCGGAAAGGCAAGCGACGGACAAAACAACATCTTGATAAAGTAAAAAGTAAAAGAGTGGGCGGGAGGTTGAGAAGGATATTTAGAAGAAAAAGCATCTAATCTAAGTTTAAGGTTTAAAAATCAAAGATTTAAGACGACATATTAAAATTTAAAATTGACAGATAAAATTATTTTACTTACCGAGATATCTAAATTTTACATTTTATCTGCCTACGCGGGTAGGCATTTTACACTTTGCAGTTAGCGAAGCGTCTATGGGTCATAAAGTAAATCCAAAAATTTTTCGCATTCCCTTGATTAGAGATTGGGAGTCAAAATGGTTTGCTCCGAAGCATAAGTTTAGACAATTTTTGAAACAGGATTTGCAGATCAGAAAGTTCTTATCGGAGAAATTAAAAAATTGTGGGGTCTCAAGTATTAATATGGAAAGATTGGCTAATATAATGCGGATTATTATTCGCACGGCTAAACCAGGACTAATTATTGGTCGAGGGGGACTTGATATTGAAAAAATTAAAAAAGAAATTAAGAGCAGGTTCTTAACTGATAATCTTACCTTAGAAATAAATGTGATAGAAGAAAAATCGCCCATACTTTCAGCTGATGTGATTTTGGAGGGAGTAATTAATGATTTAGAGAAGAGAATCCCCTATAGACGAGTGATCAAGAAGGTTATTAGGCAAGTGAAGACTGGCCGGGCTAGAGGGGTAAAAATTATTGTTAAAGGACGTTTGGACGGAGCGGAGATAGCCAGGTCAGAGAAATTAATTTGGGGTAGTCTTCCACTTCAGACTATCCGGGCCGATATAGATTATGCTCGAGGTGCAGCCGCGACTACTTATGGTTCAATTGGTGTTAAAATTTGGATTTATAAGGGAGAAAAATTTGTCGAAAGTAAAAAGGAAACTTAAAAAGTAAAAGCGACATTCATTTTTAGCCCTTAATTCAGCAATAGCATTTATGTTGATGCCAAAGAAAACAAAATATAGAAAAGCCCAGAAGGGTAGACGAAGGACAGAGGGACAGGCTAGTCGGGGGAATATTCTTAATTTTGGAGATTTTGGTTTAAAAGCTTTAGAATCTCGTTGGATTACTGCCCGTCAAATTGAGGCAACTCGGCAGGCTGTTACTCGTTTTCTTAAAAAAGGAGGGAAAATGTGGATTAGAATATTCCCGACTAAGCCGGTCACAGCTAAGGCTGCTGAAGTAGGAATGGGTAAAGGCAAGGGCTCAGTCGATCATTATGTGGCTCCTATCAAAGCTGGGGCTATTCTTTTTGAAATTACTGGCGTGAGCGAAGACATTGCTAAACAAGCCTTGCGCCTGGCATCGCATAAGTTGCCAATCAAAACTAAATTTATAGAAAAGTCGTAATGTTTATCTGCTAGTTTTATGAAAACAAAAGAAATCCAAAGAAAGACTAAACAAGAACTGGAAAGATTATTAAAGGAATCTCAGGAAAAACTGCGAGGATTACGCTTTGATATTCAATTAAAACAATCTAAAAATGTTCGAGGGATAAGAGAAATTAAAAAACTAATAGCTCAAATATTTACTTTTTTGAAAGGGTTGAAATAATTCAAATAATACATATGTCAAAAAAAAGAAGATTTCAAGGTATAGTTGTGAGCGACAAAATGAATAAAACTGTTGTAGTTAAGGTGGTTAGAATCAAAATGCATTCCCTATATAAAAAAAGATATCGAGTGAGTAGAAAGTTTAAGGTTCATGATGAAGAGGGCCAAGCTAAAGTTGGTGATAAAATTATTTTTGAAGAATGTCGGCCGTTGTCAAAAGATAAGAAATGGAAATTGATAACCGTTGCTTCGCAGCGGAAATCCGAAGCGTGAAATCCTAAATTCGAAACAAATTGCTTACTCCGTTGAAGTAGTTTTGGCTACGAAGGCCAGGCGAAATCATAAATTCAAATAACCAAAATAAGAAAACCAAGAATAAGATGTCCGGAATTTTAAAAATTTGAATTTAGATATTATTTCGAGTTTTGATATCAGAATTTCGAATTTTAAGTAAAGTGAGCTTATGATCCAACCTCGATCAGTAATAAAAATTATTGATAATAGCGGAGCTAAAGAAATAATGTGCATCCGCGTTTTGGGCGGCTACAGGAAGCGTTATGCTAGAGTAGGCGATATTATTACGGCCACGGTTAAAAAGGCTGTTCCCCATGCAATAGTTGGGAAAAGTCAAGTTGTTCAGGCGGTAATTGTCAGAACTAAAAAAGAGACTCGTCGTTCTGACGGGACCTATATTAGATTTGACGATAATGCGGCGGTGATTATTGATAAAAAAACAAAAGAACCAAAGGGTAGTCGGATTTTCAGTACCGTCTCCAGGGAACTGCGTGGAAAAGGATATTTAAAGATTATTTCTTTGGCCCCGGAAGTATTATAACCGTTGCTTCGCAGCGGAAATCCGAAGCGTGAAATCCTAAATTCGAAACAAATTGCTTACTCCGTTGAAGTAGTTTTGGCTACGAAGGCCAGGCGAAATCATAAATTCAAATAACCAAAATAAGAAAACCAAGAATAAGATGTCCGGAATTTTAAAAATTTGAATTTAGATATTATTTCGAGTTTTGATATCAGAATTTCGAATTTTAAGCGAGGCGCTTATGCGTATTAGAAAAGATGATACAGTCAAAATTTTATCGGGCAAGGACCGAGGCAAAAAAGGGAGAGTTCTCAGAGTTTTATCCAAAGAGAATAAACTTGTTATTGAGGGTATAAATTTAGTTACCAAACATATTCGACCGAAAAGGGAAGGAGAAAAGGGTCAAAAAATCAAAATGGCCATGCCCCTAAGTATTTCAAGGGTAATGCTGATTTGTCCTCGTTGTAAACAACCGATTAGAGTTGGTTATAAAATATTGTCTGATGGTCGAAAAAAGAGGTTTTGTAGGAAATGTAAGGAAATTTTGTGATTGCGGATTTTAGACCGTAGATTTGGGACCCAAAACCAGGAATCATAAATTTTTAAATCTTAAATTAGATATAAGTGCTATGGATTTATATAAAAAATACAAAAAACAGATTATACCTGCGATGAAAGAACGCTTTAAATATACAAACGATTTGGCTGTGCCAAAGATAGAAAAAATTGTCGTCAATATCGGACTTAACCGGGGAATAACAGAAAAAGACCCTAAGTATATTGAAATGGCTGCCAAAACAATATCAGAGATTACTGGACAGCGGCCTATCGAGAATTTAGCTAAGAAATCTATTGCTGGTTTTAAAATCAGAACGTCGAATACAGTCGGGCTGAGCACTATTCTTAGATCCGCGAAGATGTATGATTTTCTTGAAAAATTAATTAATATTACCTTACCAAGGGTCAGGGATTTTAGAGGCATTTCCTTAAAAAGTATAGATCAAAAAGGTAATTTATCTATTGGATTTAAGGAGCAAATAGTTTTTCCAGAAATGGACCCTGAAAAAATACAAAGAATTCACGGGTTGCAAGTGGTTATTACGACGACGGCCAAGAATAGAGAAGAGGGGATAGAATTATTCAAATTATTTGGTATACCATTAAGGAAGTAAACGGGTGTCTGAGTATTTAGGTGTTTGGGTAATTAGGAGAGAAAAACCAAATAGAAAATCCCAATAACCAATTAACCAATTAACCAACTCATGGCTAAGCAATCGCAAATAATTAAAACAAAAAGAAAACCGAAGTATTCCACCCGAATTATTCGGCGGTGTTGGCGTTGTGGCAGAAGACGTGGATATATGAGAGAGTTTGGCGTTTGTCGTATTTGTTTTAGAGAGTTAGCCACCAAAGGGGCTATTACTGGGGTCAGAAAATCTTCATGGTAAAATAGAAAAATCAGATATTAAATATCAAAAATTAAAAATGATAAATAAGAATTTAGAATTATTAAACAACAAAATTCGTCGCGAAGCGATACCCAAACTTTGCGTCTAATAAATTATTTATGACCGATCCAATTGCCGACATGCTAACGAGAATACGTAATGTCATCGCTGTAAAAAAATCAGAGGTAGTTTTGCCTTATTCTAAAATTAAATTTGATATTGCTAAAATTTTAGAACAAGAAAATTGGATTAAGAAAGCAGAGATTATTATTCCTGAGATAAAGAAGAGGGGGCCCGAACAAGCAGTTTTTAAACAAATAAAACTTGTTTTAAGATATGATGATCAAAAGAGGCCATTAATTAGAAGCTTGAGGCGGATTAGCCGGCCCGGCCAGCGTATTTACGTAAAAAAAGATAAAATACCGTCTATTTTAGGTAGGCTGGGTTTGGTTATCTTGTCTACTTCTCAGGGGTTGATGTCTGGTCAGGAGGCTCGTAAAAAGGGGCTGGGAGGGGAGTTAATCTGCGAAATATATTAACCCGTTACTTCGTGATGGAATTTCTAATTACTAATGTCTAATTTCTAATGAACGGTCAGTATCTAAAAGCTAAATGTTAAAAATTTTTAGAAATTAGATACCGAGATTTAGGAATTGGAACGAATTGACTATTATGTCCAGGATTGGTAAACAGCCTATTTTCATCCCAAAAAACGTCAAAGTAAAAATAGAGGGCGATGTTGTTTGTTTTGAGGGACCGAGAGGGAAATTAAAACAATTTTTGCCAGATTTTTTCAAACTTGAAATAAAAGATAATCAATTAAAGATATCAGTTGAAAATCCAAAAATAAAAGAACAAAAAGCTTTATGGGGGACTTTTGCTCGGTTAATTTCTAATATGGCAAAAGGGGTAAACGAGGGGTTTGAAAAAAAATTAGAGTTGGTTGGCGTCGGCTATCGGGCCCAAATCAGCGGCAATAAATTAATTCTTAATATCGGCTTTTCTCATCCAGTAGATTTTTTAATTCCTCAGGGGGTTGATCTAAAAATAGAGAAGAATATTATTAGTCTTAGTGGTGCTGATAAGCGATTAATTGGTGAAACGGCAGCTCAAATTAGACGATTAAGAAAACCAGAGCCTTATAAAGGTAAGGGGATTAAGTATGTTGGCGAGGTTATTAGAGAGAAGGCGGGCAAAAAGGCGGTTACGGCAGCTTCTTAATTAGAAAATTTCTATGTCTGAAGCAAAAAAACAACTTCAAAGACGAAAACGACATAAGCGGGTGCGAAGTAGGGTGCGTGGTTCAGCCGAGTGTCCCAGATTTTGTATTTTTAGAAGCAATAAATATATCTACGCTCAATTGATTGATGATGAGAGAGGCCGGACATTAGTGGCGGCTGATACTAGAGAGATTATCTTTAAAACCAAGAAGATTTCTGTTAAAAGTGCCGTAACCGCTGGTAGGCGAGGGAAGACGGCGACTGCTTTTGAGGCGGGTAGATTGTTAGGGCAAAGAGCCGCAAAAAAAAAGATTAAAAAAGTGGTTTTTGATCGGGGGGGCTATAAATATCATGGTCGGGTAAGGGCAGTAGCTGAGGGAGCCAGAGAACAGGGATTACAATTTTAAAACAAGTGATATTTTACATATTTTCCGTTAAAAGTGAGGCTTTAATTATTTCTAAGTAAGCGTTTCTATCGGATATTTTAGAGACAATATTTATGTCGAGACCTGAAAAGACAACTCGTAGATCTCTGCCGGAGATAAAAACTGAACCAGAGTTTGAGCAACGGTTGGTTGATTTAGCTCGAGTTACTCGAGTAGTTAGGGGTGGAAAACGTTTGAGTTTTCGCGCCTGTATTGTTATTGGTAACCGCAAAGGTAAGGTTGGTGTTGGCGTAGCCAAGGGTGCTGATGTGGCTCTGGCTGTTGAAAAAGCTGTGCGTCAGGCTAATAAAGATTTAATAAATATTAGTATTGTCAACGAGACTATTCCTTATTGGGTTAAAATGAAATATGGAGCGGCTCGGGTTTTACTTAGGCCAGCGCCTAAAGGTCATGGAATTGTAGCTGGCGGGGCCGTTAGAACCGTTTTAGTCTTGGCTGGCATAAAAAATGTGACCGCTAAAATATTGGGATCAAGGAATAAAATTAATAATGTAAGAGCGACTATTAATGCCTTGGCTGCGTTTGATATAGAGATAACAAACAACAAATCTCAGGGGGCAAATAAATAGATATGTTTGGAGTTTGAAATTTAGAGTGAAATTTTTATGATTACTCTCTCTAATCTACAACCTAAGATTGGTTCAAGACACCGCCGCAAGCGCGTGGGGCGAGGTAATGCTTCCGGCCATGGCACTTATTCCGGTCGCGGCATAAAAGGGCAACGTTCAAGATCAGGAGGCAAAAAAGGACTTAAACTTAAAGGGTTAAGGCATAATATTAAAAATTTTCCCAAACTTCGCGGATTATGAACGATAAAAGTTAAAATATATGTTAAATAAGCTTAAACAATTTTGGCAAATTAGAGATTTAAGAAATAATCTGATATTTGTCATGGGAATGCTGGTAATTTTTCGAATCGCCGCCCATATTCCGTTGCCGGGCATTAATATAGCCAATCTTAAAGATTTGTTTTCTCGTAATGAAATGTTGGGAATGTTAAACGTTCTTTCTGGCGGAGCGATGGCTAACCTTTCTATTGTGGCCATGGGGGTTGCTCCTTACATTACGGCCTCTATTATTATGCAGCTTCTGACAATGATTTTCCCCCGCCTGGAAGAATTAAGCAAAGAGGGGTCAAGCGGTTATCAGAAAATTAATCAGTATTCTCGTTTGTTGGCTGTGCCTTTAGCTCTATTGCAGTCTTATGGAATGTTGATGATCTTTCGCCAGTCGTCGCAGCCAATTATTAATTCCTTGTCAAAATTCGGCCTGGTTAATATTTTAGTGGTAATGTCGGCTGGGACGATATTTTTAATGTGGCTGGGAGAATTAATCACCGAAAAGAAAATAGGCAATGGCATTTCTTTGATTATTTTCGCCGGTATAGTTGAGAGGCTGCCGATTTCTTTACAACAAACTATTGCTACTTTTTCCAAAGAACAAATACTGAATTTGGCAGTCTTAGCCGTTTTGGCTTTAATCACTATTGCCGGGGTGGTTATTTTAACCGAAGGTCAACGGAATATCCCGGTTACTTACGCCCGCCGGATTCGCGGTAATCGAATGTATGGCGGGATGGATACTTATTTGCCCTTAAGGGTCAATCAGGCCGGAATGATCCCAATTATTTTTGCTATTTCCATTGTTCTTTTCCCCGGTTTAGTCGGGCAATTAATGATGAGGTCAGATTCGAGTTTAATAATTGGCATTGGCCGAGTTTTGGTTAATTTTGTGCAAAACCAGTTGATTTACGGTATTATTTATTTTATTTTAGTAGTGGCTTTTACTTATTTTTATACCAGTATTATTTTTCACCCGGCTCAAATCGCCGACAATTTACAAAAGCAGGGCGGGTTTGTTTTTGGATTAAGACCAGGGCAGCCGACGGCTCAGTATTTATCTAATATTAGTAATCGGATAATGCTGGCTGGAGCTTTATCATTAGGTATAATCGCTGTTCTGCCGATTATTACTCAGGGTATTTTTAAAATGGCGACTTTTGTTGTTGGTGGAGCCGCAATTTTAATTGTTGTCAGTGTAGTTTTAGAAACAGTAAAACAAGTTCAAGCTCAGGTTTCTATGCACGAGTATGAAGGATTATAAGTTCAAAAGAGATAAGGCCGTGTCTATTATGACGGGACAAGAAAGAAAAAAAATCCAAAAATTAAAAATCGTTTTTGTTGGTCGTCCAGGCTCGGGTAAAGGCACGCAAGTTGATTTGCTGCGCAAAAATTTTAATTTAATCCTAATTCCTTCGCCGGGCGACATTTATCGCGATCCGAAATTCAGAAAGACAGAAATAGGACAAAAAATATGTCCAATTGTTGATAAGGGGGAGTTTGCTCCCGATGAGATTACCAATCGTCTGATGGAAAAAAGAATTTTTGAATTAACCAAGGATAATATTAAGGGTTTCATCTCCGAGGGCTATCCCCGGACGTTAGGTCAAGCGGAATTTGCCGATAAGAAAATAGGCATTGATTTGCTGATTAATCTGGAGGTATCGGAAAAGAAGATTGTCCAGAGATTGTCAAATCGCCGCGTTTGCCCGAGATGTAAGGTAAACTATAGTTTGACTGAACAGCCGCCCAGACAAGAGAATATTTGTGATTTATGTCAGAGCCCTTTAACTCAAAGAGAAGATGATAGGCCGGGAGCGGTTAGGAACAGAATGGAAGTTTATCATCGCACTGCTGAGACGGCGATTGAGTATTATCGGAAACAAAATAAAGTGGTTGACATCAACGGGGATCAACCCGTTGAAAAAGTTTTTGAAGATATAATAACCGCGCTTCGCGTGAAAATTAAAAATCCTAAATTTTAGATTCTTATATGATTCCTATCAAGACCCCGGAGGAGATTGAAGTAATGCGTCGGGCTGGTCAGATTTTAGCCGGGATAATGAAGATGATTGTTTTGCGGGTCAGGGAAAATATTTCAACTTTAGAATTAGATCAAGTAGCGGAAGAATTGATTCTTAAAGCTGGTGCTGAGCCAGCCTTTAAAGGTTATAAAGATAAAGGGAGGATTTATCCAGCCACGCTTTGCACTTCGGTTAATAATCAAGTTGTTCACGCCATTCCTCAAAAGGACCAAATTCTTAAAATGGGTGACATTGTCGGTTTGGACTGCGGATTAAAATATCAGGATTATTATTCTGATATGGCTGTAACCATTTCTGTCGGTCGGCCCTCGCCCCAAACTAAAAAATTGATTAAAGTAACGAAGAAATCGCTAGAAAGAGGCATTAGGATAATAAAATTGGGTATTCGTTTGGGAGATCTGTCTTGGGCTATTCAATCCTGGATTGAGAAGAATGGGTTTTCAGTAGTTCGCCAACTTGGCGGCCACGGAATTGGCAGAGAACTCCATGAAGAGCCGTCTATTTTAAATTATGGAGAAAAACAAACAGGCCCTGTTTTAAAAGAGGGGATGGTTTTGGCTATAGAGCCGATGGTTAATGTTGGCGGTTGGAGAGTAAAAACTCTTGATGACGGCTGGACCGTTGTTACTGAAGATGGCAGTTTGTCGGCTCATTTTGAACATACTATCTTGGTTACTAGGCATGGGGCGGAGATTTTGACGAGAATTTAATCCAAAGAATAATAGGGTTATCTATAGGGTCCGGAAGTATAAAATTATGCGGTTAATTAGAGTTAAGGTTTTCCCGGGTTCTAAGAAAAACGAAATTGTCCAAAAATCAAAGAATAATTTCGAGATTAAGGTAAAAACTAAACCTTGGAAGGGGAGAGCTAATCAATCAGTGATAGAAGTTCTGGCAAATTATTTGGATATTTCAGAAGAAAATATCCGGCTGATCAAGGGTTTTCGACAAAGAAATAAAATTTTTGAAATTCTTGATTAAAGATTAACCGGGTAGAGATAAGCCCAGAATCTAATCGAGAGATAGAAACTTTAGAGTTAATAATTATATATGAAAAAAATTGTTGTTGCAGTATCGGGAGGATTTGACCCGGTTCACATCGGGCATATCCGGCATTTTAAAGAAGCCAAAAAGTTAGGAGATATTTTAATAGTGATTTTAAATAGAGACGGATTTTTAAAAAGGAAGAAGGGTTATGTTTTTATGCCTGAGCAAGAAAGAAAAGAGATTTTGGAAGCGATAAAGTATATTGATAAAGTAGTTTTTGCCGTTGACAAAGACCAAACGGTCTGCGAAACACTTAAATTGATTAAACCAGATATTTTTGCCAATGGCGGAGATAGAATTAAAAAAAACATCCCCGAAGCATCCGTCTGCAAAAAGTTAGGCGTTAAGATGGTTTTTAATGTTGGCGGTAAAAAAGTGCAGTCAAGTTCTTGGTTAGTTAAAAAATAAAAAGTTTTTGTAAATAAAAAGAATGCCCAAAAGCGTTCTTTTGCTATTTTGTTATAATTGTTATAATGTTGTTATGATTTTATCTATTGATTATGGGGAGAAATATGTTGGTTTGGCTGTGGCTGATGGTAAATTAAAGATAGCTCTGCCATATAAGGTTTTGGAGAATAAAAGCGATAAATTTTTATTGAACAATCTAAAAGAGATTATTTCTCAGGAAAAGGTGGAAAAGATTATTGTTGGCGAACCAATTAGCTTATCCGGTAGAAGAACGGGGCAAACAAAAGTCGTTGCCCGATTTATTAAGAAGCTGAAACAAGAAATTAGCCCTGTCAAATTTATCAAAACCAGAATGGCATTTAAGAGGGTGAATATCCCCGTCGTTGGTTTTGATGAAAGATTAACTAGTAAAATGGCCGAAAAGTTACCAATTAAGGGTAAGGAAGGGCATGCTGTCGCCGCGGCCATTATTTTGCAGAATTATCTTAGTTGGTTGGATAATTAGAGCTCCTAATCTCTAATTATCCAATCCCTAATTACCCAATTATGTTATTTTTAATCTTATTTTTAATTAGTTTTATCTTGGCTCTTATTTTAACCCCCCTGATTCGCAGGTTGGCTTTAAAGTGGCGAGTTGTTGACCAACCAATGATTGCTGAACGGAAAATTCATCGAGAGCCAATCCCTCTTTTAGGTGGTTTGGTTATTTTTATTGCATTTTTTCTTGTCTTGTTCATTGCCCGAGCCATACCTTGGTGGCCCGAAGATAAAGTCCTCCTAAAACATTCAATAGGGTTGCTTATTGCCGGGCTATTCTTGATGTTCGGCGGTTTTTTAGACGATAAGTATAATTTAAAACCCCATTGGCAAATTATTTGGCCAATTTTAGCTTGTTTGATAATTATTGGTAGCGGCATTGGCATTGAATTTATTAATAATCCCCTTAGTTCTAGTCTGCCTAACCAAACAGATTACTTATATCTTGATAAAATTAAAATTGAAGTGATTCGCCTAAATGGGGTGCCGTATTATTTTACTCCCTGGGCCGACATCCTGACTTTTATTTGGTTAATGCTTTTGATGTATGCCACCAAATTACTTGATGGTTTGGATGGTCTGGTTTCCGGAGTGACAGCAATTGGGGCTTTGGCTATTGCTGGTCTTTGCTTTTTAACTCAATTTTATCAGCCCGACGTTGGAACAATGGCTTTGATTTTAGCTGGAGTTAGTTTAGGTTTCTTAATTTTTAATTTTCACCCAGCCAAGATTTTTTTGGGTGAAGGAGGCAGTCTTTTCGCCGGCTTTATCTTAGGGGTTTTGGCTATAATCTCCGGCGGAAAAGTAGCGACGACGTTTCTAATTTTAGGATTAGCAATTATCGACTTAATCAGTGTAGTGATTCAACGCGTTTTTATTGAACATCACTCGCCATTTTCGGGCGACCAAAAGCATCTTCATTTTCGATTGTTAAAAGCCGGTTTTTCACATCAAAAAGCGGTTATCTTTTATTGGTTAGTGGCTATAATTTTTGGTTTTGTCGCTTTATTTATCCAAACAACCGGGAAAGTGATCGCTTTGCTCGTTTTAATTATTTTAGCCAGTAGTTTAATTAGCTTTTTGCCGCAAAAAATTGACAAACAGGCTGATTTATGATATAGTCCCATAGGTATGACGGAAAGAAGAGAAAAAGAAGAAATAGTATTTTTTGCTGAAATAAATTATGACGATAATCAAAAAATGGTCGGCATTAAAACCAATGACCGACGGCAGCATATGTATTTAATTGGTCAAGCTGGGGTCGGTAAATCAACAACGATTAAGAATATGGTCTGCCAGGACATTCGGGCGGGCCATGGAGTTGCGGTGATTGATCCGTATGGCGGCTTGGCCAAAAAAGTGATGGATTCTATCCCTTCGTCCCGCGTGAATGACACTGTTTATCTTAATCTCACCGACACAAAGAATCCCTTTTCCTTTAATATTTTAGACGGTGTTGGAACGAGTTATGGGCATTTTTTAGTTGTTTCAAATCTTCTCGCTGTGTTTAAGAAGATGTGGGCGGAGCTACGCAATCCGCGCATAGAGTATGTGTTGCGTAATACTATTTTAGCTTTATTAGAATATCCGACCTCTACCCTTTTAGGGATTAAGAAGATTCTATTTGATAAGGACTATAGGGAAAAAATTATTGGTCGACTAGCCGACCCAATAGTAAAATCTTTTTGGGAGAATGAGTACTCGCGATATCTTAAACATTTACAGACTGAGGTTATCGCCCCGATTCAGGAAAAGCTCGGGAGTTTTTTTTCCATTCCGTTAATAAGAAACATTGTCGGGCAGGTGAGTTCAAAAGTCGATATAGATGAAATTATTAGCAAGGGAAAAATTTTAATAGTAAACTTATCAAAAACAATAGTTGGAGAAAGGGTATCTACGTTTTTAGGAGCGATGTTGGTGACAAAGATTCAGGCGGCAATCGTAAATCAATTGGGCATGTCGGGAGACCAGCGTCGCGATTTTTATCTATACATTGATGAATTTCCGGATTTTGTTACCGATTCTTTTGCTGATATACTTTCTAAAGAAAATAAATCTCATCTTAATTTGATTATTTCTCATCAGTACCTTGGGCAGCTGACATCTGTGGATCAAAATTTAAAAGTCAAAGACGCGATCTTTAATAATATCGGGACAATACTTGCTTATCGGGTTAATAATGAGGATGCCTTTTTTTTATCTAAAAAAGTTACACGGCCGCGTTTTAATAAAAATAAATTAGTCAACTTGGATAAGCGAAAATTTTATATTAAGGTAATGGTTGACGGTGTTATATCTAAACCTCTTTTTGCCAATGTCTCAGAACCATCGCTGAAATTGGAGGGAAACAGAGACAAAATAATTAAAATTTCTCAGGAGCGTTATACAGAACCGCAAAGATTAGTTGAGGAAAAAATAGCCCGTTGGCTAGGTATTATCAAAGAGGGGGGAGACTTGCCGTGGTCATCAGGGATAGGTAAATATGAGTCAAAATGCGATAAATGTGGGATAAAAGTCTATGTTCCATTTATCCCTGATGGGGTTAGGCCGATTTATTGTCGACAGTGTTTGAGTTTAGTTAAGGGGCGAATTGAGGGAAAAGAGGAAGCAGAAAAGACAAAGGGAATTTTTTTAGATGAGGCGATAAAGGAAAACCAGCCCCACTTAGAGAATGAATTAAAATAATTCAGAAGGATTTTATCTTTCATTGGAGTGGTAGTTTTTTCACAGGATATTTTTTAATAAGAAATATTTATTAGATGGTCGAGGTAAAATTATCAAAGCCATTGTTGCTACGGAGAATGGATATATTTCCTAAATAAATATGAAGAAAGTTATTTTATTTAGTGTTTCATTAGTTATTGGCGTAGCTTTGATTGTTTGGATTTATCAGCATATAGGGCTTAGGGGCGCTTTATTGAAATTCAGCGATTTATTGTTATGGCAAATGGTGGCGCTTTTTCTTCTGGCCCTTTTCAAAGTCGTTTTTTGGGTAGCTCGTTGGTGGGTGGTACTTAAAATGATGGGATTTTCTAATTTGTCTTTTAGAAAACTGGCCGCGGCCCGGTTAGGTGAATTTGCTATCAGTTATCTCACTCCCGGTATTTACTGGGGCGGAGAAGGTATTAGAATTTTCGCTTTGAAAAATAATTTTAACATACCCTTGTCTAAAGGATTAACTTCAATTATTTTAGATAGACTGTTTGACGTTATTGGTTTTTGCTTTTTTATATTTATCGGAATTGTTGTTTTCTTTTTTGAGAGGAACCTGAACGCCGTTTTATTTTTAGGTCTTTTAATATTGTTGCCGTCTCTCTTGCTTATTTTTATTTTTAAGTTTCCCGGACTAGAAAGGATATTAAGTTTTTTAGCCAGAATTTTTCGCTTAGAAAAAATAGAATATATAAAAAGGAATAAAGAAAGTTTACGGAGGGTTGGTCGGGAGACAGTGGATTTTTTTAGAAGACCCTTGCTGCAGGTGGGAACGGCGGTGATTTTGACTATCTTAGGTTTTTTTGCCGGTGTTTGCCAAATTATATTTTTCCTTGCTTTTTTAGGAGAACACTTTTCGTTATTTAATTCAATGATAATGAAGATTTTAATTGTTATTTCAGGGTTCATTCCGTTGCCAGCTAATTTAGGCGCACTTGAAGGGACTAATGTTTTGGTTTTTCAAGGATTTCATTTTACCGCTGAGACGGGGTTGGGTTTTAGTTTGATAACAAGATTAGTTGATTTTAGCTTTGTTATTCTGGGCATCTTAATACTGATTTACTATTTTGGTAATTATTTATTTAGTAAAATAATGAACAATAAAAAGAATAATAATGGATTAATGGGGCAGTGATTATAGGTAAAAGTAGTAATTTAACTATGATAGAAAATAAAGAGAAATATAAATTTAGCGCTAATTATATAAGAGAAAGTTTTTTGAATTTTTTTAAGGAGAAGGGTCATCAAGTTGTAGCTTCATCTTCTTTAATTCCGGCCGACCCGACAGTTCTCTTTACTTCGGCTGGGATGCAACAATTTGCGCCTTATTTAAGTGGTGAAACTGAACCGCCCTATCGCCGGGCCTGTTCAGTTCAAAAATGTTTTCGCACTTCCGATATTGACGAGGTCGGCGATGGATTTCATCATACTTATTTTGAAATGCTGGGTAACTGGTCTTTTGGAGATTATTTTAAAGAAAGGGCCGTTGCTTGGGCGTTGGAATTGCTGATTAATGTTTATAACCTTCCCAAAGATAAACTTTGGGTAACGGTTTTTAAGGGTCAGAAAAATATTCCTAAAGATAGAGAGTCAATAAAGATTTGGCGAGAAAATGGGGTAGCAGAGCAGAAAATAAAAGAGTTTGGCTTGGAAGATAATTTCTGGGGTCCGGTTGGCTCAACCGGCCCTTGTGGTCCTTGTTCGGAAATACATTATGACCGGGGGAGGGAATTTAAAAAAATAGATTGCACTATAAAAGATTGCGGGCCTAATTGCGGTTGCGGCAGGTTTGTGGAAATCTGGAACTTGGTTTTTATGGAATATAACAAGACGGAAATGGGGGTATATGAAAGATTGCCAGCTCAAAATGTTGATACCGGCGCTGGGCTAGAGAGACTAACCTGCGTCCTGCAGAACAAAGAATCGGATTACGACACGGAATTATTCCGTTCCCTGATGGAAGAAATAGAGAAGACTTCTTCTCCAGAAAAAATGAACGTGAAAGCGGCGAGAATTATTGTCGACCATATTCGTGGAGCTTGTTTTTTAATCGCCGATGGCGTTTTACCCGGTAAAGAAGACCGTGGTTATGTTTTACGCCGGATTATTAGAAGAGCAATGAGATATGGACGTTTGCTTGAAGTGGGTAAAAATTTTTTAATTCCTTTGGTTCAGTCAGTAATTAGTCAATATAAAGATATTTATCCAGAATTAGGGAGTCAAAAGAATGATATTTTAACCGTCATTCAAAACGAGGAAGAAAAATTTGATAAAACTTTAAATCAAGGACTGAAAGAATTTGGGAAGGCAGTGAATAAAACCAGCAAATCGGGTTCTAAAATTATAGACGGAATAACCGCTTTTCATTTATACGATACTTATGGTTTTCCTTTTGAGTTGACTCGGGAATTAGCCGCGGAGAAGGGTCTGACAGTTGATGAGAGGGCGTTTAAAAAAGAATTTAGTCATCATCAAGAGGTTTCTCGGGCCGGGGTCAAGAAAAAATTTGGCGGCGTGGGTGAATGGGGAGAAAAAGTGGCCGCTCATCATACCGCCACCCATCTTTTGCATCAGGCCTTACGGCAAGTTTTAGGTAACCATGTCCAGCAGGCCGGCTCTGATTTAACCCCGGAAAGATTAAGGTTTGATTTTACCCATTCGCGGAAATTGACCCCGGAGGAGATTCAAAAAATTGAGGAAAGTGTTAATCAAAAAATAAAACAAGAGTTGGAAGTTAAAATGGAGGAGATGCCCTATGAACAGGCGATTAAAGTTGGCGCCTTGGCTTTTTTTAAAGAAAAATATCCCAAAATAGTTAAAGTTTACTCGGTTGGCGATTTTTCCAAAGAGATTTGCGCCGGGCCGCATGTTAAAAATACCCAAGAAATCGGCAAATTTAAAATAATTAAAGAAGAAGCCAATGGCGCCGGCGTGAGGAGGATAAGGGCGAAATTAATAAATAGTAATTAATTATGTCTCAGTCGGAAATAAAAATTTGCCAAAATTGTCAGGGGTCGTTCACTATCGACACTCAAGACTTTGATTTTTACAAGAAAATACAGGTCCCGTCGCCGACCTGGTGCCCGGAGTGCCGGATGGTTAGAAGATTTTTGTTTAGAAACGAAAGATGTCTTTATAGATGTCAATGTCAATTGTGCGGTCAGAATATTTTGAGCAATTACCCGATAGACCAGAATCTTAAAATTTACTGCTCTGATTGTTGGTGGTCGGATAAATGGGATGGCGAGGATTACAAAAGAGACTATGATTTTAATAAATCTTTTTTCGAACAATTTAGAGAATTTTTTAGAATGGCGCCCCTTATTAATTTGTGGGGTTTTGATAATACAGGTGCTGAATATGCAAATTACTCGGCTCACTGTAGAAACATTTATTCTTCGGTTTCAATAGTCGGAGGGGAAAATGTATATTATTCCGGTTGGGTGGATAAGAGTAAGGATATTTTTGATTGTTACGGCATTAACGAGTCGGAATTAATTTATGAGGATATTGATTGTGACAGAATATATTCTTCTTTTTTTCTGATTAAATCTTCTAATTGCATTAATTCTTGGTTTTTATTTGATTGTGCTAATTGCCAAAATTGTTTTTTATGTTCTAATCTTCGACATAAAGAGTTTTACATTAGAAATAAACCTTATTCCCGGGAAGATTACTATAGAGAGTTGGAGAAGATGAACCTGGGCTCCTTCGGCTCCGTGTCTTCTTTGGCGAGAGAATTTAAAGTTTTATCTCAAAAGTCGCTTAATAAGTTTGCCCAAGTTGTAAAGTCGGTTAATTGTGTCGGTAATGAGATCAGTAATTCCAAAAATATTTATAAGTCGTTTTTCGTTAACGAATCCGAAAACTGTCGTTATTCCTGGAGACTTGTGGTAGGAATGAAAGACGTTTTTGATATCTCCGGAGCCTATAAATCGGAATTGGTTTATGAAGGAAGTATGGCCGCTCAGGATAATTATTTATTAAAATTTTATATCCAATGTAAAAACAGTAAAAATTTGGATTATTGTCTAGGTTGTCATTCTTCTTTCCATCTCTTCGGTTGCGTCGGCCTCCGCAATAAATCCTATTGCATCCTTAACAAGCAATACACCAAAGAAGAGTATGAGAAGTTGGTCCCCAAGATCATCGACCAGATGAACAAGATGCCCTATGTGGACAAAAAAGGCCGGGTCTACAAATACGGGGAGTTCTTCCCTCCGGAATTAAGCCCTTTTTGTTATAACGAAACCATTGCCCAAGAGTATTTTCCCTTGACCAAAGAACAAGCAATAGAACAGGGGTATAAATGGAAAGACCCGGAACCAAGGAATTACCAGATTACCATCAAAGCCAAAGATCTGCCCGACCACATTAAAGACGTCAAAGATGACATTTTAGACCAGATAATCGGGTGCGAACATCAAGGCAAGTGCAATGAACAGTGTACTGAGGCTTTTAAAATCATTCCCCAAGAACTCCAGTTTTACCGGAGAATGAACTTGCCTTTACCCCGTCTTTGTCCCAATTGCCGCCATTACCAGAGATTAAAACAAAGAAACCCCTTGAAACTCTGGCCTCGTCAATGTATGTGTCATGGCGCCAAATCAAGCAACGGGGTCTATGCCAATACTGTCAAACACTTTCACGGCGACCAACCCTGTCCCAATGAGTTTGAGACCACTTATGCCCCGGACAGGCCGGAGATTGTCTACCGTGAAAAGTGCTACCAATCAG
>CAZMJP010000007.1:0-31599 GCA_964566895.1 uncultured Gammaproteobacteria bacterium
AGACGCATGACAGAAGAGTAGGGGCGGAGTTTAAAAACGGAGAAAAACTGTCTGCCGTTGAACCGGAAATCGACGATATAATAGATTTGGCCGTTGCCGCCGAATCCAAGTGCGGCAAGATTTTAATGAGAACGGAATAATTTTTAAAAAGACAACCCTTGAAGTTAATTGATAGGGTCGGATTATAGAAAGGACGAGGTTTCACTTCGTTCTTGTTTAAAATCTTCCGAAAATGAAAAAAAATTGACAGGATCCGTCCCTGTCAACGGGATTAAAAAAAATAGACGAGAGGTCTCGCCTCGTACAGCCTCTTGACTTTTGTTTGATTTTTTGCTATAATTTTGACAGAGAATTTAAGGAGGATATTGTTATGGATCTTAAAAAAATTTTTTGGGCGGCGGTCGGCTTTTTCGTCGTGGGAGTGGTAATCGGCGCGTTGATTATCCCCGGCGGCTGGAAGGCCTACTGTGAGGACCCTGCCCCCCTTGTTGAATTCACAACCAAGATTGGGGGGACGTGGGCCGTTATTGGCGCGCTGTTTAGCGGGATTCGCCAAACGGACTGGTGGCGGGAGTCTTAGAGAAGTTAAAAAATTTGGGAGTAGAGTATTATTCCCAGATTTTTGTTTATCTAAATTCGTTTTTTTATCCACGAGAAAGTTTATCAAAAAGGGTGGCTAACGGGATTCGAACCCGTGATAAGACTTCCACAGAGTCTTGTGTTACCACTACACTATAGCCACCATTCTGGTACCCCCGAGAGGAGTCGAACCCCTATCCAGAGCTTAGAAGGCTCTTGTTCTATCCGTTGAACTACGGGGGCAAAAGTTGTCAGTGGGATTCTAACGGTTTACGTTTTCGGTCGTGAAAGGTCTGATAAACCTCTTTAAGATGTTGGTCGGTAACGTGGGTATAAATCTGAGTGGTGGTAATGTTTTTATGTCCGAGGAGCTCCTGGACCGCCCGAATATCAGCTCCGCCGGTCAAAAGATCGGTGGCAAAACTGTGTCTTAAACTGTGAGTTGTTATTTTTTTGGTGATGCCGGCGATTTTGGCATATTTTTTAACCAGTCTTTGGATTGAACGGGGAGTCAGATTGGTTGTTTGTTGTTTGCTCGCCTGGCGCGGGGCGGCTCGGTCATAGCGAATAAACAACCAAGGTTCCAGATCGACTCGTTTTTCTAAATACTTTTTAAGCCAATACTTGGCTTGGTTGGAAAGGAAAACCACCCGGTACCTGTTGCCTTTGCCGCGGATGCTGAATTCATTTTTCTCCAGGTTTATATCTTCAATTTTAAGATTGGATAATTCAGAAACGCGCAAACCAGTGGAAAAAAGTAATTCTAAAATAGCCTTGTCTCTTAATTGAATGATTTCGTCATTTTTGATTTTTTCCGTTTCAGCCGGAGATTTTTGTTCCCTGATTGACGAATTGATCTTGGGAAAAGAAATTGGCGCTTCTAAAAATTTTTCTAAATCATCTCCCTGCAGGAAAGAAATTTGCCTTTCTCCGATTTTGGCTAAATCGATTTTTTCCCGAGTCAACGTTTTAATGTCTCTTTTAGCCAGATATTTTAAAAAGACCCTGATAGCGATTAAGTGATAGTTTTGAGTGGCCGAAGATAAATTTCCGCCGCGCTGGTTTTTTATTCTTGACAACCAAAGACGGTATTTTCTGACTATTTCAGGGGTGATTTGGTTTGGGGAGCTAATTTTAGTTTGGTCAAGAAATCTTTTCAAATAAAAATGATAATTTCTTATAGTCAACTGGCTGGCGCCTTTTTCAATTTCCAAATGTTCTAAGAATTCGGTAGTTAATTGTTGAAGCTCGCTGGGCATACTTTTGATTATATGGCTTATTTGATTTATGTCAAGATTTTGCGACACTAAATAAGAGGGGAAATAAAATTAGTTTGCTTTTAGGTTTGGATTTTGATATTTCCATATTCCAACCAGGTAGCCCAAAAAGACTCCGGCAGAATCAAAACAAACGTCGGCTAAAGCCATACTTCTTCCCGGGACGAACGATTGGTGAAATTCATCGGAAAGAGCGTAAATAAAACAAAGAAAAACAGCCCATTTTAAAGATTTTTTCATCGGCTTGGCTAAAAGCAGGAATAAAATGCCGTATTCCGTTAGGTGGGCGACTTTCCTCAAAATAGTGTCCCAAAGCGGTTCTAAACCGCTTTTAAGGTTGGGAAGAGAAGACAAATAAAAAATCAATCCGGCCCAGCAAATTACCGGCAACCATAATTTTAGGAATTTTTTAGCCATAAAATTATCATATCAGATAAAGGGTCTTTACTCAACATTCAGTACTCCTGGGATTTGCTATTTTTTTGGCTTTATGGTAAAATAAATATACTTATGCTATAATGATTAATAAATTTAGAATTTATGCCTAGGATTAAAAAGACAGAAAAACGAAAAATTATTGAAGAGTTGCAAAAAAACAACAAAGATACCGGGTCGGTCGAAGTCCAGATTGGTTTGCTAACCAAAGAGATTAAAGATTTGGTTGAGCATTTGAGAGTCCATATTCACGATTTTTCTTCCCGTCGGGGATTATTAAAGAAAGTTAGTCAGCGCAGAAGTTTTTTAAAATATCTACAAGTTCACGACCCCAAGAGCTACGAAAAAATGGTTAAGAGAATAAAGTCGTAGCCGTAAAGGCGAATGCCCGGCAAAAAATCGTTGTTTTAGAACATTTAGGGCGTTCGGGTGTATTTGTAGATTTGAATTATTATGAAATATAAAAATCAAAGAGTCGGAGTTTTTGTTGATGTCCAGAATATGTATCATTCGGCCAAGAATTTATACGGAGCCAACGTTAATTTTGCCAAAGTTTTGGAAACCGCCGTTGCCGACCGTCAGCTTATTCGGGCCATTGCTTATGTCATCAGATCAAAAAGCCGGGAAGAGCAGGGTTTTTTTGAAGCTATTTTTAAACAGGGATTTGAGTTAAAGATAAAAGATTTACAGATTTTCCCCGGCGGGATGAAAAAGGCGGACTGGGATGTTGGCATGGCTGTTGACGCCATTAAAATGGCTGATAAATTAGATGTGATTATTTTAGTGACCGGCGATGGGGATTATATTCCTTTAATTTTTTATTTAAGGGAGAACAAGGGATGTTTAGTTGAAGTGGTCGCCTTTGGCGAAACAACTTCATCTAAACTAATTGAGGCGGCTGACGGATTTACCGATTTAAGTCAAAATAAAAGAAAGTTTTTAATTAAAAAGTAAATTGACGCTTGATATACGAATAGATGCTAATGGTACGAATTATTTAAATTTGGGGAACATTCGCGCTATTAGCATATATTGGTATATTCGGCGTCGCGAGGTAAAAAATTATGCAGTTTGAAACAGAAGTGGGAGGAAAAAAATTGACAGTGAAAACCGGCGAAGTGGCTGGTCAAGCCAATGGGAGTTGCATTGTTCAATATGGCGAGACAACAGTTTTGGCGACGGCGGTTTTAGGAGAGGAACAGGGAGAATTGGATTATTTTCCTTTGTCGGTTGAATACGAAGAACGGTTTTACGCCGCCGGCAAAATTAAGGGTTCGCGATTTATTAAAAGAGAGACTAAACCGCCGGATGAAGCTATTTTGGCTGGTCGGTTAGTTGATCGTTCAATCAGACCGCTGTTTGATGAGGAAAGCCGTCGGGCAGTTCAGGTTGTTTTAACCGTTCTCTCGGTTGATCAGGAGAATGATCCGGATATTGTTGCTCTTTGGGCCGCTTCCATTGCCTTATCTATTTCCGATATTCCTTGGGCTGGGCCGGTCGCCGGCGTCCGGGTTAGTCGAATTCCTTCGTCAGAGATTGGTCAGCCAACTGATCCGGAGCGGGGTGGAGAATGGGTTTTGAACCCGACCTACGAAGCTAGATCCAAAAGTGATTTAGACTTGGTAGTTTGCGGAGCCGATGGTCGAGTTTTAATGTTGGAAGCGGGAGCGGAAGATATAGAGAATAGAATAATGTTTGAAGCGATTAAGTACGGGGTTAAGCATTTGGAGAAAGTCAATTATTTTATCAAAGAGATTCAGGAAAAAACAGGCAAGCAAAAGCGCTCTCTAATCAGTGATTTGACCGGCGACGAGGTTTTAGCGAAACAAGAGCTTAAAAAAATAACCGAGCAAATAGTTAAGGATGAAGCGCCTGAATATTTGTTTAAAAATGTTTTAAAGACTAAAGAGGATAGGATTGAAGCGGTAGAAAAAATTAGAAGCCGGTTAGAAGAGCTTTTAATTGAAAAACAAATTGGGAAAGAAAAGAGGGCTAAAGCCGTTGAGTATGCCAATAAGCTGGTTTATACCCAGGTCAGTCAGGCGATTTTAAACAAAGACCAACGAATTGACGGACGAAAAATTGATCAAATTCGGCCGATTAGCTGTCAAGTTGGAGTTATTCCCCGGGTTCATGGTTCAGCTATATTTAATCGGGGAGAGACCCAAGTTCTTTCAACAGTTACTTTAGGCGCGCCGGGGGCGGAGCAATATTTAGACACAATGGAGGAAAGTGGTCGTAAGCGCTTTATGCATCATTATAATTTTCCGCCTTTTTGTTCCGGCGAAGTTAAGGGTCTAAAATCAACCTCGAGAAGGGAAATAGGACACGGGGCTTTGGTGGAAAAGGGACTTTTGCCGATTTTACCAAGTAAGGAGGAGTTTCCTTATACCGTCAGAATTGTTTCCGAAGTTCTTTCTTCAAATGGTTCAACTTCAATGGCTTCTGTGTGCGCTTCGGCTTTGGCGGCGATGGATGCCGGCATGCCGATTAAAAAGTCGGTTGCCGGCATAGCTATAGGGCTGGCTTCTGAGGAAGACGAAAGGGAAAATAATTTCAAACGTTATAAAATTATTATTGATATTCAGGATTTGGAAGACGGTCCTGGAGGAATGGATTTTAAAGTCGTCGGGACGACCGATGGAATTACGGCTATCCAAATGGATACCAAGACCAAAGGTCTTAATTTTGACATTATTCAGCAGGTTTTTGAGGTTTCAACCGGAGCGAGACGGGAAGTTCTAAAGGAGATGGGTCGGGTTTTGGAAAAATCCAGGCCCGAGTTGTCTCCTTATGCGCCCCGAGTCGTTGTTTTTAAAATCGATCCGGATAAAATTAGAGACGTTGTCGGCCCTGGCGGTCGCATAATCAACGAGATTATTAATAAAACCGGCGTAATGATTGACATTGAACAAGATGGCACGGTCTCTATTACTTCGCCGAGTAAAGAGTCACTTAAGAAGGCCGTTGATTGGGTAAGCGATATTACTCGGGAACTCAAAGTAGACGAGGTATTTCAAGGAAAAGTGACCAGGATTATGGATTTTGGCGCGTTTATGGAACTTGTTCCCGGTCAGGAGGGTATGGTGCATGTTTCTGAAATGGCGGATCATCGAGTCGAACATCCGAGTGATCTGGTTCAGGTGGGTGATGTCGTTCCGGTAAAGATAATTGAAATTGATAAGCAGGGGAGAATTAATCTAACAATGAATATGTCGGGGGACGGGCCAAGCCCTCAGAGGCGCCCTCGGACGGATTTTCGATCGCGGATTGGGGGACCGCGTCGGTCTGCTTATTCAGCGGCCAGACCGCGGCGGCCTTCAGGATACAGCAGAAACAGACGATAATTGAAAAATAGAAAATGAATCGCCGCTGACCAATTATATTTATGGAAAAACAAAAAAAATTTTATCCCGGAGAGAAGAAGAATGTTTTAGTTACCGGGGGGGCCGGATTTCTAGGTTCGCATTTATGCGATCGGTTAGTCGAGGAGAATAACGTTATTTGTTTGGACGATTTTATCGGAGGAGGGGATGTTAACAACATTAATTCTCTTCTCCAAAATCCAAACTTCCGTTTTATTAAACATGACATTAACCAGTTGATAGATTTTCAAAAGTTTTCAGAGTTAAGAGATTTTAGGGTGGATATACATGGTCTTTCCGAAATCTACCATTTGGCTTGTCCGACTTCAGCTAAAAATTTTGATCAATTGAGGATTCAAACGCTTCAAGTTAATGCCGTCGGGACGATTAACATATTGGAGATGGCCAAAATTTATAAAGCCAAAGTGCTCTTTACTTCTTCTTCGGTAGTCTATGGCCAGCGGACAGAAGATAAGACCCATTTTAAGGAAACCGATTTCGGCCGGGTAAATTTTGTCGGACCGCGGTCCTGTTACGATGAAGGGAAAAGATTTTCTGAAACCGCCATGATTACTTATCGGGAAATGTATGATTTGGATACCAAGATTGTTCGTATTTTTAGAACCTATGGGCCGAGGGAAGCGCTTTTCGACGGCCAAATGGTTCCTGATTTTGTCCTTCAAGCTCTGAACGATAGACCGTTGATTATTTATGGTGATGAAAATTTCTCCACTTCGCTTTGCTATGTCGAGGATATAATTGAAGGAATAATCAAAATGATGAATTCTCAAGAATCAGGGCCAATTAATTTAGGAGGGTCTGAAGCTTGTCGGTTGGTTGATTTGGCAAAAAGGATTATCGAGCTTACTGGGTCAAAGTCGGAAATTGAATTCAGACCCCCGCTACAATTTATGACTCCCTTGGGACTGCCGGACATAAATTTAGCCAAAAAAAGATTAGAATGGTTGCCAGTGACCGACTTAGATGGTGGTTTGAAAAAATTGATTACTTACGTTAAAGCCAATAGAATGTTGCTCCAACCCTTGATTAATAAATATGACGGAGAATAGAAGTTATTAAAACGTTATAATATGGGAGTATCGGAGGATAAAAACATAAAGGAAAAGGGAAATAAAAAGGTTTTTGTAGTGATACCGGCCTATAATGAGAGGAAAACTATTGTCGAGGTGATAAAGGGGGTCAAGCCGTTGGTTGACGAGATTATAGTCGTTGATGATGGGTCAACCGACGATACTAGTCGGTTAGCTGAAGAACAAGGGGTGACGGTTCTGCGTCATTTTATCAATCGGGGACAAGGGGCGGCATTACAGACGGGCGATCAGTATGCCTTAGACAAGGGAGCCGATATTATTGTTCACTTTGATGCCGATGGCCAGTTTTTGGCCAAGGAGATTGGAGATATTGTTGAGCCGATAAAATCGGGAGAAGCTGAGGCAGTTTTTGGTTCTCGTTTTTTAGGGAGAAAGTCAGACATTCCCTGGCTCAAAGAAAAAATTATTTTGCCCTTGGCCAAAATAGTAAATAAGATATTTATCGGTAAAAGTTTAACTGATTCTCAGAGCGGTTTTCGGGCCTTATCAAAAAAGGCGGCTCGGCGAATTGAGATTGAAAACGACAAAATGGCCCATAATACTGAAATTCAAGGCAAAATTTTCAAAAATAATTTCAAAATTAAAGAAGTGCCGATAAATGTTATTTATCATAAGTTTGGGCAACGATTTAAAGGGGGGATTAGAATTGTCAAAGAGCTATTATTGGCCAAATTAATGGATTGAACTTATGTTTCAGAGAATAATTGCTTTGATAATAATTGTTTTTTTCTTATCTCGCCTTTTTTGGCAAAAAAAGAAAAAACAGATTGGGGGTAATGAGTTTGCTTTTTGGCTTGTCTTTTGGTTAGTGGTGGCTGGTTTAATTGTTTGTTTAAAGTGGATTGATAAATTGGTGGCTTCTTTAGGATTTTCCGCATCCGGGATAGAGATATTGCTTTATCTGGGGATTGCGGTTTTATTTTATTTTGTTTTTAGGTTTAGGTTAAGGTTAGAAAAAATAGAAAAAGATATTACAAAAATAGTTAGGGCCGTGGCTTTAAACGAAAAAAGAGATGGACCAAAAAACATTTGATGCCCTTAAGAATTTGAGAGAAAGACGTGGGACTCTCGATTTGCCGCCCTTTTTAGCTTTTCTATTCGATTTAGTCAAACTGGTCGTTGTTGCTTTTATTATTGTTTGGCCCATTCATTATTTTATTTTTCAGCCATTTTATGTTGTTGGCCCGTCAATGGAACCAAGTTTTTACGATAAAGAATATTTGATTATTGAGAAAATCAGTTATCGCCTGAATGATCCAGAAAGAGGCGAAGTGATTATTTTCCAATCGCCCTCCAGTTTGAAAGATTATTTAATCAAAAGAATAATTGCTTTGCCCGGCGAGAGAATTGTTATAAAAGAAGGGAAAATTTATATTTATAACAGTTTTTTGCCTCAGGGTTTTCTTGTGGATGGCGGCGGATATTTATTCCCCGGGACGACGACGCCGGGAGCGGTTGATTTAACCTTATCAAGCGATGAATATTATGTTTTAGGCGATAATCGGAATATGAGTTTGGATTCAAGATCGTTCGGTCCGGTTAAAAGAGAGTATATTACTGGGCGGGCCTGGTTTCGCGGTTGGCCATTTAGTAATATGGGGCTGATCAAGACACCAGTTTTTACTTACTAATGCGGAACAAGGGAAATTTAATTTGTCTAAATTTATAACAGGATGGATTTATATGAAAAAAATTAAAAAAATAAAAAAACCGTCTCAAAAAGTTCGTCTAAAAAGAAAGTTAACTAAAAGAAGCGATATTCAAACCAATGAGGGGGTTTCTATCCCCGAGATCAAAATAAAACAGGAGGTCCAGATTTTGAGGGGTGTGCGGGATATTTTGCCGGATGAATTGGTATATTGGGATTATTTGTTAAAGAAATTAGTTAGTCTGGCTGAGGCTTACAGTTTTAAGGAGATTATTGTGCCCGTTCTTGAGAGACAATTGCTCTTTGAAAAATCCACCGGGATAACGACCGACTTGGTTGAAAAACAAATGTATCAATTTCGGGATAAGTCCGGCAATCAAGTGGTTCTTCGCCCTGAATTTACTCCGGGAGTAGCCCGGGCTTATCTTGAACACGGTATGTTTAATCTGCCGCAGCCGGTAAAATTATATTATTTCGGGCCTCTTTTCCGTTTTGAACGGCCGCAAGCCGGCCGAGGGAGACAGTTTCATCAGTTTGGGCTTGAAGTTTTGGGCTCAGCAGAGCCGGTAGTTGACGCTCAACTTATTTTATTTTCTCAAAGTTTATTTAATAATTTAGACATTAAAGCAAACATTCAGGTTAATAGTTTAGGTTGTCCCACATGCCGAAAATCGTATCGTTCAAAGTTGATAAATTATTTCAAGTTTAAAAAGAAGTGGCTTTGCCCGGACTGTCAAAGGCGGTTGAATAAAAACCCCTTAAGAATTTTAGATTGTCAAAATAGCGGCTGCCGGAATTTGGTTCGGCAGGCGCCGCAATCGGTTGATGGCTTATGTGGCGATTGCCAGAATCATTTTATTAAAACCTTAGAGTATCTTGATGAGGCAAATGTCATCTATAGTTTGAACCCTTATTTAGTTAGGGGGTTGGATTATTACACTCGGACTGTGTTTGAATTTTATCCGGATCGCTCCGCTTTACAAAATAAAATCCAAGAGAAGGGCGAAGCCGAAGTTAATTCTACTAAATCCGGCAAAGGTCTTCGTCTTTTGCCAAAAGGAGAGAAAAAACAGTTTAATAAAGCTGATTTTGAAATAAATATGCTAGGGTCTCAGAGCGCTTTAGGCGGAGGAGGGAGATACGACAATTTGATTGAGAGTTTAGGTGGACGGCCGACTCCGGCCTCTGGTTTGAGTTATGGTTTGGAAAGGATAATTGAAGAAGTTAAGATCCAGGGAGTCAAGGTTTCTAAAAGCAGGGGCCCGCAGATTTTTTTGGCTCAAATAGGAGAAAGGTCATCCCGCCGAGCCTTAAAACTCTTTAACGAGTTACAAAAACAGGGTTTTAGGATAGCGGAAGACCTGACTAAAAACAGTTTAAAGACTCAGATGGAGAGAGCTAATAAATTGGGCGTTAAATTGACTTTAATTCTTGGGCAGCAAGAAGTGATTGATAATACGGTTATTATTAGAAATATGAACACGGGAAATCAGGAGGTAGTTGACCAAGAGAAAATAGTTAAGGAGTTGAAAAAAAGACTAAGATGACTATAGGTTTTTGTACTTTCGGCTGTAAATTGAATCAAGCGGAGACAGAAGAGATAAAAGGAAAATTTAAGGAAAAAGGATGGCGGGTGGTCTCGCCGTTTCTGACCGCTGTCGATGTCGCGGTAATCAACGCTTGCGCTGTTACCCAAAAGGCGGAAAAAGAAGTCAGGCAGACTATTCACCGAATAAAACGTTTATTTCCCAAATCTTATTTGGTTGTGGTCGGTTGTTTTACCGAGCAAATGAAAATCCAAGAGCGGGCTAACGTTGATTCCTGGATTGATAATAGTAGAAAAGAGGACTTGGATAAACTAATCTTAAAAGAATTATTTGATAATAAGTATTCACGACATCTTGATTTTAAGTTCCAGACGTTGAATTCCAGGCAAAAAAAAGACAGGACAAGGGCGTTGATTAAGATTCAATCCGGCTGCCGGCGGCGTTGCGCTTACTGCATCATTCCTTATTTACGAAAGAAAAATTATAGCAAGCCCTTAAGACAAGTTATCCGAGAGGTTAAGCAGAAGCAAAAGAAGGGATTTAAAGAATTTGTTTTGGTTGGAGTGGATATTAGCCAGTATAATGATCGCGGGAAAAATTTAGTAGATTTATTAAAAGAAATTTTAAGGCAAACCACTATTTTAAGAGTCCGCCTTTCTTCTCTCTGGCCGACGGCGATCAGTGGCGAATTAATAGATTTGATTAAAAATAATGTTCGGATCTGCCCTCATCTTCATTTGTCGGTGCAGTCGGCTTCTGATGAAATTTTAAGCAAAATGAATCGAAATTATAAGTTAGAAGAGCTGCGGAAAATTATTAAAAAATTAAAACAGATTCCGGGGATGAATTTAACCGCAGATGTTATTGTCGGTTTCCCCGGAGAAAGAGAGATAGATTTTAAACAAACGAGTGAGTTTATTAAATGGGCGGAGTTTTTGAAAGTCCATATTTTTAAGTTTTCGCCCCGTCCAGGGACTGAAACTTCTACTTTTGAAGGCGGTGTTTTAGATGAAATAAAACAAAAAAGATCTCGGATTTTAAGAAAATTGGAGCAAAAAGTATCTGGACAAGCGAGAAAGAGATATCTTAATCAGACTTTACCGGTTTTATTTGAGGCAGAACAAAATTCTTATTGGTCCGGTTTAACAGCGAATTATTTGAAAATCTTTGCTAAAAGCGAAAGGAATTTGACTAATCAAATAATTAAAGTTAGGTTAGTTGGATTGCATAAGGATGGGATAATGGGTGAGATTGTTTAATTAGATTTAATATAAAATTATATGGCTAAATTTAAAAGAATTTTTAAAACGGGAGTTTTGGGGACTATTTTTGGGGTAATTTTGGGCGTGCTTTTTGCCAAAAAATCAGGCCAGAAAACCCGGGAAGAATTAAAGCGAAAATTCGGTCCGACTAAAGATAAATTGGTTGACGCGGTTAAAAAAACCGCCGAAGACGCTAAGGGGGTTAAGCAGGAGATAGAAGAGGGAGTTAAAGAAATTAAGGACATATTTAAAGAAGGAGAGGGAAAATAGAATTAACCTAATTAACCTTGGAAAGTGGATTTTTTAGATTTATTTTTTAAGTGTTATATATGCCAAAATATAGAGTTACAGTGGACGAAAATAAGTGTATTGGGTGCGGAAGTTGTTCCGCTGTTTGCCCGGCTAATTTTGAAATGACTGCCGGTGGAAAAGCAAAGTCCATTAAACAAGAAATAGAAAGCATGGGGTGCAACCAATTAGCCGCAGAGAGTTGCCCGGTAGAGGCTATTAGAATTGATCCCATAGTTGCTCTTCCTCAACGGGAATCAAATAATGGCTAGTAGTCAAAAGTGGAGTGTTTATGCTTATTGAAGTCAATAAATTAGTAGTTTGCCGGTTAAATAGGAAATTGATTAAGTCGGCCTTGAGTCAAGCGTATAAAATTGCTAAATCCAGAAAGAAAATAAATATGATTTCAGTTGCTTTGGTTGATAAGAAGGCGATCAGGATTCTTAATAGAAAATACCGTCGGGTTGATAAAGTAACCGATGTTTTAGCTTTCGATGATCCGGCAGAAATAGTTATCTGTCGGGATCAATTAGTTCGACAGGCTGAAGAACAAAAACATGGTCAAAACAGAGAACTGATTATTTTGCTAATTCATGGTTTACTTCATATTTTAGGGTATGACCACCGGTTCAAAAAAGATAAGATGAAAATGAGGAGGATGGAGGAAAAGATATTACAATTGATTGGTTAAAGTGTTTTTAATCAAGAGAATTTAATGATTTCACAAAATAGAGGATTTATGTTAAACTACTAGATTAGAGCCTTTTTAAGTTGAATTTATGAGTAAACAGAAAATTATTACCGGTATTGACCTTGGTTCTCGGACAATTAGAAT
This sequence comes from uncultured Gammaproteobacteria bacterium, assembly GCA_964566895.1. Classification (GTDB taxonomy): domain Bacteria; phylum Patescibacteriota; class Patescibacteriia; order UBA2591; family UBA6264; genus CAZMJP01. The sequence continues at coordinate 12,349 of CAZMJP010000007.1, forward strand.
TGCTGTCGGGCAGATTCAGTCTAATGGAGATTTGCATATTATTGGTTTGAGTGAAGGGTCTTCAGAAGGGATTAGCAAGGGGGTGATTGTTAATATCGAGGACACGGTCTCGAGTATTTCAGCTTGCGTTGAAAAAGTTGAGAGATCTATTGGTTTGCCCATAGAGCACGCTTATATTGGTATTTCCGGCAGCCATATTGTTTCACAAGAGACCCGCGGAGTGGTGGCTATTTCCCGAACCGATGGCGAGATTAAACAGGATGACGTAGAAAGAGTTTTAGATGCGGCTAAAGATGTGGCTACCCCGGCTAATTATGAAATACTTCATGTTTTGCCGCGAAGTTTTTCTGTGGATAACCAACCCGGGATCATGGACCCCATTGGGATGACGGGGGTTCGTTTAGAGGTTGAGGCGCAAATTATATTAGGGTTTTCCAATCAAATTAAGAATTTAACTAAGTCATTCTACCGGGCGGGTATTGGCATTGATGAGTTGGTTTTTGCGGTTTTGGCCACCGCCGAGGTAGTCCTAGATAAGAGACAAAAGGAACTGGGCGTTTTATTGGTTAATTTAGGCGAAACGACGACTAGCGTTGCCGTGTTTGAAGAAGGCGATATTTTAACGGCCAAGGTCTTGCCAATTGGCGCCAGGCATATCACCTCTGATATTGCTATTGGACTACGTCTTCCTATAGATTTAGCCGAAATAGTCAAACTAAATTACGGGACTTCGTTACCGAATAAGGTAAGCAAAAGTGAACAGATTGATTTTAAGGATTTAGACAGCAAAGAGGAAGGAAAGGCCTCGAAAAAAGAAGTGGCTAAAATTATTGAAGGTAGGTGCGGGGATATTTTTAAAGTTGTTGATGATGAATTAGCAAAAATTGACCGAAGAGGGAAGTTACCGGCTGGGGTGGTTTTAACCGGGGCAGGGGCCAGGTTAGACGGTTTAGTTGAAACAGCTAAAAAGGTCTTTAAAATTCCGGCCTCTATAGGTTTGCCGCAAGGACTTGTCAGCACGGTAGACGAAACGCTTGACGTTAGTTTTTCAACCGCTCTCGGTTTAGTCTTATGGGGGAAACGGCCAATAGACAATAGAAAAGTTAAGTTAAATTCTGGGGCGGGATTTAGTTTAAAATTGAAAAATTGGCTTAAAAATTTATTGCCGTATTGAAAATTAACGAATCGACACGAATTTTAGAACGAGTAAATGCGAATTATGAATTTGTATGCAATTTAAGCCACCTAAAAATGACGATAAAATTATTTGGACTAGACACGTTGTTTCTAAAATGCGTCAGTATGGTTTGTCAGAGACGCGTCTTCGATATTTACTTAGACATTATCAACGATTAGAAAAAGGGATTGCCCCGGGGACTATTGCCGTTATGCGGTCGGCGGAGACAAAAAAACACCCAAGCGAGGTTTGGTTAATGTATCAAGCAGTCGAAGGCCGGATAAAAATAATTACTGCTTGGCGTTATCCGGGCGTTAGTTCGGAAGGGGAGGGGGTTCCTATTCCCGAAGATATTGTTAAAGAATTAACTCCTTGAGGAAATTTGCCTCATTAGAAATTTCATATTAAGGAGATTTTTTTATGGGAGGTAGAGTAATTTAATTTATATATAATATAATTAGGTGTGAAGAGAAAGATTGATTTTATCAAAGCATTGGCTGTTTTTGGAGGGACCGTGTTAGGAGTGGGTATTTTTGGTTTGCCCTATATTGCTCTCCAAACTGGATTTTTTGTTTTGGTTTTATATTTTTTATTTGGGGTGGGAGTGGCGATTACAATTCATTATTTTTTGGGCGAAGTAGCTCGTGACACTCAACGAATAGCCAGAATACCTGGTTACGCTGAAGAATATTTGGGGCAGAGAGCAAAAAAGTTTAGTTTGATTGTTTCCTCGGCGGGATTAGCCGGCGCTTTATTGGCTTATCTTATTTTAGGCAGTCAATTTTTATATTTATTTTTATCTCCTTTTCTCGGCGGGTCGTTTTTATTCTATCTGTTAGTTTTCTTTGTCGCCGGTTCATTTTTGATTTATCGCGGCATTGAAACGATAGCTTCGTTTCAATTGGTTATTCAAGCCGTTCTTATTTTTCTTTTATTGTTTTTCTTTTTTAAGGCTTTTCCCTTTTTAAATTTAGAAAATTTATTTACTTTCGACGTTCGGTCGGTAGTTTTGCCTTATGGAGCGGTCTTATTTTCTTTATGGGGAATTGCTCTTGTCCCAGAGGTGAAAGAGATGGTTGAACGCGATAGAAAGAGATTGTTAGCTGTGATAGCTTCGGGAATTATTATTGTTGCTCTTTGTTATATCTTTTTTACTTTTATCGTTCTTGGAGCCAGTGGGGCTGGCACAAGCAGAGATGCTATTTCGGGATTTAGCAAGAGTATTGGTAACAAAATAATTAACCTAGGTTTTATCTTTGGGTTGATTGCTACCTTTACCTCTTTTATTACCCTTGGGTTGACTCTCAAAAAAATTTTTTGGTATGATTTAAAATTACCCCAGAATATCTCTTGTTTGATTGCTTGCTTTGCTCCGTTGATTTTATTTTTATTTGGACTAAGAGATTTTATTGATGTTATTGGTTTAACTGGGGCAATTTTCTTGGGTATGGAGGGGATTATAGTAATTTTAATCTATCGCAGTTTTCTCAAAAAGAGATTTCAACGTCAAGCCGGATTTCATACTTATTTTTTAATTTTTTTGCTCTTAGCCGGCATGGTTACAGAGTTAATCTATTTTTTCCTGCGATGACTCGTCAACGAATAGTCAAATAAAATAGATAATTTTTTGGGGAAAATTTAAGACGATAATAAAAAACTAAAATTTATAAGGGAATATGGCAGAGCGTCGGATAAAAATAAAAAAGAAAGCAGATTTTTTTAAGAGTATGCCTTTTAATTTTTGCGACCGCTGGTGCGAGAGGTGCGACTTATATGATAAGTGTAGAGCTTTTCAAGATATGTTTGTTAATCGGATTGAGCACATTGCCAAGGGCGAGGACCCGGATAGCCCGGCGGCTATTTTTGCCGATATGAGAAAGGCTTTTGTCTTGGCAACTGAGGTAATCAAAAGGGATATTCAAAAACAGGGGATAGACCCCCAAAAAGTTAAGGTTACCATAGTCAAAGAAGAGATTGATAAAAGATTAAGGCCGGAGATCTTTCCTTTGTGGCGTTTGGGACATAAATTCACATTGGAAACCCAACGCTTATTAACAAACGTTTTTTCTGAGCAAGACGAGGAACTATTAGAGATTTTTGACCGCCTGAAAAAAGGAATTGAGGAGCTTAATTGGTATCATACATTTTTTGATTCTAAGCTTTACCGAGCTTTAGTCGACCATCAAGTTTTAGAAAAGGAAAAGGACAAGATATTTAGATCGATGGTAAGACAAGATATGAATGTTTCGGCTAAATTATCTTATCAAGCGTTGATAAGTTGTCAGAGGGTTTTGGATCAGATTTTTCAAAATTGTCGCGGATATATGAGTTGGGCAAGGGATTTATCTGTTTTGACTAAATTTATTGCCGAAAAAATTGAGGCGCAATTTCCAGGATTAAATAAGACAAAAGTGATTTTTCATGGCGCTGTCACGAAATAGTAATTTTTAGGGGGTTAAGCTTTTCCACAGCTGATCTTGACGTTTATGGGCGATATGTTATAATATAAGGTAAGTTGATTGAATCAAATACGCCCAATATTCCATATTTTGGGTATTTTTTAGTTTTTAATTTTAGTTGTATTAAATGTTTTAGTATGTCAGATTTTTTAACGCCGGAGGGACGAGTAAAAATTGAAGAGGATTTATTTGAGCTTAAACAAAAAAGGCCGGAGATTGCTAAGCGAATACAAAACGCTAAGGAGATGGGCGATATGAGCGAAAATGCGGAGTATACTATCGCTAAAGATGAGCAGGCCTGGGTAGAATCTGAAATAGTTAGGTTAGAAAATTTATTGAAAAGCGCTGAAGTTATAGATCAAAGTCGTGTCAGCAGCAGGGTTAAGATTGGTTCAAAGGTTGAACTTAGTAATCTCGGGATCAAGACTAAAATAAAATATATAATCGTCGGCAGCGAAGAGGCTGACCCGTCTGAAGGTCGTATTTCTTATCAATCCCCGCTTGGCCGGGCCTTGATTAATAAAAAAATTAATGATCAAGTAAGTGTAGAGACGCCTGGTGGCGTAACAAATTTTGTAATTATTAGGATTGAGTGAAGTATAAAAATATGAGGATGTTAAAATAACCCCAGTTTTTTACAGAGGATGCTGGGTTGTTTATTTTTTCAGAAATGTTATCATTTAAAGTACTAAAACGTTAGAATAATCCCGTATGAGCGAAGAAAAGGACAGAATCAAAAAATTAAACGAGATAAAAAAAGAAAAGGTAAATCCCTATCCCTCGTGGTCAAAAAGGACTTTTACTTGTCGGGAGGCGGCGGAGAAGTTCGACTTGGGGAAAGGGGCGACTTTAGTCGGTCGTTTGGTTTCGATTAGATTGCACGGTCGAGCTTGTTTCGCCCATTTGGAAGATAATAGCGGTCGTTTTCAGATATTTTTAAATGAAGGGGATTTGGGGCGGGAGAATTACCGTTTTTTTACCAAACAGATTGATGTCGGAGATTTCTTGCAGGTTGAAGGCGAATTATTCGAAACGAAAATCAAAGAAAAAACTTTGAAAGTTTTATCCTGGGAAATTTTAAGCAAGGCGATTTTTCCTTTGCCGGAAAAATGGCACGGCTTGTCCGACGTCGAAACGCGTTTTCGGCAGCGCTATCTCGATATTTTGGCCAACAAGGAAGTAAAAAAAGTTTTTCTCAAAAGAAGCGAGATTATTTCAGCCATCAGGGAGTTTTTCAATCAGCGGGATTTTGTCGAAGTAGAAACGCCGGTGTTACAGCCTTTGTCCGGCGGCGCTGCGGCTCGGCCGTTTGTTACCCATCATCAAGCCCTGGATATTGACTTATATTTAAGGATCGCGCCGGAATTGTATTTGAAGCGGTTGATTGTCGGCGGGTTTGAAAGGGTTTATGAAATCGCCCGTTGTTTCCGCAACGAAGGCATTGATTGGGCGCATAATCCGGAGTTTACTCAGATCGAGTTTTATCAGGCCTACGCCGATTATCAGGATTTAATGAAATTGACTGAAGATTTATTCAAGGTTTTGCTTAAAAAAGTAACTGGCGGTTCGATCGTCAAGTATCAAGGAAAAGAAATCGACCTTACCCCTCCTTATCCGAGAATTGACTATCGGGAAGCGATGCTCAATCACACGGGTATTGATATTGACAAGGAAAAAAATTTGAGTGAGTTAACTAAAAAGGCGGAAAAACTGAAGATACCCGTGGAGAGAACATGGGGCAGAGGGAAGATTATTGACGAGATTTATAAAGAGAAAGTTAGACCCAAAATTGTTAATCCGGTCTTTTTAATAAACCATCCATTGGAAGTTTCGCCCTTGGCGAAGCGGATTCCGGATAGGCCGAACTATACGGAAAGATTCCAATTATTGGTGGCCGGTTTGGAAATTGGCAACGCTTTTTCCGAGTTAAACGACCCTTTTGACCAAGAGGAGCGGTTTGAAGAACAGCAAAAGTTATTGGACAAGGGCGACCAGGAAGCCCAGCCTTTTGACCAAGATTTTATCAACGCCCTTAAGTACGGTATGCCTCCGACGGCCGGGGAGGGCATTGGCCTTGACCGTTTAGTTTGTCTTTTAACCAATACCCGCAATATCAAAGAGGTAATTTTATTTCCGACAATGAGACCAAGACCGGAAGAACATTAGAACATTTTATAAATGTTTTGCAAAAATATACTGGAATAAAAAATTAAAAAGATATAAGCAATGGAAAAAATTTGGGAGGTTTTACCAAAAATACCTGATGATTTTAAAGAAAGATTTCCGGAAATTCATCCAGTAATTTTGCAATTACTTTATAATCGCGGTTTATGGACGCAGGAACAAATAGATGAGTTTTTGTTACCGGACTATTCTCAGGATATTCATAGTCCGTTTTTATTTCAGGATATGGAAAAGGCGGTTGACCTCATTTATCAAGCGATTGAACAAAAGCAAAAAGTGGTTATTTGCGGCGATTATGACGCGGACGGAATTACGGCCACGGCGGTTATTTTTTCCGTTTTAGAAAAACTGGGGGCTGAGAATGTCTCCACTTACATTCCGCGCCGAGATGTGGATGGGTATGGTTTAAACGAGACGTTGATAAAAAATTTGATAAAACAAAAAACAGATTTGATTATTACTTGCGATTGTGGCATAAGCAACGTTAAGGAGATTGGTTTGGCAGAGGAAGCGGGGATTAAAGTTATTATTACCGACCATCATTGTCAGCCGTCGGAATTGCCGAAAGCCGCGGCGATGATTAACCCCCAGTTGGCTAGAGAAAATTATCCTTTTAAATCTTTAGCCGGTGTTGGCGTGGCTTTTAAATTGGCTCAAGCGCTCTTGGCTGACGAAAGATGCCAGGTGGAAAACAAAGAGGCAACGGAAAAGTGGCTTTTGGATTTGGTGGCAATTGGCACGGTGGCTGATTGTATGCCCCTCTTGGGCGAAAATCGCACTCTGGTTAAATATGGTTTGCTTGTTTTAAATAAGACGGCAAATCAAGGCTTAAGGTCATTAGTTGTTAAGAGTGGATTGGTTTTAGGAAAAATCGACGCGGCGAATATCACTTACCATTTTGGTCCGCGATTGAACGCCGCGGCGAGAATTAAACACGCCGACGAAGCTTTGAAATTGGTTTTGGGCAAAGATAAAGATGAGGCCGATAAATTAGCCGACGATTTAAACGATTTTAACAGAAAAAGGCAGAATTTAGTGGAGAGAGTTTTTTCCGAGATTGTTAAAGTCATTGGGCCGGAGCCAAAGGATAAAATTATTATCGTCGCCGGTACTGACTGGCCCAAGGGGGTTATCGGTTTAAGCGCTTCGAAGATTGTGGAACAATATTATCGTCCGGTTCTTGTTTTTACGCGGGAGAATGAGGAAATGGCTGCTTCGGGTCGTTCAACCTCTTCTTTTAATCTTTATCAGGCCTTAAGTCAACTGGAGAATTTTTTTCTTCGTTTCGGAGGTCATGCCGCTGCGCTCGGTTTGACCTTAAAGAGTCCGGATGTTTTTGAGGATTTTAAACAAAAACTTTTAGCCATCGGAGAAAAAAAGATAAAAAATGAGGATTTGATTCCCCGAATGACGATTGATACTTTAGTTAATTTAGAGGAAGTTGATTGGCCCTTATATGAGGAATTGGCGAAATTCGAACCTTTTGGCAAGAGCAATCCGCAACCGAATTTTCTGGTTAAAAATGTTCGTCTTAACGAGATAGTGCCGGTCGGTCAGAACGGCCAACACTTTCGGTTGATTGTCGGCCCGGGAAGGAAAATGATTTATTTCGGCGCTAACCATAAAGTCAGCGGCTTAAAACCGGGTGGCGAAATTGACGTTGTTTTCCAGTTGGGCGTCAACCAGTGGAACGGCCAGCAAGAGTTGCAGATGAAAGTCATTGATTTAAAAAAGAGCGAAAAATAAAATTAAATTATGATTAAATACGTTTTGTCAAAGAATGTCTTACTAATTGCTCAGCAATATTTGAAACACGAGTTTCGCAAGATTTTTAACGATATTGGAGATTTTAAGATTTGGAGACAGATTGATAAATCCATTGAGGGTTTTATTAAAAGGGAAGACGAGGTCTCCTTTTGGGAATTAGTGGCGGCTATTTCAGAGGGTTGGAAACTTAAAACTGTCCATCACTATCTGTTCAATAGTAAATATAATTGGAAGCTTAAGAAAATTCCTTTTTCTAAAGTTGTCTTAACCGGGATGTCGCCAGTTATTGACGAATACACGATTAAAAAATTTAATCGTAATCCTTTGGCTTTTGCTAAATCTTGGAAAATTGATAAAGAGATGCGTAGAAAAATTTTAAAGACAGGTCTCTCCCCCCACAAGGAGAGAGACCATTTCCCCATTTTGGTTTTTCAAAGTAATGACGGTTTTCGCGTTTTTGACGGCATGCGCAGGACTCTTTTAGCCTTAATTAATAATGAAACGGAAATCAAAGCCTGGGTTGGTTATGAAGCCAATCCAAGAGGGAAGCCCTTAGTCAGTGGCAATCGTTGTTATTTTTTGTCAAATGTTTATACTTTAGCGAAAAGAAAGGATAAAAATTTAGAGAGATCTATTGTTAGGATGGGCAAAGAAATTATTTTTCATTATCGGAATGGTCGGGATGTTTTGATAAAAAGAATCGCTGGCTGGTCTTATAATCCAGAGATTAGAAGGATTTTTAAGAAGATGATAAAATAGGTGATTTATATGGCAAAATTAGTAATTTATACCGACGGCGGGGCGCGAGGCAATCCCGGACCGGCTGGTTGCGGTGCGGTTTTGCTTTTTCCCGACAAGAAGATAAAAGAATTTTCCCGATTTTTAGGTAAAGCCACCAATAATCAGGCAGAATATGAGGGTGTGGTTTTGGGGTTGGAAAAAGCCAGAGCGTTCAAAGCAACGGAAATTAATTTTTATTTGGATAGCAAATTGATAGTCGAGCAGTTGAACCGGAGATACAAAATAAAAGACCCGAAATTGGGGTCTTTGTTTATCAAAATTTGGAACTTATCCCAGTCATTCAAAAAAGTCAATTTTTACTATATTCCTCGGGAAAAGAATAAACCAGCGGATAGATTGGTCAATCGGGTCATTGACGAAAATGCAAAAAGGTGAAATAAAAAATAGACTCAAGCGGGTTATAAGCCGAATTCTGTGTCCCTTAAGGGGGGCGCGACCATTTATCTAGGACCAATCTTGCGATTGGCCTCAAGCGGCCTACCTTCCTTGATTTAATTCAAGGATTTTTTGGCCTTTCACCCAGGTAAGGATTTAGCCGTTTCACCCCTATATTACTATAGGACTATCCCGTCGTTTAACGGGTTGTTTAACCTTTCGGTCAAACGCGTCTCTGTTCGCACCTCTATACCAATACTTCGTATTGGCACGACGGGTATTACCCGCTACCAATTTCCCCGCTCCTTCTTAAATACAGACCGCAAATATTTTTTTATTTGGATAGAGTAAAATTTTTTCAACTCCGGCTGATTTCCGTATTTAAGAAGGGGCGGGGGAGTGTTCGGACTTTCCTCACCCGGTCGTGAAACGGCCGGGCGCGGTCGCTAGCCCGCTTAAGTCAATTCTATTATATCTGATTTCCCTTGATTGTCAAGTTTTTTTTTGTTAGAATAGAATAAACACTATGAGAAAGACCGACCTGACAATTTCCGCTTTTTTGGTTCCTTTCGACTATCTAGTGCTGATTTTAGCCGGGATTTTTGTCTATTATTTGCGTTTCGACGCTTTAGTCGCTTTACGACCGGTGATTTATGAGATACCCTTTAGTCGGTATTTTATTTCTTTATTAGTCATTTTTCTAGTCTGGTTAGGCATTTTTGCTTCAACCGGTCTTTATAGTTTAGGCGAAAAAAGACACTTTTCCAAAGAGTTTTCTAAAATATTCCTGGCTTGTTCAGTCGGGACAATGTTGATTATTCTTTTTATATTTTTTAGAAGAGAATATTTTTCTTCACGTTTTATTATTTTAGCCGGCTGGCTGATGACTATTATTTTTGTCGGTTTTGATAGAATCTTAGTCCATTATTTCCAATTAGTTTGTTATCGACGGGGTAAAGGATTAGAGCCGATTTTGATTTTTGGCTCTTCAGAGTTAGCCAAAAAAATTGTCAGATATATTCAAAATGATCCAGGGGTGGGATATAAAATTTTAGGCACGCCTCAGACCGTTGATGAATTAATTAAGGACTGGTCATCAAGGGCTTACTCCGTTAGTCAGGTTATTCAGGCTGACACCGGTCTTAATCGCAGTGATACTTTGAGTTTGATAGAGTTTTGCAATGAGCATCAAATTATTTTTAAGTATACGGCCGATATTTTTGACGCTTTATCCAGTAATGTTAGAACAGAAACTCTGGGCGGCATACCGGTTATTGCTATTCAAAAGACCGCCCTTGACGGGTGGGGACGGATAATCAAACGGGTAGTTGATTTAATTAGCGTTTTTTTGGGTTTATTGGTTCTTTCGCCGGTTTTTATAATTTTAAGCATAATTATTAAATTAGATTCCAGCGGACCGGTTTTTATCGGTTTGCAAAGAATTGGAGAAAGGGGGAGGAGAATCAAAATTTATAAATTCCGTTCAATGATTAGAAATGCCGAGCAAATGAAGGCTGATTTATTAAAATATAACGAAAGAAGAGGGGGACCTCTTTTTAAAATAGAGAAAGACCCGCGGATTACTCGCTTCGGTCATTTTTTACGCAAATCCAGTTTTGACGAGTTACCTCAACTATTTAATGTTTTAAAAGGGGAAATGAGTTTAGTGGGGCCAAGGCCTCACGAACCGCAAGAAGTGGCGCAATATCAAAGGCATCATAAACAGCTTTTAACCATTAAACCGGGGATTACTGGTTTGGCTCAAATATCTGGCCGTTCCAAATTATCATTTGAAGAAGAGGCGAAATTGGATATTTACTATATTGAAAATTGGTCTTTGGGTTTTGATCTTCAAATTATAATAAAGACCATTCCGGTTATTTTATCGGGGAAGGGTGTCGCTTAACATTGTCTTATGGTAAGAGATTACGAAAACGTTATTGGTTTAGAAATTCATTTAGAGCTTAAAACAAAAAGCAAACTCTTTTGCAGTTGCCCTAATCAAGAAACAGATTCTCCTAATTTAAATGTTTGTCCTATTTGTTTGGGACATCCGGGCGTTTTACCGGCGCTTAATAAAGAAGCGGTTGTTAGGGCTTTGAAGTTGGGGTTGGCTTTAGACGGCAAGATTTCCAACGATTGTCACTTCGACCGCAAAAACTATTTTTATCCTGATTTACCCAAGGGTTATCAGATTAGCCAATATCAACGGCCTTTAATTAAAGGAGGGATAGTAAAAACTAACTTAGGCGCGGTTCGTTTGCAAAGAATTCATTTAGAGGAAGATACGGCCAAACTTTTTCATTGGGAAAATGAGAGTTTGCTCGATTTTAATCGCGCTGGTATTCCGTTATTAGAAATTGTTACGGAACCGGAAATTAAAAGTCCAATTCAAGCTAAGATTTTTCTTGAAGAGTTGCAAAAAATCATTAGATATTTGGAGATTTCCGACGCCGATATGGAAAAAGGACAATTACGTTGTGATGCCAACATTTCCCTAAGGCCAAAAGGCGATAAAAGGCTTTATCCAAAGACGGAGATTAAAAATCTTAATTCTTTTAAAGCGGTGGAAAAAACTTTAGCCTTTGAAGTGATTAGACAGAGGGAATTATGGGATAGGGACGAGCCGCCAAGATATCAAGCCACCCGGGGTTGGGATGGAGAAGAAACAATTGAACAAAGAGGCAAAGAAGAAGAGCAAGATTATCGGTATTTCCCGGAGCCGGACTTGCCGCCTCTTAATAAAAGTACTTTTAAAGAGCAAGGGATTGATTTAGAGATTTTAAAAAAAGGTTTATCAGAATTACCTATAGATAAGAGAAAACGTTTTATCAGAGAATATGGTTTTAGTCTTTCGGGAGCGGAACTTTTAACAGAGAACAAGAAAATGGCTGATTATACCGACAAAGTTGTTTCCGGATTTAAAAATTGGCTTTTATCTTTAGAAACTATTGAGGGCTCGGAAAAGGAGGCGTGGAGAGGTAATAAGAAACAATTTAGTAAATTATTGAGCAAGTGGTTGATAAATAACTTGATGGTTTGGCAAAAAAGAGCGCGAGGGGAAGAATTCTGCGTCAGTCCGGAGAACTTTGCGGATTTTTTAATTGCGGTTTATGAAAAAAAGATTACTGGAGTCATAGCTCGGGAGGTTTTGGAGAAAATGTTTAATACCGGCAAAGACGTTGGTCGGGTATTGGGAGAATACGATTTTAAAGCTGCGGGGAGCAAGGTTGAATTGGGAGATGTTATCAGGAAGGTGGTTGAAGACAATCCAGAAATAGTGGAAAAGTATAAAGGAGGGAAGCAAGTGGTTATTCAATATCTGATCGGGCAGGCAATGAAAAGGACCCGGGGGAAAGCCGAGCCGAACGCGATTAAAAGGTTGTTGGAAGAAAAACTGAAAAACTAAGCCAGAAAATTTTTAATCAGCTCCTCCGCTTTTTTCAGAGAATCAATCCATTGGATTGTTTTATTTTTTTTTCCGCCAGAGGCGGATCCGCCGTGGGCGGAAAACCAGGTCATTTGGCGGCGGGAGTACCGACGTGTATTTTTTTTAATTAAGTCAGTCGCTTGTTTTAGGGTGATTTTATTTTGTAAATAAGAAAGGATTTCTTGATAGCCGATGGTGTTTAAAGACGGGAGAGAGGGAGAATATTTTTTAGTTAAATCTTTAGTCTCTCTAATTAGACCTGTTTTTATCATTCCCTCCACCCTTTGGTCAATTTTTTGGTCTAGTTTTTTAGGGGGCAACTTAATCCCTATTTCTAAAACATCAAATAATTTCTGGCCCCTTTTTCTTAGTTTTGAAAAAGGTTTTTTTGTTTTCAAACAAACTTCAAGGGCCCTAATAATCCGTCGGGGATTTTTTTCTTGGACAAAACTGGCGGCGTCGGGATCCAGTTTTAGTAGTTTTTTCCAAAGATAATTCAGTCCGCGTCTCTCAATGTCTTTTTCCAGTTTTTTCCTTAGCCGTTTATCAGGGGGAACCTTGGGGATATCCAAATTATTAATGATAGCGCTGATATACAGCCCGGTGCCGCCCACCAAAAAAGGCAATTTGTTTCTTTGATGAATGCCTTTAATAATTTTAAGAGCTTTTTGTTTGAATTCGGCAACGGTGAATTCTTTGTTCGGCTTGACAATGTCTATCATATAGTGGGGGATATTGTTGATAAGAATCGGTTTTTGGTAACTATCCCTTTTCATATTATATTTTTCATCTCGTTGCGGTTTTGCCGTGCCAATATCCATTTGTTGATAAATAGTTCGGCTGTCGGCGCAAATTATTTCCCCGTTATATTTTTTTGCCAACTTTAAAGATAGCTCGGTTTTACCCGAAGCCGTTGGGCCGCAAATAACGACTAATTTAGCTAGATCTTTCTGCATTTTGTTATAGTGTTATAATGTTGGGATGAGGGGCATTATAGATTCATTTGATTATTTATTTACTATTCTCACTTGGCAGAAGTCATTGTTATTTTTATTGTTATCCGCCGGGCCGACCTTATTATGGCTCTTGGTTTGTTTGAGATTTGATCGTTCAGCCCCCGAGCCTAAAATTCAAATTTTTAAAACCTTTGTTTTTGGGGCGGTTTTAACCATACCGATTATTTTTGCGGCCGGATATTTAATCGGTTTTTTTGAGGGTAGCTTTCATCTGTCTGATTTAGCCCGTATTTTTGTTTTATCTTTTTTAATCGATGGCCTAATTGAAGAGTCGGCTAAATACGTTATTTTACGCTGGCGTGTTTACAAATCAACTTATTTTGACGAATTGCGCGATGGATTTATCTACGGCATGGTTTTAGGGTTAGGATTGGCTTTTGTTGAGAACTTTCTTTACGGGTTGATTGGCAGTAGTCTTGCCGACTCAGCGACTACTATTTTATTAAGAGGATTTACCACTACTTTCCTGCACTTTCTTTGTGGCGGAATTATTGGTTATTATTTGGGTCTGGTTAAATTTCGCGCCAGGCGGTTCTCGGTCGCTCTTGAGGGATTACTTTTAGCTATTTTATTCCACGGCCTTTATAATACAGTGATTCGATTTGACTGGTGGTGGAATATATTTCCCTTGATCATTCTTTTAATTGGAGTTTATAGGGTTATTCTTAAGAAAATTAAGAGTTTTTCCTGAGCGTTTTGAATTTTCCTTTTAAACCCCAGACATTAGCTTCGTTAATTTGGCATTTATAAAATCGGCCAATTTTTAGGAATCTATCTAAGGCTTTTTGCCCCTTACTTGATTTTGTCGAGCGGGGGAGTTGAATTTTTACATTTTTAAAAGTTTTGGTTTTACCCAAGAAAGAGTTGTCTTTTATCCTTTTTTCAATCAGAATTTCAATGGTTTTATTAATGTATTTTTTGTTATTTCCTAAAGCGGTTTTTTTTAAGATATCGGTTAATATTTTTTCCCGTTCTTTTTTTTCTTCGCTGCTGATATTGTCTTTTAAATTCGCCGCAACTGTGCCGGGACGGGGAGAATACCTGGCAATGTAGACCATATCAAATTTAGCCCACTTCATCAATTTAATTGTGTTATTAAATTGATTTTTTGTCTCGCCGGGGAAACCGACAATAATGTCAGTAGAGATGTTGATTGTTTTAATTTTGTCGCGAATTTTACGAACTAAATTTTTATAATCTTTAACCGTATAACCGCGGTTCATTTTTTTAAGGATTTCATTATCGCCTGATTGAACCGGCAGATGGAGATAGGGCATTATTTTTTTCCCCGAAGCCATCACCTTAATTAGTTTATCGGACAAGTCTTTGGGATGAGAGGTAATAAACGTCAACCAGAAATTGTCGGGGAGGTTATCAATTAACCCAAGAAGGTCCGCAAAGTCGACGTATTTTTCCATTTTTAAATTTTTCGATTTTTGATTTTTGATTTTTCCTTGGTATGAATTGACGTTTTGTCCTAGCAAAATAATTTCTTTATAACCCTTTTTAATCAGGCATTTAATTTCTTTTATTATTTCTTTAACTGGTCGGCTGATTTCCTTTCCTCGGGTGTAAGGGACAACGCAATAAGCGCAGAAATTATTGCAACCGGTCATAACGGGAACGTAAGCGGAGAAAGTTGAGGCGCGTAAAGGAGAAAGGGAGAGATAATTGGCAAATTTATTTTCCGATTTGACGAGCTTTAATAAAAAGGGGAGTTTGGATAAATTCCGAATATCAAAAATCAAATCAACCCTATTTTCCATTTTTCTTTTATCCGGCGGCAAAATGCATCCGGTGAGGATGATTTTTTGTTTTCCCGGTTTTATTTTTTCAATTAATCCATAGACGCGGTCTACGGCCGATTGGCGCACCGAACACATATTGATAATAATTAAATCAGCCGACGATATTTTATCTGTCGCTTGGCAGCCGATTTTTTCCAATACCCAACCAATCCGTTCTGAATCAGATTTATTCATTTGACATCCAAAAGTGATAATATGGTATTTCACCTCGTTAGAAATTTTTATTGGCATATTAGTTAAATAATGAGTTTATACAAACACCGATAGATGATTTCTAACGTGGTTCATAAAAACATTAAAACATTAGAACATTAGAACATTTTAATATTTTAACAAAAAGTTAGGTTTTAGTAAAACAAAAAGGGCTGGAAATTCAGCCCATTTTTGTTTCTAATCATCTTGATTATCTTTGGGGCGCAACTTTATTAATTGACTTTTGTGTTTCAACTTGTTTTTGAACAGGAACCACTTTCTCCACTTGATTTAGCTGCAAATTCGTGGTCGGTATTTCCCTTTGAATTCTCGGGTCTGCGGAATTCGGACATTTGTCCACCTTGGCCCAACCGTCAGGCACGTCGCAGGGAGTGGGGAATTCTTTACATACCCCATCTTTCATTGCCGGGGTAATGACTTGAATACAGGTGCCCGTTTCTTTTTCTCTTTCTCTGGAAGGCAGGGAAGAAGAAGGAATGGATTTAATTGGTTCGATTATTCGCGGTTGAGACGGAATCGCCGGTTGTGAGGAAGTGGTTGGCCGAGTTGGTTCTTCCGGCAATGGTTTTTCTCCCAATTCCATACATTCATATTTCAAAGGACAGTCGTTTTTATCTTTTTCTACGGCGATTAAGACGCCGTTTTCGCAGGCCGGTTTTGATGCTTCGGGGCAGACAAGGCCGCGGCTTGGAGTTTCTTTGCCGCTGTTTTTGCCGCATTCACCCCTAAATAAAGCCCATTCTTCGCAATCCGTGCCGTCAGGCAAATAGCAGATTCCGAATTGGCCCCTATTTTCATCAGTTTTCATTTCTAATTTTCCGCCCATTTTAATACAGTATTCCGAAGCCGGGTTGGCGATTTGAGTTTTTCCCTCTTCGGTAACTATTGGCGAAATTATTTTTTCTTTTAATTTTTTTGCCGTGTCAATAAGCATTTCTTCCGGAATGTCGTTTAGTCTTTCTTTTATCTGTTGAGGCAAAATTTTAACCACGTCTTTTATTTGTTCTTTTTCTTCTTCAGAGAGATTCATTTTATCCAAAGGCAGTTCCACCGTTTTTTCCGAAGTAACCAGCGGCTCAACGCTTTTTTGGTATTCCAACCATTCCTTTTCTAAGGTTCCTTGTTTAATCTCATTGGAAATTTTCTCCATTACCTCCGTTCCTTGCCCGCTTTCAGTTTTAGTTTTTAGAAAATCACTAACCAGATTCTCCATTTTTTGTTCCATTTGCTGAACCCGGTCTTGCGCCACATTTTGTCGCAATTCTTTTTCTTTAATCATTCTTTTTAAGGAAGCGATTTGTTGCAGGCCGGCTGTAGCTTGACCAAAGGCCCGTCCGAAATCACCCTGATTAAAAGCAATTTCGGCTTCGGTGAGGTGTTTTTTGGCGACCTCAATCAAATTTGAGTCGCTTAAGTACTTTTTAAACAATTCGTTTCCAACTGTTTCTTCTAAAGAGGATTTTGCTTTATCTAATTGTTCTTTGGCTTTTTCCGAAGTTATTTCTTCAATTTTTTCTTCAATTTTTTCTTCAACGCGGTTGAGAATTTCCGGCATCTTCGTTTTCAGTTCCTGTTCCACGTTTTGCATTTTTTCTTTAAGATACTGGATTTTTTCCACGTCTTGGATATTTTGAATTTTTTCTTGGATTTTTTCCGCTTGTTTATCTAAAATTACGTTTACGATCTCTTCTGGCAGGCCGGACTCTTTGATAGTTTCTATTTGTTCGGGAGAGTTGCCGGCGATTTTCTCCAAAACCAGATTTTTTTGTTCTTCAGTAACGGCGGCGCTAATTTCGTCTTTTATTCCGTTGACGATTCTTTCTCTGGTTTGAGTTAATAATTCTTTTTTTTCCTGGGAGACAATTTTTTCCACTTCTTTTATAATTTCCAGTTGTCTGATGTCTTTTACTTTTTCAATTTTATTCAAAAGGGTAGTTTGTGTTCCGGGGAAAGCGGGGTTTTCAAGATTTTTTCTCAAATCGTCAATAGCTGTGTTTTTGACTTCTAGAACTTTATCGACAGCCTCCGGAGGAAGATTGTTCTCCAGCTCTTTAAGTGCTCTTAAATTTTCTATATTTCCTTGCTGTAAAGGAGCAAGAAAATTGTTTTTTTGTTCTTCGTTGAGCGTTTGTATTTTCTTTTCCACTTTTTCAACGGTTTTTTCCGCGGCTTTTTCCAATTCTTGGCGAGCAACTTCCGGAATATCTTTTTGAATCACTTCCTGAATGATTGTTAATTGAAGAGCCTGGTTGCCACTGACGTTTTCAAGATAGTTTTGAAGTTTTTCTTTTTCCTGCACTTGGTTTATTTTCCTTTCCAAATTTTGAAGGACGTTTTCTTGAGCTTGACGGATGGCTTCGCGGGCCTGCTCGGGAACTTTTTGTTCCACCGCCTTTAAGACCTCCAAGTTTTTAAAATCCTTAAATTCGCTGCCGGTTTGATTTTGCAGGGCCAAATTTATTTGATTTTGTATTTGTTCCGGCGGGACAAGATTGACAAGGGCCGTGCCCAGGTTTTCCAGACCTTGGTTTTTCGCCTGATTGGTTTCATTGGTTTGTTCTCCTCCCAGATTCTTTTCAATGCCGTCAATCAGATTTTGTTGTTTAAAAGAGCTATCAATGATTTTTTTTGCCAGTTCGTCGGCCCTTTTTTGCAGTTTGTCAGAAAAATTTTCTACCGTTTTCGTCAGCCCGTTAATTTCTCTAGTGTAACCTTTCAGGACTTTGGCCGCCAATTCGGGCTCATTTTTTAGCTCCGCGGTTTTTTTCGCTTCAATCAGTTTTTCATTGGCGTATTGGAGTTTGAGCTCAATTTTTTTCATCGGGTCAAAAGTAAGGGTTGATTTCAGACCTCGCCAGATGTTTTTAATTTGATAATACGGACTGGTGGGCAAAATGGTCGGTTCTTTGACGTTCAAGTCCGCGGCCGTGACGTTTTCGTCCATTTCCGCTTCGGACGAAACAACCGGGACCGCCGAAGTTTGTTCGACATCTACGGTTTCCGGCTGGGATTCTTGAGCTTTAATTTTGCCGAAAGGCAGAATCAGAACCGCGGCAAAAATTAAAGCAAAAATTTTCATAAACGCTTGTTTTTTGTCCATAAAACGTAAAATTAACGGATTATTATATTGTTTTTTTAAATAATTTTAAAGGTTTTCATGTTCGAGTTTTATGCCGTCCTGGTCGAATCTCGCAAATAAGCCGTAAGTTCTTCTCGGATCGTCTTTTCTTTGCAAGGTTATATGTTCGCCTGAGTAAGGATTGAGATAATGATAAACCGTATATTGTCCCGCATCGGGCTGTTTTTTCAGCCAGTCCATCGCTTTCTCGCATTCTTTTACAAATTCCACCGCCATTTGTTTTAAAGAATCCTTGTCGATGTTAAATTCCTTGATTTTATCTTGAAAAATATTTTCCTAACGACTTAAAACGCTTTCAGGGGTCAATTCATAATTTTCTTCAGGTTCGCCGTCGGTGAGTTTGAATACTTTGCAGCCCGTTTGTTCAAAGTCGTCCAGCGATATCCGAGGCGGTTCAGGTTTTTTTTCCAAATCATTGTCGAAATTATTTTGAGAAGTTTCTTTAAGCATATTTTTTCCCGCGGAGCAGGGGATTATGTACGTTATGTACGAGGCGAGACCTCGTACATTTAAATTCAACCGTACGTACGAGGCTCATGTACGAGACGAGATCTCGTACACGGCTATCCGAAGTTTTTGGAGGCGACGAAGTCGCTGACAAAAATTTAGGATAGCCGACAGTTATGCGAAGTCGCGAAGCGACGAGCAGAACTGGCGGGAACCGCCGCCCATTATGCAAAATCGCTTCGCGATTTTGCATAACTCGTTATTATGCGAAGTGTTTGTGTAATAATATGTAAAAATCGGTATATTATATGCCCTTTAATTCTATTTTTTTTCTTCAATTTCCTTGAAAATTATCTCAATAAATTTCTTTTTGGTCATTTTTTTAACCACATTGCCTCTTATCCGAACATTGAAATTTTTACCCTTGGCTTCTTT
>CAZMJP010000008.1:0-19986 GCA_964566895.1 uncultured Gammaproteobacteria bacterium
CATCAGGTCGTTGTTTATACTCCTCAAAATTCTAAATCTCAAATCTTAAATCACAAATTCCAAATAAAGTATTTTAAACCGTTATTTAAATACGGCAACGCCGCTTTTGTGCCCGGGATTATCAAGGGTCTAAAAAATTTTGACCTTATTCATCTGCATTGGCCCTTTTTAGGCGGAAGCGAAATTTTCCTTTTATGGCGTTTATTCAGGAAAAAACCAAAACTGATTGTTCAGTATCATATGGATTTAATCGCCCCGGGATTAAGAGGTTTGATTTTTAAATTGAACTCTTTTTTATTCGCGCCGTTAATGGTTAAGCTGGCGGATAAAATTTTGGTTTCTTCTCAGGATTATTTGGAACATTCGGATATTGTAAAATATTGGCGGAAGAACAAAGAGAAGTTTGTAATCAGTCCTTTTGGCGTCAATCAAGAAATTTTTGCCCCGCAAGACAAATCGCAGAAGTTGATGGCTCAATGCGGGTTAAAAGAAGGCGATAGAGTGGTTTTGTCGGTTGGCGGGCTGGATAAAGCCCATTATTTTAAAGGCGTAAAATTATTAATTAGAGCGATGGCTGAATTAAAGGATAAGATGCCTGATTTGCGCCTCGTCTTGGTTGGCGACGGCGATTTGCGACCGGAGTATGAGCGATTAGCCAAGGATTTAAAAATAGACAGAAAAATATTTTTTGCCGGTCGGGTGGAAGATGATAAATTGCCCGATTATTACAATTTGGCCGATGTTTTTATTCTTCCTTCTCTCACTCGTTCCGAAGCGTTCGGTACGGTTTGTCTGGAGGCGATGGCTTGCGCCAAGCCGATTATTGTTTCTGACTTGCCCGGTCTGAGGGATTTGGTTGAGGACAACGGCTTGCTGGTTAAGGTTGATGATTTGGAAGATTTAGGCGAAAAGATTTATAACCTTTTTCAAAATTATGTAAAATTGAAAGAGATGGGTATCAACGGGTTGAGAATTGTTAAAGAAAAATATTATTGGCCGGACATTGTCCGCCAACTGGGAAAAATTTATGTTCAAGCGGTTGATTCGCAAAATTGAAGAGAATAAAAAATTCGTTTTCACCCTGATTAGCGTTTTAACAGTTATTTTTTGGTATTTGAATTTTCCTGCCGTTAGGCAGGAATCCGCCCTTGGCGGATGGCTTTATTTTTTAAATTTCATTTGTTTTTTAGTCTATTTTTTTCTTAATTCTTTTTGGCTGGGGAAAATCCTGTCGTGTTTCGGGTTTGAAAAAGAGATAAGGTTCATTTTTGGTCTTTTCCTATTGATTTTCTTGATTGCTTTTGGCATGGCCGGGCCGATTATTTTATATAAAGTGACCCCGGTTTATTTGTTTGGTTTGCTTTTATTTTTAAGTTTGGTTATTTCTCTTTGGGCCAAGAAGGTTAAACTTCGGGAGTCAGAAACGGAGTCCCTGACTTTGGGGGAGAGTGAGCCGACTTTTAAAATTCCTCAATTCGTTTATGGTTTATTGCTGATAGTTTGTTTTTTCGCCATTTTTTTATTAGTTTACAGCCGAACGGGCGAATATATCCGAACACCCTGGGAGGTTATTCACCCGCTTTATCTTTATTGTTGGCTGGCGATTATTTTTATTTTGGGCTTGCTGGTTTTTACCGGAATCAATTTAAAAAAATACTTGTTAATCGTCATTTTAGTTTCGCTTTTATTCCACGCTTATTTGTTAATCCCTTATCAAATGGGTTTTGGGGGAGATAAATGGCGGCATCTCGGGGCGGAAAAATGGCTGATGGAAGGAAAGGTTTATACTCCGGCTCTTTTTGGCGAAGAGGTTTCTTATAAAGAGATTGGTCCTTTTAAAATTCCTGAGGTTTTTATTGTCGGCAACAAAACGTCCTACGCCAATATGTGGGGGCTGGTTATCGCCTTATCCTGGTTGAGCGGGGTGGATATTTTTTGGATTGATTTAATTTTAGGTCTTTTGCTTTTTTCCGTCTTTTTTCCGTTTCTGCTTTTGAAAATAGGCGGTTTTATTTGCCGAAAAAAGGAGTTTTTGCTTTTGTTAATTTTTGGTTCTTTCTTGTTTTATCCCCTTCAGGCTTACGGCGGCATTACTATTCCAATGACCTTTGCCTTACTACCTTTTCTTTTCGCCCTGATTTTTCTGATTAAGTATTTATCCGACCCGTCGCCCCCGGAACAGGCAGGGCGGGAGAGGGGGGAGAGATTGTTTTTTACTCTTTTATTTTTCATTCCCCTTTTATATCTAAATTACGTTCTTTACCTGGTTTTATTTTTGGAAATGCTGCTTTTGGCTATTGTTTTTAAAAATATTGGTCTGGGGATGAGAAAAAGGATTTATCTTCCCCTGTTTGTTTTTTGTTTTGTTCTTCTTTTGCTTTTTATTCCGCTTTTGGAAACGAGCGACCAACTTTCCTGGTTTAAGTATCCTTTTCCTTCGAAAACGGAGATTATTGGCGCTTTTAAGAATTTCCCCATTCGCTTACTGTTTTCTCAGGCGATTTTCCCCCGGGCTTACCAATACGAGCAGGATAATTGGCTCTACGCTGTAACTGAAGAAGGCCTCTCCCGTTCCGCAATTCTGCGCGTTTTGCCCTGGGCTTTTGTCTTAACTCCATTTGTTTGGTTTTTAGCTATTCTCGGCATTATTCGTTATAAAAAGTTGGATAATCCAAAAGTTGGGGTGATTTTTATTCTGATGTTGTTGGTGATTTTTGCCAACCAACTGACTGCCGCTTATTTTATGGAAGGCAATCATATTTTTACCAAACGTTTGGTGGTTTTTAATTCTTTTTTATTTTTATTTCCTTTGGCTTGGGGCGTTTATCAATTGTCTTTGATCCGTTTTTTCAATCGTCGGGTGATCATTTCGTTTTTGGTCTTGTCGTTGACCTTGGTCGCGGTTACCGTTTACGTCTCGGGGCCCAAGTTTCAAATCGTTACCGCCGACGAATTCCGGGCAGCTGAACACGTTTGGGGGGAGATGAAAAATAAGCCGGGCCCGAACTACTGCGTTTTGGCCAATACCTGGCCCTTATTGGCCTTGGAGGCGGTTTCTTCAAGACAAATCACCACAGGAGACTTTCCTTATTATTACGAATATCGCCAGCCGGAAAGGGTTCAGTTGTTTGATAATATGAATAGAAATCCCTCAATTCGTTATTTGGAGAAGTCGCTGGAAATCACCGGCGCGACTGAGTGTTATTTTATGACCGAAGAACGCTGGATTGATTTTGAAAAACGAAAAAAAGTGGTTGAGCAAACTGATCGAATCCTCGGTCCGCATCAAAACATCGGCAAGGTAATGATCTGGCATTACCGACCTAATGAACTATAGTTTAATTTTATTGTTTATAGTTTCTAGTTTCTAATTTATAATTTCTAGTTTATAGCTTAAGGTTTAAAGTTTACATGAAATTTTTTTCCTCCATTTATCGTTTTCTCTTGATTGTCGCTTGTTTGGCGTCCTTTTTCTGGCTTTTGAATAAAAATCTCGTGCCTTCAGGCACGCTGCTTTTGAAAAAGGATTTTTGCGCCGAATCTCGCTTTATTTCCTATCTTTATCCGGAAAATCGGGTGGGGGTTGTTGAAGAAGAGGATAATGGTTGTTTTCAGCGTATTTTTGTTGAACCGGCTTATTTCAGTGTCAATGTCCCTCGGACCTTTACTCGGGCAAAAGTGAAGGTTATCTATGCCAATCCGGACCAAGAGATTTTTCAATTGGGACTGATGAAAAAAAGAATTAATCTTTTGGATTGGAATTTTCAGTTAAAGCCGCTGGAAAACAAAATTTTGGACGAGTTGGGTTGGTTTAAACTGACAGAGCAGGGGATAATACTTTGGCAAAAACAAAAGAGGTTTGAAAGTATTTATGATTATGTTAATAATCTGCCCATTGACCAAAAAACGGCGACTTTTTATTATTACTTTTCTCCCGAGGCGGTTGGAGACCCGACTAAAGTCGTTGGTTGGAATCCGGAGACGTCCCTTGAGGATGTTGATTACCTTATTGCCGATTACCTGACGCCGAAAATTATCGGTCGCTCATTGGTTGATGGCGCGGTTTGGCAGGAGCAAATCGCGGAATTTTCGGCTGGCGCTGAGTATATGAATGACCGGAATTTGGAGTTTATGTTTTCCGCCCCGGGTCTGACTGAAAGCCGTCACGAAATCAAAATAAAAAGTATTGAAGTTGAATTGAGTCGCGCGAAAACTGATTGGTCAAATTTGCTCTCCGACCTTAAAAGTTATTTATTCAGAAGGTTTGATAGATTAAAATCAAAAATATGAGGCGTTTTGTTTATTTTTTATTTCGGGATTTTTTTATCATCGGCGGTCTTTATTTGCTATTTCTTTTGATGATTGAAGACATCCAGCCCGGTTTTGTCGGTTTTTGGCTGGAGATAAGATATCTCTTGTTTATCGTCTTAGCTGCCGGCGCCTTGACTTTGTTTACCTCAAAAAATGAGCCTTAATTGATAAGGTCGCACCTTGTCTAATTTATAGGGCTTCAAACCGGCCCAAATTCCCTTGTTCTTATACTTTCCTAATTTTGTGAATATTTATAGTTGAAAAGGGTTTAATATAAAAGGCATTTACGAGGTTCGGCCTCGTAGGTCGATCTTGTAGTAAAGAGGAATAAAAATCAAAAAATAAAATTATGATTACAAATAAAGAATTAATTGATAAAGCAAGTTTGATGGTTAATTCGAGAGAGGCCGGCAAATGCAGAGTTGCTAGCGTCGGAGCTGTTTTAGTTACAGACAAAGGGAATGTTTATTCCGGCGTTTGCATAGACGCAATTTCGGGCATGGGGTTTTGTGCCGAGCATAACGCTATCGGTTCAATGATTACAGCCGGAGAATCCAAGATAGAAAGAATAGTGGCTGTTTGCAAAGACAATAAGGGTAGCGCCTGTATTCTTGCGCCATGCGGAAAGTGCCGGGAGTTTATGTTTCAAATTAACAGCGATAATTTAGAAACGGATGTTATTTTAGGAGGAGATAAAGCCGTAAAACTTAAAGATTTATTACCGTATTTTGACTGGTGCCATAAGATATAATTTAATAAAGTCAGACCGACTTTGAAAAAAATAATGGCAGTGGTTTTAATATATGCAAAAAGTAAAACAGATTGAAAATGTAATTATCCCCAGTCCTGAAAAATTGGAAAAGATAAAAAGACTGATTAAAGCTGGAGGAGGAGAGAATTTATATGTTTTATCTGATTTTGACCGAACTTTGACTAAGGCCTTTGTCAACGGCGAATGTCGGCCGTCTTTAATTTCTATTTTAAGAGATGAAGGTTATTTGGCTTCTGACTACGGACAAAAGGCCAGAGATTTATATAATAAGTATCATGCGATTGAAGTTGACCGAGATATTCCCTTGGCGAAGAGGAAGAAAATGATGGCAAGGTGGTGGAGGGCGCATTTTAGTTTACTTTTAAAATCTGGTTTGAATAAAAAAGATGTGGAAAGGGCGGTCAAATCCAAAAAGATAAAATTTAGAGATGGTTTTTGCGAATTTGTTGGTTTGTTAAGACGTTATCAAATACCCTTAGTGATTCTGTCCTCGGGAGGATTAGGTAAAGAGGCCGTTTCAATGTGTTTGGAAAAAGTCAACGTCCTTTATGATAATATCCATATCGTTTCCAATTCATATATCTGGGACAAAAAAGGAAACGCCGTCGGTTTGCAAAAACCGATTATTCATAGTTTGAATAAAAACGAAATAAAAGTCCGCCGATTTCCCGAGATCTATAAGAGAGTCAAAAATAGAAGAAATGTCATTCTTTTGGGAGACAATAGGGAAGACACGGCAATGACAGAAGGATTTAAGTTTGGTAATTTGTTAAAAGTAGGATTTTTAAACGAAAGAGTCGAAGAAAATTTAAAGGAATACAAGAGGTGTTATGATGTTCTAATTTTGGACGACGGGGGCATGAAATACATAAATGATTTATTAAAAGAAATATTAAAAAGGGGATGATGAGATAATCTTTACGAAGTTGGTTTTTTTGATATAATAAGAAGATGACGGTATTTTTCATAGTTTTAATCATTTTGGTTTTAATCGGTTTCACGGGGATTTTTTATTTTATTGAAAAAAAATTCAGAATTTTTGAAAACGAAAAAGAATTGAAAAATCAGGGAGTGATGATGTTACAAGGACAAATAGGGGAAATCAGGAAGAGCCTGGAATCGCAATATGAGCATAATTTGAAAATCGTCCAGAATATGACGGAGAAATTGGGCGAAGTGGACAAGACCAATCAGCAGATAGTCAATTTTGCCGACCAATTGCAGAATTTGCAGGATATTTTAAAGAACCCTAAACAAAGAGGCGTCTTTGGCGAGTTTTATTTAGAAGCGGTTTTAAAGAACGTCTTGCCGCCCAAGATTTATCAAATGCAATACTCTTTGGGTATAGACGGGGCAACCGGCAAAGAGCTGATTGTTGACGCCGCGGTTTTTATCAAAGATAAAATTGTTCCTATTGACGCCAAGTTTTCTTTGGAGAATTATAATCGGCTGATTAATGAACACGACCAGGAGAAGATAAAACAACTGGAAAAAGTTTTAAAACAGGATTTAAAAAATCGCATTGACGAAACAGCCAAATATATTCAGCCGGATAAAAAAACTTTTGATTTTGCTTTTATGTTCATTCCCTCGGAGGCGCTTTATTACGATTTACTCATCAATCAGGTCGGAGCCATTAAAGTCAGCACCTATGATTTGATTGAGTACGCTTTTAAAGAAAAAAAAGTGATTATTGTTTCTCCCACTACTTTTCTGGCTTATTTGCAAATGGTTATTCAGGGCTTAAGGTCTTTACAAATAGAAGAGTCAGCCAAAGAGATTAAGAAATATGTGGAGCAGTTAAGCCGGCATATTCTTAAATATGACGATTTTTTGCAAAAACTCGGTCAAAATTTAGAAAGAACAATCGGCGCTTACAATACCGCTTATCAGGAATTTAAAAAGATTGACAAAGATGTTGTTAAAATAACCGGCAAAGGGGAATCGGAAGTTAAGCCGCTTTCTTTGGAAAGACCTAAGAATAAGGAAGAGCTATGAAAAATGAAAAACACCTTTTTATTCGCGCCGTATCGGTTTTGGTCGGCACCGTGGTTGGCGCCGGTATCTTCGGTTTGCCCTATGCCTTTGTCCAAAGCGGCTTTATCGTCGGTTTAGTGTATTTGCTCGTTTTGGCCGCTCTCTTTTTAATTACCAAAATGTGTTACGCCGAGACTGTTTTACGTACCGCCGACAACCTGGAAATGTCCGGTTACGTGGAGCGTTATTTGGGGAAATTAGGGAAAACTGTCATCATTCTTTGTTTGATTTTCGGGATTTTCAGCACTTTAGTCGCCTACATTATCGGTGTGGGCGAATTTTTACATTCCTTGTTTGGCCCTTTAGTGGGCGGTAGTCAGTTTTTTTGGTCTGTCATTTTTTGGGCCTTAATGAGTATTTTCGTTTTAATCGGCATTGGTATTGTCAGTCGGCTTGAGGTTTTAATGACACTCGGTCTGGTGTTCGTCGTCTTGCTGGTTTTTATTCTTTGCTTTCCTTATATTAATTTTGAAAATTTAAAAGGAATAAATTTTGATTTGCGAAAGATATTTCTTCCTTACGGGCCGGTACTTTTTGCTCTCGGCGGCGCTTCGGCCGTGCCGACAATGCGTCGCATTTTAAAGGATAAGTCGCGTCAGTTAAGAAAAGCTATCATTGTTGGTTTTTCCGTCCCGGTTGTAATTTATATTGCTTTTTGTTTTTCCATTGTCGGCGTAAGCGGCAGACAGACGTCGGAAATCGCCATCATTGGTTTGTCTAAAATTGTTGACGGCCGGGCCCTGATTATCGGCAGTATTTTCGGCATTTTGGCAATGACCACTTCGTTTCTCGCCTTGTCTTATTTTCTAAGAGAAATTTTTCGGCGCGATTATCACATCCCCCTGATCCCCGCCTGGTTAATTGTTATTGTTGTGCCGGCCATTCTCTTTTTGTTGGGAATGAGAAGTTTCATTACCGTGATTAGTTTTGCCGGCGGCGTCCTCTCCGGCTTGCAAAGCATAATTTTAATCATGGCTTATTATCGAGCCAAGAAAAAAGGCGATCGCCAGCCGGAGTTTGATTTTAGATTAGCCAAGCCCGTCGCTTATATTATTTATTTGGTTTTTATTCTTGGGATTATTTATCAATTTCTTTACGTTTAAGGAGTTGTTCTGGTAATTATAAAATCCGTTTGAAAGAGCGGATTTTTGTTTTAAAAGTTATCCACAGGTGGTTGGTTGCTAAGTGGTAAAAAATGGTTTATAATACGAGCGATGTGGAAAACTGTGGATAAAGGTGGGGATAACTAAACCAAACTGTGGAAAACTTATATGTTTATTGGTGAATACCATTATTCAATAGATGATAAAAACCGGTTGGGTCTGCCAGTTAAATTCAGGCCAGACCTCGGTAAGGGAGCGGTGGTAACCCGGGGTTTGGATTCCTGTCTTTTTTTATTTTCCAAAAAAGAATGGGAGAAGTTAGCGGAAAAGTTGGCGGCAATGCCAATTAGTCAATCTAAACCGCGCGCTTTTGCCCGTTTAATGTTAGCCGGGGCTATGGATGTTGATTTAGACAAACAAGGGAGAATAAATCTGCCGGATTATCTTCGCCAGTATGCGGAGATAGGAAAGAAAGTGGTGGTTGCTGGCTTGTATAACCGTTTAGAAATTTGGGACGAGAAAAAATGGGAGCAATATAAGAAAATGACAGAGCAAGACAGCTCGGAAATCGCCGAAACTTTGAGAGAGTTGGGAGTATAAGCGAAGCGGTTATGCATATTCCCGTTCTTTTAAATCAAGTAATGGAATATCTTCAGCCTCGTCCGAACCAGAGTTTTATTGATTGCACTGTCGGCGGAGGAGGACACGCCTTAGGTCTGCTTTCACTGATTGAGCCAAAAGGAAAATTATTGGGTATAGATCTTTCCAAAGAGGCGATTGGGAGTTTAGAATTTAAAGCTCAAAATTTAAAATTAAGCCAAAGATTTATTTTAGTTATTGATAATTTTGCCCATTTAAAAGAGATTGCCAAAAGAAATAATTTTTCGCCGGTTAACGGAATTTTATTAGATCTGGGTCTGTCATCTGATTTATTAGAAGAGAGCGGGCGGGGGTTTAGTTTTATGAGAGACGAAAAATTGGATATGAGATATAATCCTGACTTGACTGATTTAACCGCGGAAAAAATTGTTAATCAATATCCGGAACAAGAATTAATAGAAATTTTTAAAAGGTATGGCGGAGAAAGATTTTCCCGGCGGGTAGGTAAGAAAATAGCTCAAGTTAGAGCAAAACAAAAAATTGATACGACTATTCAGTTAAAGGAGATAGTAAAAAGCGCTTTGGGTAAGTATTTTCACACTAAGAGTTTAGCCAGGATTTTCCAATCATTAAGGATTGCGGTTAATAATGAATTAGAAAACCTTAAACAGGGGCTTTTAAATGGAGTTGATGTTTTAGCCCCTCAAGGACGAATTGTGGTGATTAGTTATCATTCTTTAGAAGACAAAATAGTTAAAGATTTTTTTAAAGAGGAGGGTAGGTTAAAAATTTTGACTAAAAAGCCAGTCCAGCCGAGCAAAGGCGAGGTTGAGAAAAATCGGCGGTGCCGAAGCGCTAAACTGAGAGCAGCGGAAAAAATATAAACCATAAATTTAGACAAAGCAAATGCAAAAAGATAAAAAAAACAAACGAAGTTATACCCTGGTAAATTGTTTTCTAATCGGATTGCTTTTGACGATTACGGTAGTCTATCTTTTTGAGGTCAATACAGGTATCTCCTACGGTTTAATAATAAGGGAAAGCGACCTTAAACTCCGAGATTTACGCCTTGAGAACGAACGTTTGGTTAAACAAGCCGCTGAACTCGGTTCGATAGCGAATCTTTATATTTTTTCTCATAACTTAAGAATGACTGAAACGGCTCAAGTTGATTATTTAACGCCGGTGGATGAAACTTTAGCCAAACGATAAAATAAATATAATCTCTGCCAGAAGATATAATTCTCGCCCGCATCTATAGACATTTTTTTATTTAAGAGATATATTTTCTTAAATAAGAATATATTAAAATAAATAAATAGAATGGCTCGTCTTAAAGATGCATATTTTCTGGCTGGAGGACGTTTTAAAATACTAACGGTCAGTGTTTTTATTATCGGGATTTTAATCATTGGCCGTCTTTTTAAACTACAAGTTTTAGATCGCAGTTTTTACAGCGAGAAGGTTAATACTCGCAGCGCTTCTTCTTATCAAGCGCTCCCGGCTAATCGAGGGAGGATATTTGTTTACGAAGGCAAAAATCTATATCCTTTGGCGGTTAACATTGATAAATATAATTTGATTGCTTCCCCGGCCGAGATTGAAAATTTAGATGAATGGGTTGGGAAGATGGCTCCCTTTTTAGACATTGAAGAGATATTATCCCGGGACGATAAAGACCCTTTACTATTAATACAGGAGGGTCAAGACTCGGATAAATTGAAACTTATCTTAACCCGGCTTTCTCAAAAGAATGATTTTTATGAGCTTTTAAAAAAAGATATAGACATTGAGGAAGTTGAGGCAATTACCGATTCCGGAGTTGATGGGATAAAATTTGAAACGGTGCCAAAACGTTATTACCCGGAAGGCTCTTTATTCTCTCATCTTATTGGTTTTGTCAGCCAAGGTTCTAATTGTAGTCAAAAAGATTCCCAACAATGCGTTAGCGGAGAGGGGCAATATGGATTGGAGGAATTTTTTGATGATGAACTCTCGGGTATCCCGGGCGAGTCTAAACTTGAGATGGCGCCCGGCGGTTATTTAATTACTTCTCCGGACAATATTATTAAGCCGCCAAAAAATGGAATTGATTTGGTTTTAACTGTTAACCGTTCCATTCAGTTTTTTATTTGTCAGACATTAGAAGAGGCCATTAAAGAATATCAGGCCGATTCGGGCTCGATTATTGTTATCAATCCTAAAACCGGAGCTATTTTAGGTCTTTGCAATAAACCAAGTTTTGATCCTAATCGATATTTTGAACAAGAGAACTTCGCTTTATTTAAGGATTCTTGTGTCGCTTCTACTTTTGAGCCGGGCTCTGTTTTTAAGGTGATTACCATGGCGGCGGCTTTGGACACCAAGGAAGTTACTCCGGAAACGTCTTATAATGACGAAGGTTCGGTCCAGATAGAAGATTATACCATTACCAACGCCGGAGATAGAGTTTATGGGACTTCGACAATGACTAACGTTTTGGAGAAGTCCATAAATACCGGAGCTGTTTTTGCCGCAAGATTAGTCGGTCGGGAAAGATTTAGAAATTATTTAAAGAAATTTGGTTTTGGTAGTTTGACCGGAATTGAGTTGTCTGGCGAGTCTGTGGGGGATATTAGTAATTTAGAGGAAAAGTCAGAGACATATTTGGCGACGTCTTCTTTCGGCCACGGCATTTCGGTCACCCCACTTCAAATTGTCAATGCGATTGCGGCTATTGCTAATTCAGGTAAATTAATGAAGCCCTACATCGTTGACTCGTTGATAGAGGATGGTTATCAGAATGTTCGGGCCCCTCAATTTGTTCGGCAGGCGATTTCGTCTTCTACAGCTGCCGCTTTAACTGCGATGATGGTCTCTGTTTTGGAAAATGGTTATGGTCGCCAAGCTAAGGTTGACGGTTATTATGTGGCTGGCAAAACAGGCACGGCTCAGATTCCTAAACAGGGCGGGGGTTATTCAGAAAAAGTTATTCATTCTTTTGTTGGCTTCGCTCCAGCTACTAATCCAAGGTTTGCCGCTTTTGTTAAGTTGGATAATCCCAAAAAGGGCGAATATGCCGAATCAACAGCCACGCCGACATTTGGCAAGATAGCAGATTTTATATTAAAATATTATAATGTGCCGCCGGATAGAGAACATTAGAGTATTAGAACATTAGAACGTTAGAACATGAGGACAGAAGAACGGAATAATGGGGATAGTGATAAAACTTAGTTTTTTATTTTAGATTTTAGATTGCAATTTTTCATCTTTAATTTTTCATTTTATTAGCGCGGCGTTTTATGTTATTAAAAATTTTACAAAAACTACTTGCTTGGTTTGCCCGGCGAGTCATTAAAAAATATAAACCGATAACCATCGGCATCACCGGTAGCGTTGGTAAGTCCTCAGCCAAAGAAGCTATTTATGTTGTTTTAAAGGATCGTTTTTCTTGTCGCCGGAGCGTTAAAAATTACAATAACGAGATGGGGGTGCCTTTAACCGTTTTGGGACATTATTCCCCGGGCAAGGATATTGTTGGCTGGCTAAGAGTTTTTTTAGACAATATAATTTTTCAAACAAAGTTTTATCCGAGGATTTTAATTTTAGAAATGGCCGCCGATAGGATAGGGGATATTGAATATTTGGTCAATATCATTCCTCTCAATATCGGAGTAGTCACTGCTGTCAGTCCGGCCCATACTGAGTTTTTGGGCAGTTTGGAAGATGTTGCTAAAGAAAAGCAAATGTTAATTGACAAATTGCCGTCTAATGGTTGGGCGATTTTGAACGCCGACGACGAAAAGGTGATATCAATGCGGGATAAAACTGCGGCGAGAATAATAACCTTCGGCTTGTCGGAAGCAGCGGATGTTAGGGCTATAGAAATTGCCCTTGAACAAGAATTGAGAGGCAATAAAGTTGTTATTAAGGGATTAAAATTTAAAGTTGATTATGCCGGTAGTGTTGTCCCTGTATTTTTACCCAATGTTATCGCTAAGTCGCAAATTTACGCTGTTTTGGCGGCGGTAGCCGCGGGGATTACTTTTGACCTCAATTTGATTGAGATAACTGAATCCTTGAAAAAATATCAGCCCTTGCCTGGGCGAATGACTCTCATCCCCGGCGTTCAGGATACTCTTATTATTGACGATACTTATAATTCGTCACCCAAAGCAGCTCAGTTGGCTCTGGAGACTCTAAGAGAAATAAAAATTTATCCCCAAGGCAAAAAGTGGGTGGTTTTAGGCGATATGAGAGAATTAGGATATTTATCTCAGCAATCCCATTATGATATTGGCAAAAAGGTGGCTGAGATGGGCTTTGATTGTTTATTGACAGTCGGTCAAGAGGCGAAGGAGATAGCTCACGGCGCAAGTCAGTTCGGGATGAGCAAAAATAAGATATTCAGTTTTGAAAATTTGGAGTTGGTGGCGGAGTTCTTAAAAGAAAAAGTAAAAAGAGGCGACATCCTCTTAATTAAGGGTTCCCAGGCAATGCGGATGGAGAAAATCGTCAAGGGAATAATGCTGGAGCCGCAAAAAGCTGAAAGTATTCTGGTTAGGCAGGATAAAGAGTGGCTGTAAAATTCATTAAAACATTAGAATAAAAGAACATGAGAACATTTTCTACATTCGGCGGATAAAGAAAGAATTTTTGCGTAGCAAAAATTCTTATGTTCAAATGTTAAAATGTCGCGATATTACAATGTTTTAACCATATAAGTGTTTTGTAAATGATAGCCGAGACGGCGGTAATATTGGCGTACGCCAATGCCGGCGATAACCGCCATTTTTTTATACCCCTCTTTTTTGGCGATTTTTTCCGCTTCGCGCATCAGTTT
Source organism: uncultured Gammaproteobacteria bacterium (assembly GCA_964566895.1). Classification (GTDB taxonomy): domain Bacteria; phylum Patescibacteriota; class Patescibacteriia; order UBA2591; family UBA6264; genus CAZMJP01. The sequence continues at coordinate 13,649 of CAZMJP010000008.1, forward strand.
TTTTCCAAAACCGAAGTGTTGCCACGCTTCTTTATTTTTTTTCTTTATTTCTACCAATTGGCCGTAGGTATGCAATTCACGGATTAAAGCGCTGTCTTTTAAAACCGAGAAAATCGGTTCATTATTTTTTGACAAACGTAATCGCAAAAAAGCGGCAATCCTTGTTTTGGCCGCGTTTTCAAAAGACAAGAATATCTCTCTGCCGTTGGAAGCGGCGTATCCCCGTTTAATTAATTTGAAATCCGAAGTCTTAAGTTTTAAGTCCTTTATTTCCCGGCAACGGATGCAGCGGCAGGGTTTTTTCAATTCCTGCATTTTTTTTTGCACCACTTCCCGTAAATTGGAAATTTTGCTTCCAGCCTGGATTTGCCAAGCGGGAATGTCGCGAATCAGACGGTTGATTCGGACCCAGGGCGGAACAACGGATTTCATTTTAATCAGCAAGTTGATTAACTGTTTGTCGGGATATGGTTTGTATTTTCCGTTTTTGAACAGTTTATACAATTGGGAACCCTTAGCCACGACGCAGGGATAAATTTTAATCATATCTGGCCGGAATTCGTTTTTGGAAAATATCTTTTTAAACGTCTCAAAATCTTTTTTAGGAGAAGAACCATAAAGGCCGGGCATCAAATGATAGCAGACTTTGAAACCAGAATTTTTTAAAAGTTCGGTCGCCCTGATGATTTCTTTAACTTTATGTCCCCGCTCGTTTATGTTTAAAATTCGGTCGTCGGCGATTTGGACGCCGATTTCCACCCGGGTGCAGCCGAAATTTCTCGTTCTGATTATCTCTTGGGGCGTTATATAGTCCGGACGGGTTTCTAATGTCAGGCCAATGATTCTGTGTTTAGCTTTTTCATTGATTTTTTGCAAATCTTTTAGGTTTCTGACTTTTGTTTTATTCCCGTTGGCGCCGGCAAAACACTGCTTTATAAACCAGGTTTGGTATTTTTTCGGTAAATAAGACCAAGTGCCGCCAATAATAATTAATTCTATTTTGTCCGTCGGGTGGCCGTTGTTTTCCAGAACTTCAATTCTTTTTTTCACCTGTTGATAAGGATTGTAGCCGAGTAGTTTGGCTCTTTCCACCGCCGGTTCGCCCGATAAATAACTTTTAGGTATATCTTTTTCTAAAGGACAATAAAGACATTGTCCCGGGCAGGGCCAGGGTTTGGTTAAAACCGCCACTACGGCCACACCAGACAGGGTTCGCACCGGTCTTTTTTTAAGTTCCTGTTCCAAAGATTTATCGGTTTTTATTTTTCCGTTTTTTTTGAGTTTCCAATAAGTTTTTAAAATATCGCTGTTTTTTGGCGAGGATATTCGTAGTTCGGCGCAGATTTTTTGTTTTTCTTTTATTAAGTCGGCAAAAGACCCCAATTTTTTTCTGGCTAATTTTTTGACCAAAAAGGCAATTTTGTTTTGTTCTTCTATTGGTTTCATTGAGTTTATTATAGCAGAAAGTTATATTTTCTAAAACAAAAGGACGGGTATGCTATCTGTCCTTTTGTTTTCTGCGAAAATCGGTGTTTTGTCTTCATCTCAATTACTTTTATCCAAGAACGAACTTGCTGATTAAAATAAAACCCCCTGTTGAGAGGGGGTTCTAAAGTTGAATTGAATGGCGAGGGCGGCGGATTTCATCGTTTTTTCCCTGGAAACCGTGGAACAGGGAAATTATCCTCAAGTTGTTTAGCGGGAACGGTGACAATCTTCTCGTCGTAGAAAAAATTATCACCCCCGAAGATACTGTGTCGGGCGGCAAAACGAGCCGACCGTTTTAGTATCTTCTTTATTTCCCTTGCCTGATCCTTCGGGCTCAGACTCGTATCGCGGGACTGGACGGCAAAGTATTCCCGGGAGTAAATTACCCCCAGGAGATCGTTGCGGACAGGCATCTTAAGGGAGATGACCGTCAAATTTCCCAGTTTCTCTTCGGTCATCGCTTCTCCGCCCATTAATTTCTGTAGGTGTAGTCGCAATCCCTGTTCTTGGGACAGGGTGGCGGAAACGGATAACACCAACAGACAGAATATTAATGTCTTTTTCATTTTCATTGGGTCTCCTTATTTTTTGTCAAACATTTAATTATATCTTAATTGTTTTTCCTCTTTTGTCAAGGAGAAATTTTTGCTAAAATAAACATAATCATTAATGAGGATTAATAAGGCTAATTTGTCTGAATTTCTAATGAGATGAAACAAAAGAAAATAGAAGAAATTTTGGGAAAAAATAAAAGCGACTGGAATGAGATAGCCGATAATTTTTCTCAGACCCGGCATAATCTTTGGTTTGAATTTAAGGATTTTGAATTTTTTGCCAAAGAAGGGGATAAGATTTTAGATTTGGGTTGCGGCAACGGGCGGCTTGGCGAGTTGTTTAAAAATAAAAAAGTGGAGTATGTCGGCGTTGACCAGTCGGAGAAGTTGATTAAAATAGCCCGGGATAAATTCCAGACAATAAATTTCAAACATAGGTTTATTGTCGCCGACGCCTTAAATTTAGAAACGAAATTTTCAAAAGATGAGTTTGATGTTATTTTTGCCATTGCTTTTTTACACCATTTACCCTCAAGTGAATTGAGATTAAAATTATTGAAAGATTGTTTTTCTTTTTTAAGGGTCGGCGGCTTGGCTATTTTTACAGTTTGGAATCTTTGGCAACCAAGGCTAATCTGGAAATACAGACTTTTGAAAAGAGACGTTTTAATTTCCTTTAAAACAAAAGATAAGACGATTGCGAGATATTATCACATTTTTACCAAAGGCGAATTAAGCGGCTTAGTTAAGAGGGCTGGTTTTAAAATAAAAGAATGCTATTATGTTAAAAAAGGAGAAAGGTCTAATTGGCTTAAAGGATATAATTTGGTTTTAGTCGCTCAAAAATAAACGCTAAAAACCGGTTATTTTAAAAAAAATGCCAAAAGTTAACCCAAGAATTTTTCGCGCTTATGACATCAGAGGGATTTATCCCGGCGAGATTAATGGACCCATTGCTTTTGAGATTGGTTTTGCTTTGGTTGAATTTTTAAAAAAAGAATTTAAAAAGAGCAATATTCGGATTGTTATCGGTCGGGATTGTCGTTTGTCTTCGCCCGAGATTTTCAGATTTTTTACCCGGGGAGCGATTAACCGGGGAGCGAATATTGTCAATATCGGGCTGGTTCCCACCGACGCTCTTTATTTTGCTCTTGATTATCTTAAGTTAGACGCCGGGGTGATGATTACGGCCAGTCATAATCCTCCTTATTATAATGGCATTAAAATAATGGTTAAGGGTTTGCGGATGTTGGACGGCGATTGGGGTTTGCCGCAAATTAAAAATTTGGTTTTGAAACAAAAAGAGAAAAGGAAGTTATTCAATAAGGCAAAACTACAGCGTTATAATATCTGCCCCGATTACATAAAATATATTTTATCTTTGGTCAAAATGGAAGGCATTAGAAGAATGAAAGTTGTTATTGATGCCGGTAATGGCGTTGGGTCGGTGGTAATTAAAGACCTAGTTAAAAAATTGCCCGTTGATTTAATTTGTTTATACTGCCAGTTAGACGGGAGGTTTCCTAACCATCCGCCTAACCCTTCGATTAAGGAAAATATCAAAGATTTATGCCGAGAGGTAGTTATGTCTCAAGCGGATTTCGGCTTGGCTCTTGATGGAGACGGGGATAGGACCATTTTTGTTGACGAGAAGGGAGAAGCGATTAGCGGCGATTTGATTATTGCCCTATTTGCTCGGTATTATTTAAAAGAAAATGCTGGTTCAACTGTCGTTTATAACTTGACCTGTTCTAAAAGTGTTCCAGAAATAATTCGGCAAGAAGGGGGAAGGCCGATTAGAACGAGAACCGGTCATAGCTTTATGAAAGAGTCCTGCAGAAAGCATCGGTCTATTCTCGGTGGCGAAATATCCGGTCATTTATGTTTTAAGGACGTTCATTACGTCGAGTGCGGTGGATTAACCCTTTTAGTGATGTTAGAGATTCTATCCGAAAGCGCTCGACCATTATCCCGTTTAATTGGAGAATTGAGACGTTATTATCGTCTTGGCGAGGTCAATTTCGAAGTTGCGGATCGCCAAGCGGCGATAAAGAAGGTAGCTAAAGTTTATTCTTCCAAAAAACTAAATTGGTTTGATGGTCTGACCGTGGAATTCAAGAATTGGTGGTTTAATCTCCGTTCCTCAAACACGGAGCCGCTTTTACGTTTGGTTGTCGAGGCAAAAAATAAAAAAATCGCCGAGGACAAATTAAAGGAGATAAGAAATATAATTAAAGGAAAATAAAACAGCCGCGGAATTTGCGGCTTGGGCAGGGAATAGAATTTTGAAGTCTACAGATTCAATCCCATTTTCTTTTTTATTTCAGCCATTGTTTTTCGGGCGATTTTTTCTGCCCGTTCGGCTCCTTGAGCCAGAATTTTTTTTATTTTTTCCGGATTTTTTTTCAACTCTTTTCTTCTTTTTTGAATAGGGGAAAGTTCTTTAGATATATTTTTGGCTAAAAGTTTTTTGCATTCCAGACAGCCGATTTCGGCTTGGGCGCAGCCCCCGGACACATAATCGAGGCCTTTTTCCTCGGAAACAAGTTGGTGAAGGGAATAAAGACTGCATTTTTTTGGCGTACCCGGGTCGGTTTTTCTTTTTCTGGCCGGGTCGGTCATGGCCGTGGACAATTTTTGATAAACAGTTTTGGCTGAGTCGGATAAAGCTAAATAACTCTCCGGGCCGTAAGATTTACTCATTTTTTTACTCGGGTCGGTCAAACTCATTACTCGGGCCCCCGGGGTTAAAATTGGTTTTGGTTCAGGGAAAACTCTCCCGTATTTTTTATTGAATCTTCTGGCAATTTCTCGGGTTATTTCAAGATGCTGGAGCTGGTCTTCGCCAACCGGGACCACCTCGGCTTTATAAAGCAAAATGTCAGCCGCCATTAAAATAGGATAACTAAGAAGCCCGGCATTAATATTTTCCGGATGTTCTTTTGATTTGTCTTTAAACTGGGTCATTCTTTTCAAATCGCCGAGGGGAGTGATTGTGCTTAAAATCCAAGTCAGTTCAGGATGTTCTTTAATGTCGGACTGGACAAAAAGGATGGATTTATCCGGATTAATTCCGCAGGCGATTAAATCAATAGCCAAATCTAAAATTCTTTTCGCCATTTTTTTGGGGTCATAGGAGATAGTAATGGCGTGATAATCAACAAGACAAAATATGCTGGGATATTTATATTGCAATTTGACCCAGTTTTTGATTGCTCCAAAATAATTGCCGATATGGAGCAGTCCGGTTGGTTGAATGCCGCTGAATAACGTCATATTTACAGTATATCATTTGTCTGCTAAAGTGTAAAGAGGTTCGCTTCGGCGGAGTTAAAAAATAAATTAGAGATATATGTTCCATCGGCATTATAAGTTTATTATTTTTGGCTTGATATTATTGGCGGTGTTTTTTCTCCCCGCGGCCGTCCGTTTAATCACGGATTGGTATTGGTTTAGAGCTGTTGGTTTTAGCGATATTTTTACCACCATTCTTGCGGCAAAACTCTTATTAGGGTTGGCGGTTGGGCTTTTGGTTTTTGCCGTCATTTACGGCAATTTTTTATTGGTCGGCTGGTTGACAAAATTGGGCCCTCAATACATTAATGTCAGTCCGATTAAACAAATGGTTGCCCGAAAACTTAAAACCCTCGGTTGGCTTGTTTCATTGATTGTTGCTTTTTTGACCGGGCTGGCTTCGGCCGGCAACTGGCAAATTGTTTTGAAATATTTTAACTCTACCAATTTTAACGAGTTTGACCCGATATTTAACCGCGACCTTTCTTTTTATTTTTTCAAACTTCCTTTACTTGAATTTTTATTTGGTTTGTGTTTGGGGATTATCATCATCGTTTTTATTGGAACGATTGTTATTTATACTCTGCGAGGGGGATTGACCTTTAGTCAGGGGAAAAAATTCTTAATCAGCAAAGCGGCTAGGATTCATTACTCAGCAATTGGTTTGTTTTTCTTTGTTTTAACTGCGGCGCGGATTTACTTTATTAGGATTCCAAATCTTGTTTATAGCCGCACCGGGCCTTTTATCGGAGCCAGTTATGCCGATATTAACGCTTTGCTGCCGTTTTTAAAAGTTCTGGTTTTCATCGCTTTAGTCGTCGCTTTATTATGTCTGATTAATATTTTCAAACCTCTTAATCGTCTAATTTTTGCCGGCCTTGGATTTTATCTTTTAGTGTTTATTTTGGGCGCTTTGGCTTATCCGGCCGTGGTGCAAAAATTAGTCGTCTTGCCCAATGAATTAGTCAAAGAAACTCCTTATCTTAAGTATCATCTTCAGGC
>CAZMJP010000008.1:20086-31471 GCA_964566895.1 uncultured Gammaproteobacteria bacterium
CGGCCGGAGATATATTATGGAGAGCTCTCCAATGATTATGCGGTGGTTAATACCGGGACAAAAGAGTTTGATTACCCGGCCGGAGACGAGAATGTTTTTACCAGATATCAAGGGCAAGGGGGGGTTAAAATTAATTCCATTTTCCGCAAATTATTGTTCGCCTTGAGGTTCGGGTCGTTTAAGATTTTTTTGTCAAACGATATTACTTCCGATTCCCGGATAATGTATTATCGGGACGTTCAAAGTCGGGTCAGGCGCGTTTTGCCGTTTTTAAGTTTTGACTCCGACCCTTACTTGGTGGTTACTCGAGAGGGGAGATTAAAATGGATTGTTGACGCCTACACGACCGGCAATCAATATCCCTACGCTCAATTGGTGACAGATTTAAGCCGTGACCTTCAACCGTATTTATTTAAACAAATCAATTACATCAGAAATTCGGTCAAAGCGGTTATTGACGCCTATGATGGCCAGATGCAGTTTTACGTTTCCGACCCAAACGATCCGCTTATTCAGACTTATGCCAAGATTTTTTCCCGCGAGGAGGAATCCGCCTCCGGAGGGAAGAATGTTTTTTTGTCGCTTGATCAGATGGACGATGATTTAAAGTCCCACCTCAGATATCCCGAAGATTTATTCAATTACCAGACGAAACTTTATGTTGTTTATCATATGGACGAGGTCCAGATATTTTACAATAAAGAAGACCAGTGGGAAATTCCGGTCTTGGCTAGCGGGGGAAAGACAGACCCGACGATAAGACATATGATTATGAAATTGCCCGGGGAAGAGAAGGAAGAATTTATTTTAATGATTCCTTTTACTCCCCGAGGCAAGGATAATTTGTCCGCTTGGATGGTTGCCCGCAACGATGGGCAGTATTACGGGCAATTAGTTGTTTATCGTTTTCCAAAACAGAAGTTGGTTTTCGGCCCAAAACAAATTGTTAATCGAATTAATCAGGATACGGAAGTTTCGCGGCAGTTGACTCTTTGGGACCAGCGCGGTTCTGAAGTAATCAAGGGGAATCTTTTGGTTATTCCAATTGAAAAGTCCCTGCTTTATGTCCAGCCGATTTACTTGCGGGCCGAGGGGGGAAGAATCCCGGAGTTGAAAAGAGTCATCGTCTCTTATGAGAGTCAAATTGCCATGGAGGAGACGTTGAACTTGGCTTTGGGAAAGATATTTACTCCACAAAAGGAATCGAGCGAAGAGGTTGTTTCTTCTTCGATAGAAAAAGTTTTTGAGCCGGAATCGGATTTAATAAATCAAGCTTGGGAGTATTATCAAAACGCTGTTAATGCCCAGCGCCGTGGAGATTGGGCCGGTTACGGGCAAGAAATTGAAAAACTTGGCCAAATCTTGGAGGAGATTAAGACAAAGTAGTTCAAAACAAGGGATAAAAAATTGCCGGTGAAATTCGTTTAAAATTCACCGGCTGTTTCAAATTCGATTATGGGTTAGGATTGAGACGCGACCATAGCTTATTGATCATTTCTCCGATTCTCTCCCCCAATGGGTTTGGGGATGGTATCATCACCTCAGAAGAGGTGATCATCGGGACCGCCGGCGTCTCAAATAGTATCTCTTCCAAAAGCTTTATCGCCGGATCCGGGTTGTTTTGTTTTAATCCGACTATCGCTTCTCTATATTTTCTGATCTTGATCTGCAGATTTTTGATTCTTTTTTTCAACTGGTTTTGCCGGAATCTCATTATTTTTACCACGGCTCTGGAGAGCATGAGATGCGGTTCGTCCCGGTGTTTTTGGATATAACGGATAATTTTACCGAGGGTCTTTTTTCTCATCCTCAACTCTCGGTAAAGAAAATAACACCTGTTTTTTAAAAAATTAACCACCTCTTCTTCCATTTTTATTCCTCCTATTTAAATATTTAAATTTGCCTTTTATATAACAATAACAGAATTATTTATATTTGTCAAGTAAGATAACAAATAGGCAGTGTTGAGCCACTACCTATTTTTGTTAAAGTTATTCAGAGGGGGGGGCATTATTGGTGTTCTTTGTCTCTTCTTTCCCTTTTAATTTTTTTTGGCATTCGTCACAGATGGCACTCGTTTCTAGCCCGTCGCCATCCTGGATAATCTTTTTACATAATAGACAGACGATTCGAAATTTCATTATATATCCTCCAATATTTTATATTATATTTTAAACGAAAACTTTAGAAAAGTCAAGAGATATCTTAAGGCTTTTGGAATTTAATTGGCGGGGCAGAGGGGGTGCTCTCGGTCGGAGTCTCTGCCAGGGGCGGATCAGCCGCACCTTAAATTTTAAAATAAAGTGGCTGAGAACCAACAGCCCTTTTTACCAATAAACAGATACTCCGCCACTGAAATCGCTGACTGGTGCCCACGGTCGGGGTCGAACCGACACGCTCTTGCGAGCCAGGCTTCTGAGGCCTGTGTGTATACCAAATTCCACCACGTGGGCTAAAAAGAGATAAACTCGTTTTAATTATTAAACTGTTTTTTTGTTTTGATATACCATCCTTCAATGTTGATAAAACGGTCTTCAGGATGATTAAGTTGGTCAATATCAATACCTTTTATTTTTTGGTTGACTAAATAAACGTAAGTAGGGCTGTATAGAAAAATCGCCGGCAAGTTTTGAACAATGAGTTCTTGAAATTTTCGATAATATGTTTTTTTCTCTTCTTTGTCGTCGGTCAAGGCGGCTTTTTCCAATAATTCATCAACCCGTCGGTCTTTAAACCCGGTAAGATTCAGCCCCGGAGGTTCAATTTGGGAGGAATGCCAGAGAGGGTAAGGGTCGGAATTGGTATTTTCCAAAACACCGTAGAGAAAGGCGTCAAAATTGCGTTTAATAATGATTTCTCTGATTTGCTCAAAAGGAATGGTGATAAATTTTATTTTAACTCCGGCTTCTTGCCAGGATTTTTGGATTAAGGTGGCCGCGTTTAAAAGGTCGGGTTGGTTAGCCGTTGTTAATCTTATTTCAAGCATTTCCCCGTTTTTTTCTAAAAATCCGTTTTCTTTTCTCTCCCAGCCGGCTTGTTTAAAGATGTCTTCGGCTAATTCGGGATTATAATCGTATTTTTGGATATTTGGGTCAAAAGCGAAAGATTGAGAAAGAATAGGCCCATAAATAATAGTTCCTTTTTGGTTAAAAACCGATTTGAAAATTTGTTTTTTAGGCGTCAAGTAGGTCAAAGCTTGCCTCACGGCTTTTTCTTGAAGAGGAGATGTTTTTTTGTTTTCTTTGTCTCGGAGGTCAAAAAATACGGCCGTATAGTACGGCAAATTGATTTGATAATATTTAAGTTTTTTATTTTGGTTTAGTTCCTCGTCATTTTCTTTTGGGACGGAAACTAATCCGTCGATTTGATTTATTTTAAGAGCTTCGGTGGCTGTTTCCGGGTCGGGATAGAATTTGAAAATTATCTCCTCTAAATAAGGCGGTTGAAAATATTTTTCGTTTCGTTTCAAAGTATAAAATTTAATCTGGTTGGCGTCGTCTCTGGCCAAAGAGTCAAATTTAAAAGGTCCGCTACCGACAGGCTTAAGGTTAAATTCAGATTGGGGAAAATCTTCCGGGTCAATTTGGCTCCAGATATGTTTAGGCAAGATGCCCAGGGTTAGGTCCGATGAAAAAGTGGAGGAGGATTTTTCTAAATTGAACTCTAAACAATTATCGTCTATTTTTGAGAAATTAGCCCGTCTCAATCTTTCTAAAGAAGAATTTTTAAAAACTTGATTTTTTATTATTTCAAAAGTAAAAATTACATCATTAAGGGTTAGCGCTTCTCCGTCATGCCAAAATAAGTTTTGTTTTAAACAAAAGGTATATTTTTTTTGGTCATCGCTAACGGTAACGGTTTCAGCTAAATCTGGCTTTAATTCCAGGTTTTTGTCGTATTTTAGAAGTCCGGAAAAGGTTAGGCGGACGAGAGTTAAGTCAACGTCGTCAACGGCCAAAATGGGGTTAATTACTTTTGGAACGCCGACCAGCCCTTCTATATATTTACCGCCGGGAGCCGGTTTGGTTTTTAATTTTGGAAAATAAATCCGACCGATAAGAAAAAAAAGAGAAAAAAGCATAAGAAGCAGTAAGGATGCAATATATTTTTTCTCTTTTTTTGTCAGAATGCGGCCGAGATATTTGATTTGCTTTAAATTTGGCAATCGTCTAAACATTTTTTTTAAAAACCTTATTTAAACATTTTTACTAATCGATGAGTAAACGAGCAACTCCTAAGCCAAGAAAAATGATTGCTAAAACAATGGTCGCGATAAAGATTATTTTTTCCATTCCTCGTCTGGTGCCATACGATTCGCCGCTTCCGCCAAAAGCGGTTGATAAACCGCCGCCGCGTGATTGAGCTAAAATACAAACAACCAAAAGAAAAGAGATAATAATTTGGAAGATACTTAATATTTTGGACATTTTATCATTTTATCATTTTTTATTAGTTTGTAAACGAGTTTTTTTGCAGGCGAGATATGTGTTACGCAAGAGGTAAGCCACAGTTAAAGGTCCGACGCCGCCGGGGACGGGGGAGAGATAAGCGACCTTTTTTTGGACTTCGGGACTAACGTCGCCCGCGGGCTTGCCCCTGATTCTGGTATAGCCCACGTCAATAACGACTGAATTCTCTTTGACCATTTTTGGTTTGATGATTTTCGGTTTTCCCAGAGCGACAATTAAAACGTCGGCCTGTCTTGGGTCCTTGGCCGGGCAACGAAGACCTCTTTTCTGTAGGATTTTGGCCAAAAGATCGGCAAAAACAGGATTTTCAGACAAAATAAGAGTTTTCTTATTTTTAAGATTTTTGTTAGTCGCTTTAAGTAATTTTAAAATAGCTTGATGGGTTGGGGGAATAAATTTAGATTCGGGATTGAAACCATCAACATCTTTGGCTGGCAAAATGGCTTTAATAATTGGGTTAGGTTTAAGATGTCTTGGCAAAGGAAACTGGACAATAATGCCATGAATTGTTTTATTCTTATTTAATTTATCAATCAGATTGAGAACCTTTTTTTGGCTAGCTTTGCCGGATAAAGCAATTTCCCTAAAGTGAATGCCGATTTTTTTAGCCGCTTTTCGTTTTAAGCTAAGATAGACTAAGGAGCCGGGGTCTTTGCCAATTAAAATAGCCGCTAAACCAGGTTTAAGTTTATCTTTTTCAATATTTTTTTTAACCTGTTCGCGGATTTGCCTTGCCAGTTTTTTACCATCTAATACCATAGCGGATATTGGTTACTTAGTTCTTTAACTGTTTGGTTAACCTTTTTTAAAATTCGGCGGTTATTGATATTGTGAATTACTTGAGCGATTAGTTGGCCGATTATCTCCATATCTTTTTGCCTAAACCCGCGGGTGGTTAAAGCCGGAGTGCCCAAGCGGATTCCCGAAGGGTCGAAAGGAGTCCGGGAATCATAAGGAATCATATTTTTATTGACGTAAATGCCGGTTTGCTCCAAAGTTTTTTCAGCCTGTTTCCCGGTAATGCCCGTTTCAGTTAAGTCTATCAGAATAAGATGGTTGTCGGTCCCGCCGGAGATAAGATTTAACCCTTGATTTTTTAAGGATTGAGCCAGGGCTTTGGCGTTTTTGACAATTTGCTTGGCGTAAATTTTAAAATTTGGTTTTGACGCTTCTTTAAGAGCGACGGCGATAGCGGCGGTGGTATGATTGTGCGGTCCGCCTTGCATCCCCGGAAAAACCATTTTATCAATTATCGGCGCGTATTGTTTTTTGCACATAATCATCGCTCCTCTCGGCCCGCGCAAAGTTTTATGAGTGGTGGTGGTAACGATATCGGTAAAGGGAAAGGGAGACGGGTGGACCCCTCCGATAATCAGGCCGGCGACGTGGGCGATATCGGCGAGGGAAATTGCCCCGATTTTTTTGGCGATTTCAGCGAATTTTTTAAAATGAATGATTCTCGGATAAGCCGTAGCGCCGGAAACAATGATTTTCGGTTTATGTTTTTTTGCCAACTTTTCAACCTCGTTATAGTCAATCAAATGAGTTTTTTGGTCAACTCCGTAGTGAATAAAATTGAATATCTTGCCCGACAAATTGACCTTATGGCCGTGAGTCAAGTGCCCGCCGTGAGCCAGATTCATCCCCATAATTTTGTCACCGGGCTGGAGAAAAGCGAAATAAACTTCCAGATTTGCCGGCGAGCCGGAGTAGGGCTGAACATTGACATGCTCGGCGTGAAACAGTTTTTTTGCCCGCTCAACGGCTAGAAATTCAATCTGGTCGATAAATTGGTTGCCGCCGTAATATCTTTTGCCCGGGCAACCCTCGGAGTATTTGTTGGTCAAGGGCGAACCAAGGGCGGTTAAAACCGCTTGGGAAACGAAGTTTTCCGAAGGAATCAATTCCAGCCCTTGTCTTTGGCGGTTGATTTCTTTTTTCAGGAAAAAAGCGATTTGCGGGTCAACACTTTTGAGAATCATACTGATAATTTTACTTTAATTCCTTGACAAAGTCAAGAAAGTTTGCTATGGTTAACAGTAAATTCTTAAAAAAATAGGGAGGAATAATGAGAATTGTAAATTATCGAGAAGAATCGGTCCAGATAATCAATCTGGACGAAGTCCCCTTATTATATAAAGGGGAGAAACCGGCAATCTTAACGGGGCGGGTCAATCAATCTGCTTCGTTAAGGTCAGCCTGCCTCAGTGTGGGGGCGGCGGTTTTCTATTCCCCCGCGCTGTGCCAAAAGAGAGCGACAAGAGTTTGCTCTCTGCGAGGAAAATGTGGGAAGTGCTCCCACAGAGAGGAGGGCATGTATCTTTGCGCCTATATTGTTCTCACCTCTCCATTTGTGAGGTGGGAAGAAGCCGAGTTTATCTAGGTTAGTTAAATTTTCTTTAGGGGTCGTTAAGACCCCTTTTTTTGTCTCTTGATTAAAATTATAAATTCAATAATATAATAATGACGATTAATTAACAGTCCGAATACATCTGTCGTTTATTGTTTAGAGTTTATAATTTAAATAAGCCGCGTCTAGTGGTTAGCCCCTCACCATTTGGCCCTGTCGTCTAACGGTTAGGACGCATGATTCTCAATCATGTAATAGGGGTTCGATTCCCCTCGGGGCTATATGGTAAGGGGTCAGCTATGAAATCAGGGTTTGCCATAGGATAAACTCGTGGTGTCTCATCGGATGACAGGGCGACTTTGGCCGGCGGTACTTGGCATTAATCTGTATTTGTTCTATAATAAACAACGGAACAAGTTTAATTTATCTATTTAGACATATGCGTCGAGAAATAAAAGAAATGCCGGTTTCTTCGGAACAACCCAAAATGGAACCATCTCCGGAGACATTGGCCAGCCCGGAATTGGAAGGGGAAAAGTTGAAAACGGGTGAATCAGGGAAGGCGGTCCCATCTCCTAAAGTTAGAAAAGAACCAACGACATCCACGTCGGTTCCGGTTTCTGGTTTGGTTGGAGAAAAGAGCGAAACCCTAAAGGAGATTGAAAAAATTTTATCAGAGGGGTTGGAAAAAGTTTACCAAAACTTGCCTGATAATTTAAGGCAAGAGTTTAAAGAAAAGGGAGAAGAAACCGCTTCCAAGATAGAACTGATAATCGAGCGAGCCAAAGTGGTGGTTTACAAAATAATAGTTCTGATAAGAGAATGGTTAATGATTGTCCCCGGAGTTAACAGATTCTTTTTAGAGAAAGAAATTAAAATAAAAACGGATAGAATTATGGCTTTAGCCGAGAAAAAGAAAAAAATAGATTAAAGTGTTTTAAACAGCCCGAATTTCGTCTATTTGGAACATATATATTCGTTTGTAGGTTTGGATTACCCTACGAAGTATGAATCCAGAGAATTTGGATCTTCTATCATTAGAGCAAATTCAAGAGAGGGGTAAGGACTTATTATTGGTTAACTCCCAGTTTTTGTTTATTGTTTTTATACTATTAGTTCTTTGTTCTATCGCCTTATTTATCGTCAGGTATTTTTTAAGAAGAACGGCCAGGATTAGTTTTTCTTTTCAGAATGCCGTTCTTTTGGTTACCTTGCCTAAAGAGCCGCCAGGTAGTGACAAAGAAGAGAATAAGAGCGTCAAAGAAATGCTCTCGCCGACGGAGAATTTTTTTGACAATGTCGGCGGTTTAAGAGCCCAAAAGGGTTGGCGGGCTTGGCTTTTTGGTCGTTCAGATCATTTTGCTTTTGAAATTATTTCCGACAAAGACGGAATAATTTCCTTTTATATTGCCGTTCCCAGATATTTGCAGCAATTTTTTGAGCAACAGATTCAAGCTCAATATCCCACGGCTTGTATTCAGGAATTGGAAGACCGTAATATTTTTTTTCCCCAAGGCCAGATAGCCGGCGCCTATCTTAAATTAAAAAGGCATTCCATGTTTCCAATAAAAACGTATCTGAAAATGGAAACAGACCCTTTAAGCGCCGTTCTTAACTCTTTAAGCAGGATTGCTCAGGAAGATGCGGCAGTAATTCAGTTGGTCGCTCGTTCAGCCAGGCCGAAATGGCGTCATTTTGGCGCCAGGGTAGCTTCAGAAATGCAGCAGGGCAAAAATCTGGAGCAATCTCTCCGGTCGGTCAGCGGCGGCTTGCCTAAGTTTTTGAAAAGTCTTTCCGGATTTATCTCTCCTGCGCCCAAAAAAGACCAATCAAGCGAAGAAGTTAAAAAACCGCACCAGCTTTCGCCGATGGAGCAGGAAGTGGTTAAATCAATAGAAGAGAAGGCGAATAAAGCCGGTTTGGATGTTAACATTAGAATTATCGTCTCAGCCCAAAACAAGGAAAGGGCGGAAAGGTATTTAAACAACATTGTTAATTCTTTTGCTCAATATACCGGCTATAAGTATGGTAATGGTTTTACAATATCTAAAGATAGTTCTCCGGAAACAGTTTATAATTTTATCTATCGGATTTTTGACGAAAAAAAATCTTTTGTTTTGAATACTGAAGAGATGACCAGCGTTTTCCATTTTCCCTTACCGATTACTGAAACGCCCAATATTAGATGGTTAATCGCTAAAAAAGCCGCGGCTTCCGTTGGCGTGCCAACCGAAGGATTGATGTTGGGACGTAATCTTTATCGGAGCGAAGAGAAAAACATTTACATTAAAAATGGCGACCGCCGCCGCCATATTTACATTATTGGTAAAACCGGAACCGGTAAGTCGGTTTTGATTTCCAATATGGCTATTCAGGACGTTAAAGAGGGTCGGGGGCTTTGCGTAATTGACCCCCATGGCGATTTAATTGAAGCGATTTTAGAACACATTCCCAAAGAACGCGCCGAAGACGTTATTTATTTTGACCCGGCCAATACGACCCGGCCCATGGGCTTGAATCTTTTAGAGTACGACCCGAAATATCCGGAGCAAAAGACGTTTTTAATCAACGAAATGATTAATATCTTTGACAAACTCTATGATTTAAAGACTACCGGAGGGCCGATGTTCGAGCAATATATGAGGAATGCCATGCTTTTGATTATGGAACACCCTGAGAGCGGAGCCACCTTAATGGAAATCTCCAGAGTAATGGCTGACCCTGATTTTCGCAGATTTAAATTAAACCATTGTTCAAACCCCGTTGTCCACGACTTTTGGGTTAAGGAAGCGGAGAAAGCTGGCGGCGAAGCGGCTTTGTCTAATGTAACTCCTTACATCACCTCAAAACTCAATCAATTTACTGCCAATGATATTATGCGGCCGATTATTGGTCAGCAAAAAAGCGCTTTCAATTTTCGGAAAATAATGGACGAGCAGAAGATATTTTTAATTAACCTATCTAAGGGTAGAATTGGCGATTTAAACGCTTATCTTTTAGGATTAGTTTTAGTCGGTAAAATTTTAATTGCCTCTCTTTCTCGGACTGATTTGCCCGAAGAGCAAAGAAAAGATTTTTATCTTTATATTGACGAATTTCAGAATTTTATCACCGAAAGCATTGGCGTTATCTTAGCCGAAGCCAGAAAA
Organism: uncultured Gammaproteobacteria bacterium; assembly: GCA_964566895.1. GTDB lineage: Bacteria > Patescibacteriota > Patescibacteriia > UBA2591 > UBA6264 > CAZMJP01. The sequence continues at coordinate 30,055 of CAZMJP010000008.1, forward strand.
TATCGACTTTGTTTAACTATCGCCCACCAATATATCGGTCAATTAGTTAAAGGGCAGGACACCTCAATCCGGGACGCTATTTTTGGCACAGTTGGGACCATTATTGCTTTCAAAATCGGGGTGGAGGATGCCGAATTTATCGCCAAGGAATTTGAACCGGTTTTTAACACTTACGATTTAATCAACGTGGAGAAATACAACGCCTATATTAAACTTTTGGTTGATAATCAGTCCTTGCTGCCGTTTAATCTTCAACCGTTGCCGCCGCAAAAAGGAAATCCAGAGATCTCTCAAATAGTCAAAGAATTATCCCAATTGAGATATGGTCAGGATAAGGCGCTGGTTGAAAGAGAGATTTTAGAGAGAAGAAAAGCGGGCGAGATAAAGATATAAAAATATATATTTGATTTTTTATTTACTGCGCGTTTATGGTAATTTATCGCAAATACAGACCGCAAACTTTTTCCGAGGTTATTGGACAGGAAAACACGATTAAGATTTTGGAGAATGAGATTAAGCAGGGCAAAATAGCTCATGCTTATTTATTCACCGGTCCCCGCGGTTTGGGGAAGACGACGGTTTCCCGTTTGTTCGCCAAGGCGGTCAATTGTGAAAAAAGAAAACAAGGGCAGAGCGAACCTTGCAATCAATGCCAGAGTTGCCAGGATATTGTCCGGGGGCGGTTTTTGGATTTGAATGAACTAGACGCGGCTTCGCAAACCGGCGTCGACAATGTGAGGGAAAATATCATTGCTTATAGCCGCATTCCGCCCACTCAAGGCAAATACAAGATTTTTGTCATTGACGAGTGCCATCAACTTTCCACCGCGGCTTTCAACGCCCTGCTTAAAACTCTTGAAGAACCGCCTCCTCACATTATTTTTATTTTAGCCACGACTGAGATACATAAACTGCCGGAGACGATTATTTCCCGCTGTCAGAGGTTTGATTTTGTTAAAGTTAGTCTGGATAAGATTGTCAGCAGATTGGAGAGAATCGTTAAAGCCGAAGGAGTTAAGGTTGACGAGAAGATATTAAAAACCGTCGCGATTCGTTCCGAGGGCTGCGTTCGCGACGCCGAAAGTTTGCTCGGCCAGATTTTGTCTATAGACGGGGGGGAGATTACTCTGGAAGAAGCCAATTTGGTTATTCCGCCGGCCCAAACAAATTTAATCGTTGAATTTTTAGAATTGGTTTTTAAAAAAGATGCGGCGAAATCGGTTAAAATGATTAACCGGCTTTTGGAAGAGGGGATAGACCTTGAACAATTTGTTACTGATTTAATTGAGTTTTTAAGAAAGCTGGTTTTAATAAAAATGGGAGCGGTCGGTAGCGGCCTTTATTGGCAGCATGATGAATTTTTACAAAAACAAATGGACAAATTATCTAAGGATGTTGAGGTAAAGGAATTGGTTAC